>NZ_JAUTAJ010000002.1:0-300000 GCF_030818485.1 Pseudoroseomonas cervicalis | reverse complement strand
GTGGTGCCGCGCCCCGGCCTGCCGGCGCTGGGTTTCGACGTGGCGCGCGGCGAGCTGCGCCCGACCAAGCCGATGGAGAATGACGGGCTGCGCCCGGCCAGCGACAGCGAGGGCGGCATCAGCCTGACGCAATGGCGCAACTCCACCCAGCCGCGGCTGAATGGCCGGCCGCTGGCGCTGGGCCAGGGCGAATTCGCCCGCAGCGCCGCGGTGCTGCCGGGCGGGCTTGGCTTCGTGCTCGGCACCGACACGCATCTGCGGCTCTACGACGCGCGCGGCAACCAGCTGGATGCGGTGACCGGCCCCGGTGCCAGCTGGGGTCTGGCGCTGACCCAGGATGGCTCGCTGCTGGTCGCCGCCCATGCCGATGGCACGCTGCGCTGGTACGGTCTGGCGGAGAACCGCATCACCGAGCGCGCCGCCCTGTTCATCCAGCCCGACACGCAGCGCTGGGCGCTGTGGACACCGGAAGGGCTGTTCGACCACGCGCCCTCCGGCGGGCAGGAGCTGGTCGGCGTGCACCTGAATGAGGGCCGCGCGGCGACGCCGGAATGGGCCAGCTTCCAGCAGGCCTATCGCGCGCTCTACGCGCCGCAGGCGGTGCGCGCGCGCATCGGCGGCGTGCTGCCGCAGGCGGGCCGGCTGGCCGATCTGCGCGCCCGCATCGGCCACACGCCGCTGGCGCGGCCCGGCGAGATCTGCGCCGTGATGCCCGACGGCACCTGCCCGGTGCTGAGCTGGACCGAGGCCTCGCTGCCGGCCGAGGCGACGGCGCTGCGCTTCACCGTGCTGCCGCAGGATCGCGGCCTCGGCCTCGGCCCGCTCGACGTGCTGCTGAATGGCCGCATCGCCGCGCGCATCGATGCGCCGCGCGGCAGCGGCGAGGCACGCGGCGACGCGCCCTTCCAGGCGGAGATCCCGCTCGACCCCGGGCCCAACACCATCGCGACGCGGCTCTACGCCGCCGATCGGGGGCTGTTCTCGGAAGGGCCGGGGCTGGAGCTGCGGCGCGAGGGCCAGGCGGCGCCGCCGCCCGGGGCGGGGCGGCTGGTGATCCTGGCCGTCGGCGTCAACAATTACGGCGTGCCGGACATGGATCTGCGCTTCGCCGTGCCGGATGCGCGCACCGTGGTCGACACGCTGCGCGCCGGCAGCGTCGGGCTGTTCGAGGGCGTCGACACCACCCTGCTGCTGGATGCCGATGCGACGCGCGAGGGCATCCTGCGCGCGCTGGACGATGCGGCACGCCGGGTGCGGCCGGAGGACACTTTCGTTTTCTACATCGCCGGCCATGGCGTGCGGGTGGAGGAGAATGGGCGCTTCCTGTTCCTGCCCGCCGATATCGGCCGCCCGCGCTCGATGACCGAGGCGGCGCGGCGGGCGCTGGATGATGACGCGCTGATCTCGGCGCTGGCCCGCATCCGCGCCCGTGACGGTTTTCTGCTGATCGACACCTGCTATGCGGGGCAGGTGGCGCTGGACAGCCTTTCGGCGCTGGGCAATGAGACGGGGCGCTATCTGCTCGCCGCCTCCTCCTCGGTGCAGGAGGCGCTGGACAGCTATGACGACCGCAATGGCGTCTTCGCCTATGCGCTGCGCGAGGGGCTGGCGGGGCGCGCGGCCAAGGACAGCGATGGGCGGATCAGCGCGCTGGCGCTCGGCGAATATGTCTCGCGCCGCGTGCCGGAACTGGCCAGCGAGAAGCAGCACCGGCAGAACGCGGTGTTCCGCACCGCGACGCGCGACCTGCGCAGCTTCCCGCTGGGCATCGCGCCGCGCTGAGAAGCGCGGCGCGGAGCGCCCTGGGACATCCGGCGCGGCGCGCCCTCAGACGCGGATCAGGTCGCGGTGGCCGCGCGCGAAATCGCGGATGTCCTGCACCCGCACCTGGCCCAGCGCCTGGCGCCAATGCTGGCGCATCGCCGGGATGAAAAGCTGGATCACATTGCGGTCGCCGCCATAGCCCTGGCCGTCATCGACGCTGTTGCGCCCGCCATAGCGCCCGGTCAGCTCAACCGGCCGGCCGCGCCCCTCATAGGCGTCCATCGGCTGCTCGAACACCGCCGAGATGACGCGGTCGATATGGCTCCACTCCCAGGGCACGGCCAGGAAATGCCGCGCCATCTGGCCGAGATTGAGGCCGCGCGCCGCGCAGCCGCGCATCACCTTCTCCAGCTGCTCATATTCCAGCCACCAGCCGCCGCCCTGCTGGCCATCCTCGCCATAGCGGGAATCGGCGAAGCGGTAATACAGCGTGCGCCGCGCATGCAGCCGCGTGCGGTTCGGGTTCTCGATCCCGCCATTGCGCTCCACCGCCGTGCCGTGCTGCGGCCTGCCATACCAATCCTGCAGGTTGAAGCCCTTGGCGAGCAGCAGCCAATGCGACTGCGAGAACGCCTCCTCGTTCAATGCCTGGGTCATGGGCGGTTCCGCTCCCTTGTCGATCCGCCCTGGCTGGCTGCCGGTCGCGGCGATCCGGCGCAAGCAGCGCGCCGATCAAGAAAGCGTTTGGCCCGGGGCGGGGCTGCGCCCCTACCGCGCGGGGCGTGATCGTGAGAAAATGCAGCGTTGAACTGGCGCCCTGCAGGATCGAGCTGCGTCCGGCGCGCCGATGGCGAAGGGAAACGCATGTCGTCCGGCTTGGTGCAGGCGGATCGCCTGTTGCAGATGACGACGCCGCTCGGCCCCGATGTGCTGGTGCTGCGCGCGCTGCATGTCAGCGAGCAGATCGGCGCCCTCTACAGCATCGAGGCGGAGGCGGTGTCGCTGCGCCCGGACATCACGCCGGATGAGATGATCGGCCGCGGCATCACCTGCACCGTGGCGCCGCCCGGCCGGCCGCCGCGGCATTTCCACGGCATGGTGCAGGCCTTCAGCCGCACCGGCGATTACGAGCGCGGCTTCAGCCGCTATCGCATGGTGGCGCTGCCGCGGCTCTGGCAGCTCACCCGCACTTCGGATTGCCGCATCTTCCAGAGCCAGAGCGCCAAGCAGATCGTGCAGACGGTGCTGGAGGAAGGGCAGGTCAGCCCGGTGCGCTTCGGCAGCCTGCCCGGCGCACCGCGCAATTACTGCGTGCAGTGGAACGAGACGGATCTCGATTTCGTGCAGCGGCTGATCGACGAGGTCGGCGGCGGCTATTTCTTCCGCCACGAGATGGGCGAGCACACGCTGCACATCACCGGCGCCAATGCCGATTTCCCTTCCATTCCCTGCCCGCCGCTGACCAGCCGCCCGGGCGCCGAGAATGGCGGGCCGGACACGCTGTGGGACTGGGCCGCCTCCACCCAGCAGCGGCCCGGCAAGGCGGCGGCGCTGGATTACGATCTGCTGCGCCCCGGCGCGCTGCTGAACGCCAATTCCAGCACCATGCTGGCCAGTTCCAGGGCCGAGGCCGAGCTGTTCTCCTGGCCCGGCCAGCAGGCGCCGCGCCCGGATGCCGATCCGGCGCGGCTGGCCATGGAGCGCGAGGAGGCGGCGGCGGAGACGGTGCGCGCCCAGGGTGCCGAACCGGCCCTGTTCGCCGGCGGCCGCGTCATGGTGGCGCCCGCCCTGGGTGCCGCGCCGGTGCCCTGGCTGGTCACCGGCATCACCCACAACGCCGTCGATGACAGCCACATGGTGGGCGGCGGCGGCACGCATTACGGCAACAGCCTGACGCTGATCCCGGCCGCGCGCAGCTGGCGCCGCCCCACCGCCTGGCCGCGCCCGACCATCCCCGGCCTGCAATCGGCCATCGTCACCGGCCCCGAGGGCGGCGAGATCCATTGCGACGAGCATGGCCGGGTGAAGGTGCATTTCCACTGGGACCGCGCCGGGCCGCGGCATGACGGCTCCTCCTGCTGGGTGCGCGTGGCGCAGCCCTGGGCCGGCAGCTGGGGCGGCACCTGGTTCCTGCCGCGCGTCGGCGACGAGGTGCTGGTGGGCTTCATGGATGGCGACCCGGACAAGCCCGTGGTCATCGGCAGCCTGTACAACGACCCGGCGCGCCACGCCCAGGCGCTGCCCGGCAACATGACGCAGAGCTGGATCTCCACCCGCTCCTCCAAGGGCGGCGGGCCGGAGAACGCCAACATCCTGCGCATGGAGGACAAGGCCGGGTCGGAGGAGGTCTATCTCCAGGCCGAGAAGGACATGAACCTCCTGGTGCGCGACAATCGCAGCGCCCGGCTGCAGAAGGGCCATGACAGCCTGGTGGTCGAGAAGGGCAACATTTCTGTCAGCGCCGAGCAGGGCAAGATCGAGATCGAGGCGATGCAGTCGATCACCCTGACGGTGGGTGGCTCGAAGATCACCATCGACCCCTCCGGCGTCACCATCGAGGGCACGCTGATCCACGCCAAGGCCGGCGGGTCGGTGAAGGTCGAGGCGCCGCTGATCCAGGAGGAGGCCGCCGGCACCATGATCCTGCAGGGCGGCATCGTCCGCATCAATTGAGCATGTCCGACCCCCGCATCGCCGCGCCCGCCGCCTCCGCGCCTGTCCCTGGCGGCCCGCCGCCGGCGCTGGCCGTCCCGCCCGCCGGCAAGCTGGCGGTCGCCCTGCCGCCGCTGCTGCCGCTGCTGGAGCTGGACCCGCCGGGCCTGGCCTGCCTGCAGGGCGCGCCCGACGCGGGTGAGGGCGTGCGGCGGCTGGAGCGCGAGGGGCGACCGCTGCAGGCCGTGCGGCTGGCCGCCCATGCGCTGCCGAAGCGCGAGGCGGTGTGGTGGGCCTGCATGGCCGCCCGCGCCACGCCACCGCGCCACGCCACGCCGCTGGAGCGCCAGGCGCTGGAGGCGGCCGAGGAATGGGTGCGCCGGCCGGAGGAGGCGCTGCGCCATCGCTGCATGGCGCTGGCGCTGGAGGCCGGCTGCCGCGGGCCGGAGGCCTGGGCGGCGGTGGCTGCCTTCTGGTCCGGCCCGTCGCTCGCGCCGCCCGGCGCCGCGCCGGTGCCGCCCGCCGCGCAGCTGACCGGCGTGGCGGTGACCGGGGCGATCAGCCTGGCCGCGCTGCGCGATGATCCCGCCCGCGCGCCGCAGCGTTATGCCCGCTATCTGGCCGCGCTGCGCGACATCGCGCGCGGCGGCGCCGGCCGCATGGCCGTGGAGGAGCTCGCATGGAACTGACCCTGGCGGTGCTGCGCTGCCCCGACAGTGCCGTGCCGGAGACGCGGCAGGCGCGGGGGGATTTCTCGATCGGCCGCGGCCCGGGCAATGACTGGGTGCTGCCGGACCCGGACCGGGTGCTGTCCAAGCGTCATTGCGTGCTGGAGTTCCGCGCCGGCGGCTGGCAGCTGCGCGACCTCTCGACCAATGGCACCTATCTGAACCAGGCCGGGGCGCCGGTCGGGCGCGACCGAGCCGTGCCGGTCTCGGATGGCGACCGGCTGCGCTTCGGCGCCTGGGAGATCGAGCTGCGCCTGGCCCAGGCGGCGCGCCCGGCGGCGGAGAGCAGCCTGCTGCAGGGCAGCCTGCCGATGGCGCCCGAAAGCGCGCCGCCGGCCGGCGCCAGCGCCGAGCCCTGGCGCGGCGCCGATCCCTTCGCCGCCCCGCCCGGCGCGGCGCTGGACCCGCTCTTCGACCCGATGGCGCCGCCGCCGCCGCCGCACCGCCCCTTCGGCGAGACCGGCCCCGCGCCGCTCGACCCCTTCGGCGAGGGCGAGGCGCCGATGCCCGACCATCGCCCCTCGACGAACGACGCCTTCCGCCCGCCCTCCGCCCATGCGGCCGCCACCATCCCGGAGGATTGGGATCTGGACCTGCCGGGCGCCGCGCCGCCGCCGCCCGCGCCCCCACTTCCGGCGCAGGCGCCCTTCGCGCCGCCGCCCGCCCCGCCGGTCGCGCCGCCGCCGCCAGCGGCCGATGCGGGCCTGCCCTTCGACCCGCCACCGGCTTCCGTGCCGCCCGCGCCCGCGCCCGTGCCGCCGCCCGCCGCTGCCGCGCTGCCCTTCGCGCCCGCCCCGGCCCCGGCCCCGGCCCCGGCCCCGGCTCCATCTCCGGCCCCCATGCCGCCGCCCGTGGCGCCCTTCGCCGCCGCCCCGGCGCCCATGGCCTATCCGGCCGCGCCGCCCCAGCCCGGCGCGCCGGACGCGCTGCTCGCCGCCTTCCTGCAAGGCGCGGCCCTGCCGCCGCATGCTTTGGCGGGCGTCGCGCCGGAGGCCGCGCTGCACGCCGCCGGCCAGCTCAGCCGCCTCGCCCTGGCCGGGCTGCGCGCCCTGCTGATCGCCCGCGCCGACGCCAAGCGGGAATTCCGCATCGAGCAGACCATGCTGCGCGCCAGCGGCAACAACCCGGTGAAATTCGCCGCCTCCGACGCCGCCGCGCTGCAGGGGCTGCTGAGCGCGCCCGACGCCGCCGCCGCGGTGCAGGAGATCGTGACCGACCTCGCCGCGCATCAGGCGGCGGGCCTGGCGGCGACGCAGGCGGCGGCGCGCGCGCTGCTCGACCGCCTCGCACCCGCGCGGCTGGAGGCGGAGGACCAGGGCGGCGGGCTGATGCCCGGCGCGCGCGAGAAGCGGCTGTGGGATCGCTACAAGGCGCTGCACCGCGCCACCTCCGATCAGTTCGACGATGATTTCGACAGCGCCTTCGGCAAGGCCTTCGCCCGGGCCTATGAAGACGCGCTGCGCGGCGGGCGGGGTTGATCATGGTCTGGACCGACAAGGTCGTCTGGCAGGAAGGCATGTTCCTGCGCGCGCAGCATTTCCAGCAGCAGGACCGCTATCACGAGCACCAGTTGCAGGCGCGCACCGCGCCGCTGCGCCCGCATCCCTGGGGGCTGACCGAGCTGTCGCTGGACCGCGACCTGCTGGCGGCGGGGAAGTTCGCGCTGGCCAGCGCCGCCGGCGTGCTGGAGGATGGCACGCCCTTCGCCATCCCCGGCAGCGCCGACCAGCCGCTGCCGCTCGACCTGCCGGAGGGCACGCGCAACCAGATCGTCTATCTGGCGGCGCCGCTGCGCCAGCCCGGCAGCCCGGAGGTCGCCTTCGGCGAGATGCCGGAGCTCTCCGGCGCGCGTTACGGGCTGCGGCCCTTCGAGGCCTTCGACACCCATTCCGACAGCACCCAGCCGGCCGAATTGCAGGTCGGCCGCCCGCGGCTGCGCTTCCTGCTGGAGAGCGAGGAGCGCGCCGGCTTCACCTGCCTCGGCCTCGCCCGCATCGTCGAGGTGCAGGCCGACCGCCGCGTGGTGGTGGATGAGCGTTTCATCCCGCCCTGCCTGCGCGTCTCCGCCTGGCCGGCCATCGGCAATCTGGCGCCGGAGCTCACCGGCATGCTCGGCCAGCGGGCCGAGGCGCTGGCGGCGCGGCTCTCCGCCCCCGGCGCGCGCGGCGTCGCCGAGGTCTCCGACTTCCTGCTGCTGCAGACGCTGAACCGCTGGCTGCCGCTGCTGTCGCACTGGTCGGATGCCGGCAATATCCACCCCGAGGCGCTGTTCTCGGTGCTGGTGCAGATGGCCGGCGAGCTTGCCACCTTCACCGATCCCGGCCGCCGCGCGCGGCCCTATCCCGCCTACCGGCATGATGATCTGCAGCGCGCCTTCGCCCCCGTCGTCGCCGATCTGCGCCGCGCGCTGTCGATGGTGCTGGAGACCAATGCGGTGGCCATCCCGCTGCAGGAGCGTCGCCACGGCGTGCGCGTCGGCCCGCTGATGGACCGCTCCCTGCTGCGCGCCGCGCAATTCGTGCTGACGGTGCAGGCGGAGATGCCGGGCGAGCAGCTGCGCCGCCTCTTCCCCAACCAGGTGAAGATCGGCGCGGTCGAGCATATCCGCGAGCTGGTCAATGTCGCGCTGCCCGGCATCGCGGTGCGGCCGCTGCCCGTGGCGCCGCGGCAGATTCCCTTCCATGCCGGCGCGGTCTATTTCGAGCTGGATCGCGGCAGCCCGCATTGGCAGCAGATGCAATCCTCGGGCGGCTTCGCCCTGCATGTCTCGGGTGACTTCCCGGCGCTGCAGATGGAGCTCTGGGCGATCCGCGGATGAGCGACAATCCTTTCTCCGAGCCGGAGGATTCGGACCGCACCATCATCCAGGGGCCGCAGCCGCGCGCCGGCGCGCAGCCGCCGCGCGCGCCGCAGGGGGCGATGCCGCCCGCCGCCGCGCCCACCTTCTATGCCGTGCCGGCCGGCGCCGCGGCGGCGGAGATCGAGGCGCTGCCGCGCATCGGCCTCTCGCCGCTCGCCGCCGCCGCCGCGCCGCTGCTGGAGCTGCTGGCGCAGCTTTCGGGCGGCGCGCGCATCGACCGCCCGGACGAGCTGCGCGAGCGCGCCATCCGCGCGCTGCGCCAGTTCGAGGCCGAGGCGCGCGCGGCCGATGTCTCCCCCGACCAGCTGCGCGCCGCGCATTACGCGCTCTGCGCCGCGCTGGATGATGTGGCGCTGGCCACCCCCTGGGGCCCGCCCAGCGCCTGGGGCGCGCAATCCCTGGTCTCCAGCTTCCATCAGGAGGTCCGCTCGGGCGAGCGCTTCTTCGACCTGCTGGCCGGCATGCAGCGCGACCCGGGGCGCTATCGCGAGGCGCTGGAGATCGCCTATCTGGCGCTGGCGCTGGGCATGCAGGGCCGCTACCGGCTGGCGCGCGGCGGCGGCAGCGAGCTGGACCGCATCCGCGAGGGGCTCTACCAGCTGCTGGCCCAGCTGCGCGGCCCGTGGGAGCGCGGCTTGTCGCCGCATTGGCAGGGGGTGGATGCGCCGCACCGCCCGGCGCGGCGCCGCATCCCCGGCTGGATCGCCCTGCCGTTGGCGGCCGCCCTGCTCGGCCTGTTCTATGCCTGGCTGTCCTGGGACCTCAATCGCGGCTCGGACGATCTCTATGCGCGGCTGGCGGCGCTGCCGCCGGCGACGCAGCCGGCCATCGCCCGCAGCGCCGCGCCCGTGCCGCCGGCCCCGCCGCCACCGCCCCCCGCCGCCGCCGTGCCGCCGCGCCCGACGCTGGCCGCCAGGCTGCGCGAATTCCTGGCGCCCGAGATCGCGCAGGGCCTGGTCACCGTCACCGGCGATGTCCAGCGCACCATGGTGCGCATCCAGGGCAGCGGCATGTACGCCTCCGGCTCGGCCACGCTGAATGAGCGCTTCGTGCCGCTGCTGACCCGCATCGGCGAGGCGGTGCGCGAGGAGGATGCGGCGCGCACCGACATTCTCGGCCATTCCGACAACCAGCCGATCCGCACCCTGCGCTTCCCGTCGAATTTCCACCTGTCCCAGGCGCGGGCCGAGGCGGCGCTGGAGGTGATCCGCCGCGCCTCCGGCCTGGACGCCACGCGCTTCCATGCCGAGGGCCGCGGCGATGCCGAGCCCGTGGCCGACAACCGCACGGCCGAGGGGCGCGAGACCAATCGCCGCATCGAGGTGGTGGTGCTGAACCGGAGACCCGAGTGATGGGGAGCCTGATCTCCGCCTTCGCCACCATCCCGGCGCTGGCCGGCCTGGCCGTCATCCTGCTGCTGCTGCCGGTGATCTGGCTGTTCCTGCCGCTGCTCGGCTTCGGCAGCACGCGGCCCTTCGAGGATCCCTGGTCGCGCGCCATCATCGCCGCCCTCGTGCTGGCTATCTATCTCGGCCTGATGTTCTGGCGCGCCCGCGCCCGCCGCGCCCGCGACCGCGCGCTGACGGAGGCGGTGACCAGCACCGAGGCGCAGGACGGCCGCGCCGCCGAGGAACAGGCGGCGCTGAAAGAGAATCTGGGCCGGGCGCTGGAGGTGCTGCGCCGCTCCGCCGCGCGCCAGGGCAATTACCTGTACGAGCTGCCCTGGTATGTGCTGATCGGCCCGCCCGGCAGCGGCAAGACCACGGCCATCGCCCGCTCCGGCCTGGAATTCCCGGTGGCCGAGGGCAAGCTGCCCGGCATCGGCGGCACGCGGCATTGCGATTGGTGGCTCTCCGACCGCGCCGTGCTGCTCGACACCGCCGGCCGCTACACCACCCAGGATTCCGACGCCGCCGCCGACCGCGCGGGCTGGGAGAGTTTTCTCGGCCTGCTGCGCCGCACCCGGCCCCGCCAGCCGCTGAATGGCGTGCTGGTGGCTTTCGGCACCGACCTCCTGGCCAGCCTGGACGCCGCCGGGCGTGAGGCGCATGCCCGCACCGTCCGCCGCCGCATCCGCGAACTCGAAGAGAAGCTTGGCCAGCGCCTGCCGGTCTATCTGCTGGTCACCAAGGCCGACCTGCTGCCCGGCTTCACCGAGAGCTTCGACGATCTGGACCGTGACAGCCGCGCCCAGGTCTGGGGCTTCACCTTTCCCGCCCAGACCGGGCCGGAGGGCCCGCTGGCCCGCTTCGGCGCCGAATTCCAGGCGCTGCTGGGGCGGCTCGAGGACCGGCTGCTGGAACGCCTGCAGGCCGAGCGCGGCCCGGCCCAGCGCGCCGCCATCGCCGGCTTCCCGGCGCAATTCGCCTCGCTGGAACAGCCGGTGCGCGACTTCGCCGAGGCCGCCTTCGGCGGCACACGGATGGATCCGGCGCTGTTTCTGCGCGGCGTCTATTTCACCTCCGGCACCCAGGAAGGTTCGCCGATCGACCGGCTGGCCGGCGCGCTGTCGCGCAGCTTCGGCCTGGACGGGCAGCGCGTGGCGCGCGCCGGCGGCCAGCAGGGGCGCAGCTTCTTCCTCGGCCGGCTGCTGCGGGATGTGGTGTTCCGCGAGGCACGGCTGGCCGCGCGCGACCGCCGCGCCGAGCGGCGCAGCCGCATCCTGGCCGCCACCGCCTGGGGGCTGGCGCTGCTGCTGCTGCTGGGGGGTGGCATCTGGGGCTGGTCCAGCCGCGCCGCGGAGCAGCGCCGCGCCGAGGCGGTGCAGCAGGCCGTCGCCAAGGCCGAGGAGGCCGCGCAGGGCATCCCCTTCGACCCGGTGACCGAGGCCGATTTCCTGCGCGTGCTGCCCTCTCTCGACGCCGCGCGCGACCTGCCGGATGCGGCGGGGCGGGAGGAGGGGCTGCTCGGCCTCGACCAGGCGGAGAAGCTGGCGGCCGGCGGCCGCATCGCCTATCGCCACGCGCTGGACCGCACCCTGCTGCCGCGCCTGCTGGCCCGCATGGAGAGCCGCATGCGCGCCGAGCTGACCCAGCAGGAGGCGCTGTACGAGACCACCCGCGCCTATCTGATGCTGGGCCGCGAAGGGCCGCTGGATGCCGCGCTGCTGCGCCGCTGGGTGCTGGCCGACTGGGCGGTGCTCTACCCCGGCGCCATCCACCTTCCGGCGCGCGAGGCACTGGCGCGCCATCTGGACGCGCTGCTGGCGCAGGATTTCGCCCGCTACCCGATCGATGGCGCGCTGGTGGACACGGCGCGGCGCGTCTTCTCCCGCCTGCCCATGGCCGGCCGCGTCTATTCGCGGCTGCGCCCGGCGGGCGAGGCGCTGGCGCCCTGGCGCCCGGCTGATGCGCTGGGCGCCGCCGGGCAGCGCTACTTCGTGCGGGCCTCCAGCCGGCCGCTGACCGAGGGCGTGCCCGGCCTCTACACGCTGGACGGGCTGCGCCAGGCGCTGCTGCCCAATTTGGCCGGGGCGGTGCGCGCCGCCGCCGCCGAGGGCTGGGTGCTGGGCCCCGAGGCCGCCCAGACCGGCGCCGAGGACCCGGCGCGGCTGGAGGCCGAGGTGCTGGCCCTCTACGCCCGCGACTATGGCGATGCCTGGCAGGCGCTGCTGGACGATCTGGTGCTGCCGCCCTTCGCCGGCCTGCCGGCGGCGGCGGAGGGGCTGAACATCCTGGGCGCGCCCAACTCGCCGCTGCGCGGGCTGCTGCAGGGCATCACCGCGCAGCTCACCCCCTCGGCCGTGGCCGAGAAGGTGGCGCCGGCCGGCGGCGGCGCGCCGCAGCCGGTCGGGCCGGCGGCGATGGTGGGCGGCATCGTCGAGCCGCGTTTCGCCGCCCTGCGCGAAGCCGCCGGCGCGCCGCTGGAAGACATCCTGCGCAGCGTCAGCGAGCTGTATGTGCAGGTGGCGCGGCTGGCCTCGCTGCCGCCGGGCACGGCGCTGCCGCCGCCGGCGGGCGGCACGCTGGACCCCGGCCAGCGCCTGCTGGCCGAGGCGGCGCGCCAGCCCGAGCCCCTGGCGAAATGGCTGCGCGCTCTGGCGCAATCGACGCAGCAGGCGCGGGCCGGCGGCGCCAAGGCGGCGATCGCCGCCGCGGCGCAGCAGCAGATCGCGCCGCTCTGCCGCGCGGTGGAGGGCCGTTTCCCGCTGCGCCGCGACGGTGCCGATGTGCCGGTGGATGATTTCGCCCGGCTCTTCGCCCCCGGCGGCGTGCTGGAGCAGTTCTTCGCCCAGAATATCCGCCCCTATGCCGACACCACGCAGAATCCCTGGCGGCCGATGGCGACCGACGGGCTGGCGCCGCCGGTGACGGCGGCCGATCTGGCGCAGTTCCAGCGCGCCCAGGCGATCCGCGACGCGTTTTTTCCGGGTGTCGCCGGCACCGGGCTGCGCTTCGAGCTGATCCCGCAGGGGCTCGACCTCAACTCCAACAGCGCGGTGCTGGAGGCGGATGGGGTGCGCAACGAGCTGCCGCCGACCGGCACCGGCCGTCCCGTGCTGCTCTCCTGGCCGGCGCGGGGCAATGTCAGCCTGGTCTTCACCCCGCCCGGCTATGCCGGCAGCCTGACGCTGGATGGCGGCTGGTCCTCGCTGCGGCTGGTGATGGGCCCGCATGCCACACTGCAGCGCCTGGCCGGGGAGCGCTACCGCCTGACCATCGCCCATGGCGACCGCGGCGCGATCTTCGAGCTGCGGCCGGGCAGCAGCACCAACCCCTTCAACCTGGCGGAGCTGTCGCGCTTCCGCTGCCCCGTGCTGGCGCCGTGAGCGCGACCGGCCTCTACGGCAAGCTGCCGGCGCATGGCGATTTCATCCGCCGCAACCTGCCGGGCGATGCCGTCGCCGCCTGGGATGGCTGGGCGGCGTCGCTGCTGCAGGCGGGGCCGGCGCGGCTGGGCGCGCAGCCCTTCGCCGCGGCCTGGGATGCGATGCCCTGCTGGTGCCTGTCGCTACCCGGGGGCGCCTGCGGCGCGGCGCCGCTCTGCGGCGTGATGGCGGCCTCGCGCGATGCGGTGGGGCGGCGCTTCCCGCTGCTGCTGGCCGCCCCCGTGGCCGATGCGGCGGAGGGCTGGTTCGCCGCCCTGGCCGAGGCGGCCCATATGGCCATCGCCGCCGCCAGCCCCGCCGATGCGCTGCTGGCCAGCCTGCCGCCGCCCGAGGGCAGCGGCGCGCCGCGCGGCTGGTGGAATGCGGCGCTGGAATGGGCGGTGCCGGCCCTGCCGCCGCTGCCGCATGCGCTGCGCCTGCTGGGCCAGGCGCCGGCATGATCCCCGGTCTGCGCTCCGATGCGCGCACCCATGTCGGCACGGTGCGGTCCAGGAACGAGGATGCGGTGGTGCACCGCCCCGATCTCGGCCTCTGGGCGGTGGCCGATGGGGCAGGGGGGCATGGCGGCGGCGATGTGGCGGCCGCCGCCGTCGCCAGCGCGCTGGAGGGCATCCCGCCCGGCCTCTCGGCGGCCGAGATGCTGGCGCAGCTGCGGCTGCGGCTGAGCGCCACGCATGAGGCGCTGCGCCGCCGCGCGGCGGAGCAGGGGCAGGGCCGGGTGATGGCCAGCACCGTCGTCGCCCTGCTGCTGCGCAGCCGGCATTTCGCCTGCCTCTGGGCCGGCGACAGCCGCGCCTACCGGCTGCGCGAGGGCGTGCTGCAGATGCTGACCCGCGACCATTCCCTGGTGCAGGAGATGGTCGACCGGGGCGAGCTGGCGGCCGAGGCGGCGGAGCGCCACCCGCAGGCAAACATCATCCTGCGCGCGGTGGGCGGCGGCGACGCGCCGCTGCTGCTCGACAAGGTGTCGGATGCGGTGCAACCGGGCGATGTCTTCCTGCTGTGCAGCGACGGGCTGTTCAAGGCGCTGCCGGAGGAGGCGATCGCGCGGCTGCTGCGCCAGGGCGCCGATGCGGCGGCGCTGGTGCAGGGCGCCGTCGCCGCCGGGGCGCGCGACAATGTCAGCGCCGTGGTGCTGCGCCAGGACGGCGCCGAGGACACGTTGCCCGGCCTGCCGCGCCCGCCCGCCCGCTGACATGCGAAACGGCGCGGCGGGTCTCCCCGCCGCGCCGCCTTGCGTGGGCCGCTTGGCGCGATCAGGCGCGCTTGGCGGTCGCCAGATCGTAGCTGGTCGAGGAGTTGCTGCCCGACTGGTCGTCGCCGATGACCCCATAGGTCATCTCGATCTTGTCGAAGTTCAGGCTGATGCTCTCCACCGGGCGCTCGCCGCCCGAGCTCAGCGAGAAGCCGCTGACGCCGGCGCCGGTCAGGGTGTAGCGCAGATAGGGCTGCACGCCGCCGCCGGTCTGGGTGCGGACGAAGGTGATCACCACCTCATGGTCCAGCTTGCCGTAGAGCGACTCCTCGAACAGCTTCAGCGAGGAGCCGTCGGTCAGCTTGGTCAGCGTGACTTCGCTGACGCTGGCCTCGGAGGATTCACGGGTCGAGGTCCCGCGCGCGGTCGAGATGCCGCGGCCGACGCCGACCTGGAAGGATTGCAGCTCGATCTGCTTCTCGAAGCCCGTGGTGGTGCTCTCGCCGTCCACGCCCTGGTACTTCATGTAGATCGCCATGATGGGTCTCCTTGCCCTCTGCCGAAGCGGCGGCCTCAGGCCGCGACGCTGGTGATGTGGTAATCGAAGTTTCCGTCCGCGCCCACGCCCAGCCTGACGCCGGAGAGGCGTCCGCCCTGCATCATCACTGCAAGAATGCGTGACGACAGCTCGGGCAGCACGGTGCGGGTGAGGATGGTCTCGACATTGCGCGCGCCGCTGTCGGTTTCGGTGCAACGGGCGGCAATGCTGTCCAGGACGCCCTCGCCGATCTCCAGCGCGACGCCATAGGTCTCGCGCAGCCGCCGCTCGATGCGGCGCAAATTCAGCGCGACGATGCGGCGCAGGATCTCCGGCGCCAGCGGGTAATAGGTGACGAGGGTGCAGCGGCCGAGGAAGGCCGGCTTGAACCACTTCAGAAGATCGGGCCGCAGCGCCTCGTTCAGCGCGGCCGGCTCCGGCGCCATCTCCGGATCGGCGCAGAGCCGGGCGATGGTGTCGCTGCCGGCATTGGAGGTCATGATGATCAGCGTGTTGCGGAAATCGATGTCCCGCCCTTCGCCATCCTTCATCTGCCCCTTGTCGAACACCTGGTAGAAGACATCCTGCACGCCGGGATGCGCCTTCTCCATCTCATCCAGCAGGATGACGGAGTAGGGGCGGCGGCGCACCGCCTCGGTCAGCACGCCGCCCTCGCCATAGCCGACATAGCCGGGCGGCGAGCCCATCAGGAGGGAGACCTTATGCTCCTCCTTGAACTCGCTCATGTTGATGACGGTCAGGTTCTGCTCGCCGCCATAGAGCAGATCGGCCAGCGCCAGCGCCGTCTCCGTCTTGCCGACGCCCGAGGTGCCCGCCATCAGGAAGACGCCCACCGGCTTGCGCGGGTCGGTCAGCCCGGCGCGCTGGGTGCGGATCGCCTCGGCGATCGCCTCCAGCGCATGCGGCTGGCCGATCACCCGCTCCTCCAGCTTCGGCTTCAGCTCGAGCACCGTGCGGATCTCGTCGCCCAGCATGCGGCCGACCGGGATGCCGGTCCAGCTCGCCACCACCTCGGCCACCGCCTGGCCATCCACCACCGGATGCACCAGCGGCTGCTCGCCCTGCAGCGCGCGCAGCCTTTTCGACGCCGCCGAGAGCGATGTCGCCGCCTCGGCCTCGCCCGCTTCGGCGCGATCGCGCAAAGCGGAGAGCTCGGCGATCAGCGCCTTCTCCTCCTCCCAGCGCGCCTCGAGCGCCGCCAGCTCCTGCTGCAGCGTGTCACGCTCCGCCTCCAGGGCGGCGTGCCGCGCCGTATGATCGGTGCCGGAGGCGGCCTCGCGCTGCAGCACGCCACTCTCGGTCCCGATCAGCTCCAGCCGGCGGCGGCGATCTTCGATGGCGGCGGGAAGGGCGCCCTGGCTCATGGCGACGCGGGCGCAGGCGGTGTCCAGCAGCGACACGCCCTTGTCCGGCAATTGCCGCGCCGGGATGTAGCGGGCGGAGAGCCGCACCGCCTCGGTCACCGCCTCGTCCAGGATGCGCACGCCATGATGCTTCTCCAGCACCGCGACCAGGCCGCGCAGCATGGCGGAAGCCAGCGCCTCCGACGGCTCGCCCACCTGCACCAGCTGGAAGCGCCGGGTCAGCGCCGCATCCTTCTCGAAATACTTCTTGTATTCGGCCCAGGTGGTGGCGGCGAGGCAGCGCAGCTCGCCGCGGGCCAGGGCCGGCTTCAGCAGATTGGCGGCGTCGTTCTGCCCCTGCTGGCCGCCGGCGCCGATCAGCGTGTGCGCCTCGTCGATGAACAGCACGATCGGGCGGGGGCTCGCCTTCACCGCATCGATGACGCCGCGCAGCCGGTTCTCGAACTCGCCCTTCATGCCGGCGCCCGCCTGCAGCAGGCCGAGATCAAGGGCCAGCAGCCGCACTTCGCGCAGCGCCTCGGGCACCTCGCCGGCGGCGATGCGCAGCGCGAGGCCCTCGGCCACCGCCGTCTTGCCGACGCCCGGCTCGCCGGTGAGGATCGGGTTGTTCTGGCGCCGCCGCGTCAGGATGTCGATCACCTGGCGGATCTCGCCATCGCGGCCGAGGATCGGGTCGATCTTACCGGCCTGCGCGGCGGCGGTGAGGTCGCTGCAGAATTGTTCCAATGGGCCGCTGCCGGCGGGCGCACCGGGGGCGTCGGCGGCCGGCGCCGCAGCCAGGGCGGCGCTGCTGCCCTCCTCCTCGCTACCGGCGGCGAGGGCGGGCCAGTCGCGCCGCAGCGCCTCGGCCGAGAGCGCCATCAGCGATGGCGCGCTGTCCTGCACGCTGCGCCGCAGCGAATCCTCCGACAGCAGCGCCACCAGCAGATGGCCGGAGCGCAGCCTTGCCTCGTTGCGTTCGATCGAAGCGATCAGCCAGGCTTCGCGCAGCCAGCTCACGATGTCGGGAGACAGCGCCGGCGCCCGGGTATTGCCGCCGCGCAGGCGGTCCAGCGCGCGGGTCAGCTCGGCCGCCACGCGCCCGGCATCGACATCGCTGCCGCGCAGGATCGCGGAAATGTCAGAGCCCGGCGCCTCGGCCAGTTTCAGCAGGACATGCTCGATCTCGACATTGTAGTGGCCGCGCGACAGGGTCAGCCCTGCTGCCGCTTCCAGCTGGCGACGGCAAAGATCGTTGAGCCGCCCGACAAGCGACTTCAAATCCAGTGCGACCATGCCCGTGCCTGCGCTCCCCGCTACCGCGTCTTCCATATTCAGAAGGCTGCAGCGCGGCAACCGGCCCGGCCGGTCGCGAACCATCACGTGAGTGCGGATCACGCGCTCTTGCATGATGCGCGAAAGCGGTGAAAACCACGGGCATGAGCGCTGCCGTCGAGCTGGAGAAGCTGCTGACCCCCCTGGCCGAGGGCGAGGGGGGCGCGGGTGTCGATCTGCGCGAGGATTACTCGCCCGCCTCGCCCTATCAGAAGCTGCGCGACGCGCGGGCCGAGGCGCGCGCCGAGGAGCGCGCGCAGGATGCGGCGGGCGGCGAGGAGGCCGTGCCGCTGCCCTGGCGCGAGGTGAAGCGGTTGGGCCAGCTCTGCCTCGCCGAGCGCAGCCGCGACATCGAGATCGCCGCCTGGCTGGCCGAGGCGCTGGTGCGGCTCGACGGGCTGGCGGGGCTGCGCGACGCGGCGCAGTTGCTGGCGGGGCTGATGGAGCAGTACTGGGACGCGCTGCACCCGCGCCCCGACGAGGATGGGCTGGAAGGGCGGGCCGCCCCGCTGGCGGGGCTCGCCGGCAGCAGCGCCGATGGCACGCTGATGCAGCCGCTGCGCCGCCTGGCGCTGTTCCGCCGCGCCGATGGCAGCGGCGTCTCGCTCTACCAGTGGACCCTGGCCGAGGAGACGGCGGCGCTGGCGGATGCGAAGCGGCGCGAGGCGCGGCTGGCATCCGGCATCGCCGATCTGTCGGTGCTGGAGCGCGAGGCCGCCGCCGCCGCGCCGCAATGGCAGGCGCTTGGCGAGGCGGCCGGTGCGGCGCTCTCCGCCTGGGACGCCTTCGACGCGCAATGCACCGCCCGCTTCGGCGATGCCGCGCCGCCGACACGGCGTGTGGCCGAGCTGCTGACCCGCATGCAGGAGCTGGCGACGCGCTTCGGCGGGGCCACCACCCCGGCCCCGGCCGCGACGCCGGCGGACGTCCCGCCGCCCGCCGCGCCCCTGGCCGCGGCGGCCGTGCCGGTCGCGGCGCCCGCCCCAACCATGGCTGCGGCCACGGCCGCGCTGCCACCGGCCTCGGGCGGCGCCCCCGCCTCGCGCGAGGACGCCATCCGCCGGCTGGAGGACATCGCCGCCTATTTCCGCGCCACCGAGCCGCATTCGCCGATCGCCTATTCGATCGAGACGCTGGCGCGCCGCGCCCGCATGCCGCTGCCGGCGCTGCTGGAGGAGGTGCTGCCTGACAAGGCCGCGCGTCACGCGATGTTGAGCATGCTTGGCATCCAGTCTCTGGCATCACCGCCGCCGGCGGCGCAGCCTTCGCCGCAGGCGCCGGTGCCGGCCGCGGAGCCGGCGGCAGCGCCGGCGGGCGAGGCGAAGGGCATCGTCTGGTAGTTGCGGGGGCGGGATGGCCGCCCCATCCTGTCCGTCAGAAGCGTTGTCGAGCCGAAGAGGAAGATCGCCTGCATGAGCGGTAGCGTTCACGACAAGCTGGCGCGTGTGCGCAAGCCGCGCGTCCACATCACCTATCAGGTGGAGACCGAGGGCGCCGAGATCGAGCGCGAGCTGCCCTTCGTGCTCGGCATCATGGGCGATTTCGCCGGCGACCCGGCGGAGCCGCTGAAGCCGCTGGCCGAGCGCAAATTCGTCCAGATCGACCGCGACAATTTCGACGAGGTGATGGCCCGCGTGCAACCGGGCCTGAAGCTGCGCGTCGCCAACACGCTGGCCGGCGATGGCAGCGAGATGGCGGTCGACCTGAAATTCCGCTCGATGGAGGATTTCGAGCCGGCGAAGGTGGCCGAGCAGGTGCCGGCGCTGAAGGCGCTGCTCGAGACGCGCGCCAAGCTGCGCGACCTGATGAGCAAGGTCGACCGCTCCGAGGAGCTGGAGACGCTGCTCGAGGAGGTGCTGCAAGACAAGGCCAAGCTCGACAGGCTCTCGGGTGAGCTCGGGCTTGGCGGCAAGGGGAGCGCGGCATGAGCGGCACCCAGAACGCGCCGGCGAGCGCCGGTGCGACGACGACCGAGGCGGAAGCCGGCGGCGGGCTGCTCGACCAGGTGCTGGGCGCGACGCGCCAGACCGAGCGCGACCGCGCCCAGGAGCTGATCAAGGCGCTGACCGAGGAGGCGCTGAAGGGCACCGTCACCTTCAACCGCAACCTGCAGCAGACCTTCGACCGCGCCATCGCCGAGATCGACCGCAAGGTCAGCGAGCAGCTGAACGCGGTGATGCATCATGAGCGTTTCCTGAAGCTGGAAGGCTCCTGGCGCGGGCTGCACTATCTGGTGAAGAACAGCGAGACCGGCACCTCGCTGCGGCTGCGCCTGCTGCAGGCCTCGAAGCGCGAGCTGTCGCGCGACCTGCAGCGCGCCACCGAATTCGACCAGTCGCAGCTGTTCAAGAAGCTCTATGAGAACGAGTTCGGCATGCCGGGCGGCGAGCCCTATGGCGCGCTGATCGGCGATTACGAATGGACCAACCATCCGGATGATGTCGAGACGCTGCGGCTGGTCTCGAATGTCGCGGCGGCGTCCTTCGCGCCCTTCATCTCGGCGGCCGGCGCCGGCATGTTCGGCTTCGACGATTGGCGCGAGCTGTCCAAGCCGCGCGACCTCGCCAAGATCTTCGACACCGCCGAATACGCCAAATGGCGCGCCTTCCGCGAGACGGAGGATAGCCGCTTCGTCAACCTGGTGATGCCGCGTGTCATTGCCCGCCTGCCCTATGGCGCCGGCACCGTGCCCGTCGACGAGTTCGGCTATGAGGAGGCGCCGACCGACGCCGCCGGCCGGCCGCAGCAGATGGCGCATGGCGATTATTGCTGGATGAACGCCGCCTATGTGATGGGCGCGCGGCTGACCGATGCCTTCGCCCAGCACGGTTTCTGCGTCGCCATTCGCGGCGCCGAGGGCGGCGGCAAGGTCTCCAACTTGCCGAACCACACCTTCGTCTCCGACGATGGCGATATCGACGCGCAATGCCCGACCGAGATCGGCATCACCGACCGGCGCGAGGCGGAGCTCTCGGCACTCGGATTCCTGCCGCTCTGCCACTACAAGAACAGCGACCATGCGGTGTTCTTCGGCGCGCAATCGGTGCAGAAGCCGAAGAAGTATGACCGCCCCGAAGCCACGGCCAATGCGGCGATCTCGGCGCGGCTGCCCTATCTGATGGCCACCGGCCGCTTCGCGCATTTCCTCAAGGTGATGGCGCGCGACAAGATCGGCTCCTTCATGGAGGCGAGCGATTGCGAGGTCTGGCTGAACCGCTGGATCAAGAACTACGTCAACGCCAATGAGAATGCCGGGCCGGAGAGCAAGGCGAAATACCCGCTGCGCGAGGCGAAGGTCGAGGTGAAGGAGGTGCCGGGCAAGCCCGGCGTCTACAACGCCGTGGCCTATATGCGCCCCTGGCTGCAGATGGAGGAGCTGACCACCTCCATGCGCATGGTGGCGCGCATCCCGCACAAGGTGTGATGCAAGACGGCTTGCGGGGTGCGGTGCTGGGGGGCGCCTTCTTCGGCGCCCGCCATGGCGGGGAGGCTTCGGCGCTGGCCGGCTTCCTCGCCGCGCCGCAACTGCGCGACTGGTTCGGGGCTGCCCGCTTCCGCGATGCCGAGGCGCTGCGCGAGGCCCTCGACCGCGACATCGCCGCCATCGATGCGCTGATCGATGCGCAGCTGGCGGCGCTGCTCGAACATCCGCGGCTGCAGCGCCTGGAAGGCTCCTGGCGCGGGCTGCACTGGCTGGCGGGGCGCGTGCCCTATGCCGCGCGCATCAAGCTGCGGCTGTTCACCGCGCGCTGGGCCGAGCTGTCCCGCGACGTGCAGCGCGCGGTGGAGTTCGACCAGTCGGCGCTGTTCCACGCCATCTATGAGGAGGAGTTCGGCCGGCCCGGCGGCGAGCCCTTCGGCCTGCTGCTGGCCGATTACCAGCTGCGCCACGCCCCGGCGCCCGGCCACCCGACCGATGATGTCGAGGTGCTGGAGGCGCTGGCCGGCATCGCCGCCGCGGCCTTCGCGCCGCTGGCCATCGCCGCCGATCCGGCTTTGTTCGGCCTCGATGAGTTTGCCGAGGCCGGCGCCTCGCTCGACCTGACCGAGGCGCTGCGCGCCGAGGATCATCGCCGCTGGCGCCGCCTGCAATCGCGCGAGGATGCGCGCTTCGTCTCCGTCCTGCTGCCGCGCCTGCTGGCCCGCCCGCCCTGGGCGGATGAGGCGGTGCGCGCCGATGGCTTCCGGCCGCGCGGCGCGCTGGGCCCGCGCCTCTGGTGCAGCCCGGTCTATGCCATGGGCGCCGTGGTGCTGCGCGCCTTTGCCCTCTATGGCTGGCCGGCCGATCTGCGCGGCGCCACCGTGGCGGAGGAGGCGCGTGGCGGTGTCGTCGATGCGCTGCCCTGTGAGCGGCTCTCGGGCGACCCGCCCGGTGTGCCGCCGCGCCCGCCGGTCGAGCTGGCGCTGACCGATCTGCAGGAGCGCCAGCTGGTGGAGGCCGGTATTCTTCCCTTGCTGGGCCTCGAATCCCTGCCCGAGGCGAGCTTCGCCGCCGCGCCCAGCCTGCACCGCCCGCCGCGCATGACGGGTGAGGGGGCGGAGGCCAATCAGCGGCTCTCGGCGCAGTTCAACGCCATCCTCTGCGTCAGCCGCTTCGCGCATTGCATCAAGGTGATGGGGCGCGATTTGGTCGGTGCCTTCCGCACGCCGGAGGAGGTGGAGCGGCAATTGCAGCGCTGGCTGACCGGCTTCACCAACGCCTCGGGCAGCGCGCTGGGCGAGACGGCGGCCCGCTACCCGCTGCGCAGCGCGCGGGTCGAGGTGCGCGAGCAGCCGGGGCGTCCCGGCACCTATGGCTGCGTGCTGCATCTGCAGCCGCATTACCAGCTGGACGAGGTGGGCGCTGCCTTCCGGCTGGTCACCGATCTTCAGGCGCCGGGAGCGGCCGCGGCATGAGCACCACCCAGGATCCGGTCGGCGAGGCCTTCCGCGCCGGCGACCTCCAGGCCGCGCGCGCCGCCGCCATGGCCGCCGCCCGCGCCGCGCCGCGCGATGCCGGGCTGCGCTGGCGGCTGGCCGAGATTCTCGTGCTGTGCGGCGAGATCGCGCGGGCCGACACCGCGCTGGACGCCGTGCTGGAGGAAAAGCCGGGCCCGGCGGTGCTGGAATTCCGCCGCCTGCTGCGCGCCGAGCAGCAGCGCCGCGATGTCTATGCCGCCGGCCGTCTGCCCGCCTTCCAGGGCGATGATCCGACGCCCGCCCAGCGTGCCGCGCTGCGGGCGCTGACCCTGCGGCGCGCCGGCGACCTGGCCGGCGCGGCGGAGGCAGCCGCCGAGGCCGAGGCGCTGCGCCCGCGCATCGCGGGCCAGGCCGATGGAGCGCCCTTCAGCGACTTCCGAGATGCCGACGATCTGCTGGCGCCGCAGCTTGAAGTGCTGACCAGCGGCGGCGATGCGCTGTGGGTGCCGCTGGAGCGGCTCTCCAGCCTGGCGCTGGAGCCGATCCGCCGGCCGCGCGACCTGGCCTTTCGCCGCGCCACGCTGGTGCTGAAGGATGGCACGGAGGGGCTGGTCTTCCTGCCCCTGCTCTATGCGCGCGACGCGGAGAAAGACGCGCAGCGCCTGGGCCGCGAGACCGCCTGGTCGGAAGGGGAGGGGCCGGTCACCGGCACCGGGCTGCGCCTGTTCCTGGCCGATGGCCTGCCGCAGGACACGCTGTCGCTGGCCGAGGTCGCGCAGCTCGATTTCGTATGAGCGAGGCCAGGCGCATCCATCTGCCGCTGCTGGACCGGCTGCTGGATGGCGACCCGGACGGGCCGCCCGACCCGCCGCTGACCCAGCCCATGGCCATCGCCGTGATGCGCGACGCGGTGCGGCGCGATGTGGAGGCGCTGCTGAACGCCCGCCGCCGCCGCCGCCCGCTGCCGCCCGGCCTGACGGAACTCGCCGTCTCGCCGCTCGGCTATGGCGTGCCCGACCCGACCGCCGGCAGCTTCACCACCGAGGAGGCGCGCGAGGCGCTGGCGCGCGAGGTGGAGGCGGTGCTGCGCCGCTTCGAGCCGCGCCTCGCGGCGCTGAATGTCAGCCTGGCCGAACCGCAGCGCGAGGCGCTGGACCGCAGCCTGAAGCTGCGCGTCGAGGCCATCCTGCGCACCGACCCGGCGCCGGAGCAGGTGGCCTTCGAGACGGTGCTGCGCCCGGCGACGCTGGATGTGACGGTGCGCGAGACATGAGCGATTCGCTGCTGCCCTACTACAATCGCGAGCTTGCCGCTTTGCGCCGCGACGCCGGCGCCTTCGCCGAGGCCTATCCGAAGGTGGCGGGCCGGCTGCGCCTCTCCGGCGACGCGGCGGACGATCCCTATGTCGAGCGGCTGCTGGAGGGCGTCGCCTTCCTCGCCGCGCGGGCGCAGCAGCGGCTGGATGACGAACTGCCGGAACTGTCCGACGCGTTGCTGGAGATGCTCTCGCCGCAGATGCTGGCGCCGGTGCCGTCGATGACGACGCTGCGGCTGCGCGCCTCGCCCGAGCTGCGCGCGAAGCTGCACATCCCGCGCGGCTTGTCGGTGGAGAGCGAGCCGGTGCGCGGCGAGGTGGTGCGCTATCGCAGCTGCCACGACGTCACGCTGTGGCCGCTGCTGGTGGAGCGCGCCACGCTCTCCGGCCTGCCCTTTGCCGCGCCGCCCAACCGCGCCGCCAGCGGCGCCGCCTCCTGCCTGCGGCTGGTGCTGCGCAGTGTGGCGCCGGACCTGCCCTTCGCCGAGATCGGCCTCGACCGGCTGCGGCTGCATCTGCGCGGCCAGGGCAGCCAGGCGGCGCTGCTGCATGAGCTGCTGTCGCAATCCGTGCTCGCCATCGCGCTGGCGGATGGGCCGAATGATGCGCGGCCGACGCTGCTCGGCCCGTCCTGCCTGCAGCCCGCCGGCTTCGCGCCGGAGGAGGCGGCGCTGCCCTGGCCGCAGCGTGCCTTCGACGGCCACCGGCTGCTCTCCGAGTATTTCGCCTTCCCCGAGAAATTCCTCTATCTCGACCTGGACGGGCTGGAGGCGCGCAGCCTGCTGCAGCAGGGCGAGCGGATGGAGATCTTCATCTGGCTCAGCCGCGCCGTGCCGGAGCTGGAGCGCAGCGTCTCCGCCGACAGCTTTGCCCTTGGCTGCACGCCGGCCATCAATCTCTTTCCGGTGCGCTGCGAGCCCGTGGCGCTGGACGGCACGCGCAGCGAATGGCCGGTGGTGCCGGATGCGCGCCGACCGGCGGCGCTGGAGGTGCATTCGGTCAGCCGCGTGCGCGAAAGCCGGCCCCGATGGCAGCCGGCGCGAGGTGCTGCCCTTCCACCGCCTCGGCCGCGAGGGGGCGGAGGAGACGGCGGAGACCGCGGCCATCCACTATCTGCCGCTGCGCCGCCCGGCGCCGCCGCCGCTCGGCGGCACGCAGACGGCGCTGGCGCTGCGCGATGCGGGTTTCGACCCGGCGCGCCCGGCCGATGCCGTGCTGTCCATCGATGCGCTGTGCTGCAACCGCGACCTGCCCTCGCTGCTGCCCTTCGGCGGCGGCCAGCCGCGGCTGCGCGTCGCCGATGGCGGCGTGTCGCTGGCCGGCGCCGAATGCCTCTCGGCACCGACGCCGACGCTGCGCCCGGCCTTGGGCGAGCGCAGCGCGTGGAAGCTGATCTCGCATCTGGCGCTGAACCATCTCGGCATCACCGGGGGTGAGCAGGGGGCGCTGGCGCTGCGCGAGATGCTGCGCCTGCATGACCGGCGCGACACGGCGGAGAACCGCGCCGCCATCGCCGCCCTGCTGGCGGTGGAGGCGAAGCCGGGCGTGGCGCGGCTGCCGGGCGGGCGGCCCGGCGCCTTCCTGCGCGGGCTCGACGTGACGCTGGCCTTCGATCCCGCCGCCTGGCAGGCGGGCGGGCTGCATCTGCTGGCGGCGGTGCTGGAGCGCTTCCTGGCGCTGCAGGTCTCGGTCAACGCCTTCACCCGCACCGCCGTGGTGCTGCGCGGCCGCGCCGGGGTGGCGGCACGCTGGGCGCCGCGCAGCGGCACCAGGCTGCTGCTGTGACCACGCCGCCCCGCCAGCGCCTGGCCGAGGCGCCGGAGCGCTTCGAGCTCGACCAGGCCATCGATCTGGTGGCGCCGGGCGGCGATCCGCGCGCCGTCACCTACCGCTCCACCGCGCGGCTGTCGCATGCCGAGGCGGCGGTGGTGGCGGCCGAGCCGGAGGCCGGCGCGCTGACGCTGGGCGCCTTCGGCCTGGTCGGGCCGGGCGGTGTGCTGCCGCGCCACCACACGGCGCAGGTGGCCGCCGAGAAGCGCAAGCGTTCCGAGGCGCTGCATGCCTTCCTGGACCTGCTGGGCGGGCGTTTCGCGGGTCTCTGGGCGGCGGCGGGGCGCAAATACCGGCCGCTGCGCGATGCCGAGCCGGCCGAACGGGTGCTCGGCGCCGCCATCGGCCTTGGCACGCCGCATCTGGTGGAGCGCGCCGGGCTGGAACCCGCGGCGCTGCTCTACCATGCCGGGCATCTTTCTTCCCGCAGCCGTTCGGCCGAGCGGCTGCGGGCGCTGCTGGAGGAGGAGGCGGGGCATCCCGTCGCGCTGGAGGAATTCGCCGGCGGCTGGCTGCGCCTGCCGGAGGGCGAGCGCTCGCGCATGGGCGCGGCCGGCGTGCACAATGCGCTGGGCGTCAGCACGGCGCTGGGGGCGCAGGTCTGGGATGCGCAGTCGCGCTTCATCATCCGTGTCGGCCCGCTGCCGCGCGAGGCCTTCGAGGCGCTGCTGCCCGGGCGCCCGCTGCATGCGCGGCTGGTGGCGCTGACGCGGCTGCATGTCGGGCTGGATATCGGCTTCGCCATCAACCCGGTGCTGGCGGCGGAGGCGGTGCCGCAGGCGGCGCTGGGCGGCGGTGCGCGGCTGGGCTGGTCCTCCTGGATGGGCGGCGGCCCGGCGCGGCGCGAGGATGCGGCGGAGGCGGTGTTCGAGGCGCGGGAAGGGTAACGGTTCGGCCTGCCACATACGCCACATAAGAAGCATTATGTAAAATATTTGGCTTGGGCCGCGCACTTATTCCGCGACGACGCTTCGCTGCATCTCCGAGCCGACGAACTGCCCGGTGCGCTCGTAATGCTCGGCCAGCAGCGCGCAGGCGCGGTCGGCCTCGCGCGCCAGGGCGGCGCGGGCCAGCGCGGCATGCTCGCGCGCCACGTCGCGGTCCGGATAGGCGCGGGTGTTGGCCAGCGCGCGGTAGCGCCCGGCCTCCTCGCGCAGCCGGTCACAGAAGCCCAGCAGCGCCGGCGCGCCGCAGGCCGCCAGCAGCGCCTGGTGGAAGCGGCGGTGGCAGGCTTCCCATTCCGGATTGGCCAGGAAGCGGCCGGTGTCCAGCGATCGCGCCACGCGGCCCAGCCGGTGCTCGGCCAGCACCAGGGCTTCCTCCCAGGCGGCATCGCCGCGGGCGATGGATTCGCGCAGCGCCGCCGTCTCGGCCAGCACGCGGCTGCGGATCAGGCCCGCCAACTGCTCCGGCTGCGCGCCGGCGACGCGGAAGCCGCGATGCTCCAGCCGCTCGGCCAGCCCCTCGGCGGCCAGCTTGGACAGCGCCTCCCGCACCGGCGAGGCGCCGGCGCCATACTGCGCCGCCAGGTCGCGCAGCTTCAGCTTCAGCCCCGGCGCCAGCCGGCCGGCCAGGATGTCGTCGCGCAGCCGGCGATGCACGCTGGTGGCGAGCGTCGGCTCCCCCCCCTCCGCAGCGGCGCCCGGCGTCACGGGCGGGGTGTTGGGCGGCATCGGCAGATCCATGCCCGGTGTTTTATCGACGAATCCATTTGACCTCCAGAAAATTTCGACAAAACTATCGCTCCAACCACGGGGGAAACGCGCATGCGGCTGCTGGCATTCGAGCAGGAGGGTCGCGCCCGGCTGGGCGCCCGGATCGGCGACCAGGTCGTCGCGCTGGAGGATGTGCTGCCCGGCCTGCCGCAGGATCTGAATGCGGCGATCGGCGCGCTGGACCTGCCCAATTCGGCCCCTGCCCTGGCGGCGAAGCTGGAGGGCGCGCCGAAGCGGCCGCTGGCCGGGCTGACCCTGCTGCCGGTGGTGCCGCGCCCGGGCAAGATCCTCTGCATCGGCCTGAACTATGTCGAGCACGCCAAGGAAGGGAACAACCCGATCCCCGACTATCCGGCGGTGTTCCTGCGCGGCGCGAGTTCGCTGGCGGCGCCGGGGGCGGCGCTGCTGCGGCCGCGCGTCAGCCAGAAATTCGACTATGAGGCGGAGCTGGCCATCGTCATCGGCCGCCGCGCCCGGCACCTGACCGAGGCCGACGCCCTGTCCTGCGTCGCCGGCTATACCTGCATGAACGAAGGTTCGGTGCGCGACTACCAGCGCAAATCGACCCAGTGGAGCATGGGCAAGAATTTCGACCGCACCGGCGGCCTCGGCCCCGAGATCGTCACGCCGGACGAGCTGCCGCAGGGGCCGAACGCGCTACGCATCACCTCGCGCATCAATGGCCGCACGCTGCAGGACAGCAACACCTCCGACATGATCTTCTCCGTGCCGCGCATCCTGGCGATCCTGACCGAGGTGATGACGCTGGAGCCGGGCGATGTGATCGCGACCGGCACGCCGAGCGGCGTCGGCTATCCGCGCCAGCCGCCGGTCTTCATGACGCCGGGCGACAATGTCGAGATCGAGATCGAAGGCATCGGCATCCTGGCCAATTCGGTCGAGGACGAGGGCTGACCACCCTGCCCTGACGCGCGGCCCCGAGCGGGCCGCGAGACTGCCGGTGCCTGCGAGGGCACCGGCCCGGCAAGCCAGAACAAAGCGGCCAGCAAACAAGCGCCGCAGGGGGAGGTCGCACGGGCATGCGCAGCGTCACGCTAACCTTCGACAACGGGCCCGGGCCCGAGGTGACGCCGCTTGTGCTGGACGTGCTGCGCGCGCATGGGCTCAAGGCGACCTTCTTCGTGCTGGGCCACAAGCTCGCCGCGCATCGCGCGCCGGTCGAGCGGGCGCGGGACGAGGGCCATTGGATCGGCAACCACACCTGGTCGCACACCCGCCCGCTGGGGCAGGTGGCGCCGGAGCAGGCGGAGGCCGAGGCCGAGGCCGAGATCGGCCGCACCCAGGAATTGCTCGGCCCGCTGGCGCATGCCGACAGGCTGTTCCGCCCGCAGGGCGGCGGCGGCGCGCTGGGGCCGCATCTGCTGAGCGGCGCGGCGCTGCGGCATCTGCGGCAGGGCGGCTACAGCGTGGTGCTGTGGAACGCCGTGCCCGGCGATTTCCGCGATGCCGATGGCTGGGTGGACCGCGCGCTCGCGCTCTGCGACGCGCAGGACGAGACGCTTCTGGTGCTGCACGATCTGCCGAATGGCGCGATGCGGCATCTGGACCGTTTCCTCGGCCTGCTGCGCGACCGCGGCACGGCATTCCGCCAGGACTTCCCCGAAGCCTGCCTGCTGCTGCGGCGCGGCGTCCCGCTGCGCCCGCTGGAGGGCTACGTCACCCCCGGATTGGAGAGCACCCTGTCATGAGCCTCCGCCGCCGACCCCTGCTCGCCGGCTTGGCCGGCGCCGCGCTGGGCGGCCTCGCCGCGCCCGCCCTGGCGCAGGCGCCCGCCGCCGGCCGCGGCGCCTGGCCCAACCGGCCGATCCGCCTGGTGGTGCCCTTCGCCGCCGGCACCACCACCGACATCCTTGGCCGCATCCTGGGCGACGCGCTGGCGCGCGAGGCCGGCCAGCCCGTGGTGGTCGAGAACAAGCCGGGCGCCGGCGGCAATCTCGGCGCGCAAGCGGTCGCCCAGGCGGCGGGCGATGGCTACACGCTGCTGCTGGCCACCAATGGCACGCATGGCATCAATGCCAGCCTCTATGCCGATCAGGGTTTCGACCCGGTGCGCGACTTCACGCCGATCGCGCCCTTCGTCACCACGCCCTCGGTGCTGGGCGTGCCGCCCTCGCTCGGCGTGAGCAGCGTGGCGGAGCTGCTGGCCCTCGCGAAGACGCGGCCGGTCACCTTCGCCTCCGCCGGCAATGGCACCACCGGGCATCTGTCCCAGGCGCTGCTGAATCTGCGCACCGGGCTGCGCACCGAACATGTGCCCTACCGCAATGCCGGCCAGGGTGTCACCGACCTGATCGCCGGGCGGGTGGACGCCATGTTCTACCACCCGCTGGGGCTGAAGCCGCATCTGGAGGCCGGCACGCTGCGGGCGCTGGCGGTGACCTCGGCGCAGCGTGTCGACATCCTGCCCGCGGCGCCGACCATGCAGGAATCCGGCGTGCCGGATTTCGTGGTGGAAGGGCTGTGGAGCCTGTACGGTCCGGCCAACCTGCCGGCGCCGATCGTGGCGCGGCTGAACGCGGCCACCAACGCGCTGCTGCGCGACCCGGCGGCGCTGGCCAATCTGCGCGTGCAGGGTGTGCAGCCCACCGGCGGCACGCCGGAGCAGCTGGCCGAGACCACCCGGGCGCAGATCGCCAAATGGCGCGCGGTGGTGGAAGCCGCCGGCATCCGCCCCGATTGAGACACTGACCCGATACGGCGCGTGCCAAAGGCGGGCCAGCAGGATCCGCCCCGGATGGAGGAGGACAAGAATGGCGGATTTGGACCAGAACAGCGTCACCGAGGCGGTGATCGCCCAGATGGCCTCCACCCCCGATCCGCGGCTGCGGACGGTGATGGAAAGCCTGGTGCGCCACCTGCATGATTTCGCGCGGGAGACGCGGCTGACGCCGGAGGAATGGCTCGCCGCCATCGGTTTCCTCACCCGGGTCGGCCAGGCCTGCACCCCCTACCGGCAGGAATTCATCCTGCTCTCCGACACGCTCGGCCTGTCGCGCCTGGTCAATCTGATGGACGACCAGGCGAACCGCATCGGCGAGGCGACGGAGACCAGCCTGCTCGGCCCCTTCTACCGCGAGGCGGCGCCGAAATTCGGCTATGGCGAGAGCATCGCCACCCATGCCAAGGGGCCGGAGATGATGCTGTTCGGCCGCGTGCTGAACGAGCAGGGCGAGGGCGTGCCGGACGCCATCGTCGAGATCTGGTCGACCGACGCCGATGGCGCCTATGACCTGCAGGCCAACGACCCCTCGGTGATGGATATGCGCGGCCAGTTCCGCACCGATGCCGAAGGGCGCTACGCCATCCGCACCCTGGTGCCGCTGGGCTATTCCATTCCCATGGACGGGCCGGTGGGCGACATGGTGCGGGCGCAGCAGCGGCATGGTTTCCGCCCGGCGCATATCCATATGCTGATCGGCGCCGAGGGCTATCGCGAGCTGATCACCGCCCTCTATCTCGGCGATGATCCGCATATCGACAGCGACACGGTGTTCGGCGTCTCGGAATCCCTCGTGGTGCAGCCGCGGCGCGGCCTGCCGGACGCGCCGGCGCCGGAGCTGCCCTGCGTGCGCTATGATTTCCGCATCGCCCGCCGCGCGCCGCATGACAGCAGCGGCCGCGTCGGCGCCGACCCCTCGAAGATCGCAGCAGGCTGAGGCCGCAAGGGCGGCAGGTGTACGGCCCAAGGGGGCAGAGAACCCCGGCCGCAACAGGAGGATGGGTTCATGCAGGGTTTGAGCAGGCGCGGCCTCGGCCGCGCGGCGCTGGCGGCGGCCATCACCGTGCCCGCCATGGCCAGGGCGCAGACGGCGCCCTCCGGGCCGCCGATCCGCATCGGCTATTCGATGTCGCTCTCCGGCGGGCTGGCCGGCAATGGCCGCCCGGCGCTGCTGGCGCACCGCATCTGGGCCGAGGAGGTGAACCGCAAGGGCGGGCTGCTCGGCCGGCCCGTCGAGCTGGTGCATTATGACGACCAGTCGACCGGCGCGCAGGTGCCGGGCATCTACACCAAGCTGCTCGATGTCGACAAGGTCGACCTGGTGATTTCCGGCTATGCTACGGCGATCATCGCGCCGGCCATGCCGGTGGTGATGCAGCGGCAAATGGCCTTCGTCTCGCTGTTCGGCACCGGCGTGAATGCCGATTTCAAGTATGACCGCTATTTCTCCATCAACCCCGCCGGTTCGCGGGTGAAGGAGACATTTGCAAAAGGCTTCTTCGACATCGCCATGGCGATGGATCCGAAGCCACGCAGCGTCGCCATCGTCAATCTCGACAGCGATTTCCACCAGCGCACCGCGGAAAGCGCCCGGCACCTGGCGCGGGAACACCGGCTGCGCGTGGTCTATGACCGCGCCTATCCGCCCAGCACGGTGGATTTCACGCCGATCCTGCGCGCCGTGCAGGCGGCGCGGCCGGATGTGGTGTTCGTGGGTTCCTACCCGCCGGACAGCGCCGGGCTGCTGCGCGCCGCCAATGAGCTGCGGGTGAATTTTTCCCTGTTCGGCGGGCCGATGATCGGGCCGCATATCACCGCGCAGAAGCTGCAGCTGGGGCCGATCCTGAACAATCTGGTGGTCTGGGATGTCTACGCGCCCGAGCCCACCGTGCAGTTCCCCGGCATGCAGGCGCTGCTGGAGCGCTACCAGCCGCTGGCGGCGCGCGAGAATGCCGATGCGCTGGGCCATTACGTGCCGCCCCTGGCCTATGCGCAGATGCAGGTGCTGGAACAGGCGGTGAGCCGCGTCGGCCGCATCGACCAGGCGGCGCTCGCCGCCGACATGCACGCCAACAGCTTCGACACCGTGATCGGCCCGCTGCGCTTCGACGCCGAGGGCGAATGGGTGGAGGAGCGCAACCTCTACACCCAGTATCAGGGCGTGCAGGGCAATGGCATCGACCAGTTCCGCCGCGCCGGCACCCAGGTGATCCTGGCCCCCGCCCGCTACAAGTCGGGCGAGCTGCGCAAGCCCTACACGGCGGGGCTGTGATGGACCCCGATCTCGCTCTGCTGCTGAACGGCATCGTCTCCGGCCTGCTGCTGGGCGGGCTCTACGCCGCCGCCGCCGCCGGGCTGTCGCTCTCTTTCGGGCTGCTCGATGTCGTCAACATCGCGCATCCCGCCTTCATGGTGCTGGCGGCGCTGCTGGTGGCGCTGCTCTGGGCCTCGACGGGGCTCGACCCGCTGCTGCTGTCCCTGCTGCTGGCGCCGGCCTTCTGGTTCCTGGGGGCGGGGCTGTACAGCGCCTATCACCGCTTCTTTGAACGCCGCGGCGACGAGGCGATCCAGGGCCTGGCCTTCTTCTTCGGGGTGATGTTCATCATCGAGGTCGGGCTGGTGCTGGCGGTCGGGCCGGAGCAGCACTTCGCCGACGCGGCTTACGCGTCCACCACCTGGCGACTGGGCGAGATCGACCTGCCGCTGCGCATGCTGGTGCCGGCGGCGGTGTCGCTGGCGGCGATCGGGCTGCTGGCGCTGTTCCTGCGCCGCAGCTTCATCGGCCGCGCCATCGCCGCCGTGGCGCAGGACCGCGAGGCGCTGCGCCTGCTGGCGATCGACCCGGTGCGCATCAAGCGCATCGCCTTCGGCCTCTCCATCGCCTTCGCCGCCCTGGCGGGCGGCGCGCTGGCCGTGGTGCAGCCGGTCGATGCCTGGTCGGGCCATGTCTTCATCGGCCGCGTCTTCGCCATCGTCATCATGGGCGGGCTGGGCTCGCTCGGCGGCTGCGTCATGGCGGCGCTGGCCTTCGGCGTGGTGGAGAATGTCACCGCCAGCTTCTTCGGCCCCTCCTGGTCGCCGGCCGTCGCCTTTGGCTGCCTGCTGCTGGTGCTGGCCTTCCGGCCGCAGGGCCTGTTCGGGCGCATGGCATGAGCGACACCACCCTCCCCGCCCCGGCCCTGCCCGCGCCGCGCCCGCCGCGCCGCCTCGGCCATGCCGGCTTCTGGCTGGCATCCCTCGCCTTCGGCGCGCTGCTGATCCTGGCGCTCGGCGCGCTGGGCAGCGAATACGCCTATTTCGCCGCCACCTTCGTGCTGCAATATGTCGTGCTGGCCACCGCCTGGAACATCCTGGGCGGCTATGCGGGCTATGTGAATTTCGGTGCCGCCGCCTTCTTCGCCGCCGGCGCCTACACCACGGTCGCCGCCGGCAAGGCGATGGGGCTCGGCCTGCTGCCCTGCATCGGCCTGGCCGCGCTGGTGGGCGGCGCGCTCGGGCTCGGCACCGGGCTTTTGACGCTGCGGCTGCGCGGCGCCTATTTCGCCATCGCCACCCTCTGCCTCTCGGTGGTGCTGCAGACGGCGGTGACCAACTGGAACTATGTCGGCGGCTCGCGCGGCGCCTATGTGCTGCGCCCGCGCGAGGTTCCTTTCGGCTTCGAAAGCTACGGCGCCTTTCTCTGCGCCGTCGCCGTCGTGCTGGCCGTCGCCGCCGTGGCGCTGGCCCGCAGCATCGAGACCTCGCGCCTCGGCCTGGGTTTGGCGGCGCTGCGCGACGATGAGGCGGCGGCGGAGGCGGCCGGCGTGCCGACGCTGCGCCTCAAGCTGATCGCCACCAGCATCAGCGGCGCGATGATGGCGGTGGCCGGCGCGCCCCTGCCCTATCTCGGCTCCTATGTCGAGCCGAACTCGGCCTTCGGCCTGGCCTATGCGGTGAACGCCATCGCCATGCCGCTGATCGGCGGCACGGCGAGCTGGGCGGGGCCGCTGATCGGCGCGGTGCTGCTGGCCTCGCTGCAGCAGGCGGCAACCGTGACCATCTCCTCCGCCGTCAACCTGATGATCGTCGGCGTGGTGCTGGTGCTCTTCGTCTGCTTGGCGCCGCACGGCATCATCGGCCTGTTCCGGAGGCGCGCATGAGCGAGATCATCCTGCGCGCCGAAGGTGTCGGCAAACGCTTCGGCGGCTTCACCGCGCTCTCCGGCATCGACCTGACGGTGCGCAAGGGCGAGCGGCTCGGACTGATCGGGCCGAATGGCTCGGGCAAGAGCACCTTCACCAACTGCCTGGCCGGTGTCTTCGCCAGCCATGACGGCGCCTTCACCTTCCAGGGTCAGCCACTCAAAGGAATGTCGTCGCATCAGCGGGCGCGGCGCGGCCTGGCGCGCAGCTTCCAGCTGCCGCGCCCCTTTCGCGGCCTGACGGTGCTGGAGAATATCCGCGTGCCGCTCGCCTATGGTGGCCGCGGCCAGGCGGATGATGCGGCGGCCATGGCCTGCCTGGAACAGGTGGAGCTGGCCGGCAAGGCGCATCGCCGCCCCGCGGAGCTGACCCAGGTGGAGCTGCGCCGGCTGGAGCTGGCCCGCGCGACCGCGCTGCGGCCGGAGCTGCTGATCGCCGATGAGGCGATGGCCGGGCTGTCGCACACCGAGGTGGACCAGATCCTGGCGCTGCTGTTCCGGCTGAACGAGGGCGGCACCACCATTATCATGATCGAGCATGTGATGCGCGCGGTCACCGAATTCTCCCAGCGCCTGGCGGTGCTGGTGGCCGGCAGGCTGGTGGCCGAGGGCGAACCGGCCGAGGTGCTGGCCCTGCCCGAAGTGGAGGAGGCCTATCTTGGGCGCTGAACTCAGGATCGAAGGGCTCGATGCCGGCTATGGCGCAGTGCGGGTGCTGGAGGATGTGGGGCTGGAGGTGCGCGCCGGCGAGACCGTCGCGCTGCTCGGCACCAATGGCAATGGCAAGACCACGCTGATGCGCTGCATCCTCGGCCTGCTGAAGCCGAGCCGCGGGCGCATCCTCGCCAGCATCGACGGGCAGACCACCGATCTGGTCGGCCTCTCGCCGGAGGCGATCGTCGATCTCGGCATCGCCATGGTGCCGGAGGGGCGGCGGCTCTTCCCGCGCCTCTCGGTCGAGGAGAATCTGCTGCTCGGCGCCTATCGCCGCGCCGCGCGCGCCGCCATCCCGCGGCATCTGGAATTCTGCTACGAGGCCTTCCCGCGCCTGCGCGAGCGAAGGCACCAGCCGGTCGGCAGCATGAGCGGCGGCGAGCAGCAGATGGTGGCGCTCGGCCGCGCGGTGATGTGCGCGCCGCGCATCCTGCTGGTGGACGAGCCCTCGGTCGGGCTGGCGCCGATCCTGGTGGCCCGCACCATCGAGAAGATCGCCGAGCTGAAGGAGAAGCTCGGCCTGACCGTGCTGATGGCCGAGCAGAATTTCCACCAGGCCATCCGCATCGCCGAGCGCGGCTATGTGCTGGTGCATGGCCGGGTGGAATTCCAGGGCGACAGCCCGGCGGCGCTGGGCGACAGCGCGCTGGTGCGCAAATTCTATCTGGGGCTGTAGCCATGACCACGCTTTCAGGCTGGCGGCTGGGCTGGATCGGCATCGGCCGCATGGGCACGCCGCTGTCGCGCCGGCTGCTGCGGGCGGGCGCCACGCTCTGGGTCACCGATGCCGACCCGGCGCGCTGCGCGCCGCTGGCGCTGGAGGGCGCGCAGGTGGCGCCCGACGCGGCCGCCCTGGCCAGCGAAGTCCAAGTGCTGCTGAGCATGGTGCCGGATGATGCCGCGCTGCGCGCCGTGGTGCGCGCGGCGGCGCCGGCGCTGCGGCCGGGGCAGGTGCTGGTCGATCTCAGCACCGTCTCCCCCGCCGCCTCGGCCGAGGTGGCGGCGATCCTCGCGCCGCTCGGCGTCGCCTATCTGCGCTGCCCGGTCTCCGGCAGCACGGCGACGGCCGAGGCGGGCGCGCTGACCCTGTTCCTCTCCGGCCCCGAGGCCGAGGCGGCGCGGCTGCAGCCGGTGCTCGCCGTGCTGGGGCGGGAGGTGCTGCGCTGCGGCGCGGCGGAGGAGGCGCGCGCCACCAAGCTGATGGTCAATCTGCTGGTGGCGCTGACCCCTGCCATCATCGGCGAGGCGCTGGCCTTTGGCGGCCGGCTCGGCCTGACGCGGGAGGCGATGCTGGCGGCGCTGGCGCAGAGCGTCGCCGGCTCGCCTTTGCTGGCCTACAAGGTCGAGATGCTGAAGGCGCGGGATTGGACGCCCTCCGCCGATATCGACCTGCTGGCCAAGGATGTCGATCTGGCGCTGGAGGTCGGCCGCCGCGCCGGCGCGCCGATGCCGCTCTCGGCGCTGGCCCGGCAATTCGCCGCCGCCTATCAGGCCAGCGGCGAGGGCGGGCTGGATTTCTTCCGCGTCGCCACCTGGCCCGAGCGGCTGATGGCCGCCAACGCTCCATGAAGGATCACCCGATGCAGGACGATATCCGCGCGCTGGAGGCGGCGCGCTACGCCGCCATGCTGGCGGGCGATCTGGACGCGCTGGCGGCGCTGCTCTCACCCCGCCTGGTCTATGCGCATTCGGATGCGACGCAGGACACGCGGGAGAGCTATCTGGAGAGCCTGCGCAGCGGCGCCCTCGCCTATCGCAGCATCCGCTTCGAGACGCACCACCTGCTGCCGGCCGGGGATGGCGCCGTCGTGGCGCTGGGCAGCATGCGCGCCGACATCACCCGCCATGGCGCGGAGCGCAGCATCGCCAGCCTCAGCTGCGCCGTCTGGGCGCGGGAGGGCGGCGCCTGGCAGCTGCTGGCCTACCAGCCCACCGCCCTGCCGAAGAAGGGCTGAGGGCGGCGCCTCAGGCCGCCGCGTCGCCGCGCGGCGACAGCGCCTCGACGATGCGGCATTCGGCGATGGTGCCGCCCTCCCGCCCGCAGAGCAGATTGGCCAGCTCGCCGCGCAGGGCGGTGAGGTCGGCCAGCTTGCGCTCCACCTCGGCCAGGTGCTCGCGCGCGATGTCGTGCACGGCGGCGCAGGAATGGTCGCCATGCCCGGCGAGGTCGAGCAGCGCCCGCACCTGCTCCAGCGAGAAGCCGAGGTCGCGCGCCCGGCGGATGAAGCTCAGCCGCGCCAGCTGCGCCTCGCCATAGGCGCGGTAATTGCCTTCGGTGCGGGAAGGCGGCGGCAGCAGCCCGACCCGCTCATACCAGCGGATGGTCTCCACCTTGGTGTTGGTGGCGCGGGCGAGCGCGCCGATCGACAGATGCGCCATGGGGCTTGACCCTGTAGTGACTACAGACCCTATCTGGGACGGCGAGCCTCCCCCGGCAAGCCTGGCCGGGCGGGGGGCGAGCCGAAGGAGGCCGCCATGGCCGAGACCGAGACCCGCACCGCAGACGGCGCCACGGCGCCCGCCGGCACCGCGCTGCGCTACCGCGTGGCGGGCATGGATTGCCCCTCCTGCGCCGGCAAGGTGGAGACCGCGCTCTCCCGCCTGCCGGGCACCGCCGAGGTGCGCATCAACTTCCAGACCCAGATCCTGGCCTTCCGCCTGGACGAGGCGGCGACGCCCCGCGCCGAGGTGGAATCCCGCATCCGCGCCCTGGGCTATGGCATGGAGGAGGATGCGGCGCCGCGCGTGGCCGGCGCCCTGCCGGCCGAGGCCGAGGCGGAAACCCCGCTCTGGCGGCGCGCCCTGGCCGAGCCCAAGGCGCGGCTGGCGCTGCTGCTGGGCGGGCTGGTCGGGCTCGGCTTCCTGGCCGGTGCCCTGTGGCCGCGGCTGGAGGGCGCGGCCTGGTGGCCGGCGGCGCTGGTCGGCCTGGCCTATTTCGGCCGCAAGGCCATCGCGCTGGCCCGCGCCGGCAGCCCCTTCAGCATCGAGATGCTGATGTCGATCGCGACGCTGGGCGCGCTGGCGATCGGCGCCGCCTCCGAGGCGGCGATGGTCGTCTTTCTGTTCACCATCGGCGAGCTGCTGGAAGGGGTTGCCGCCGGCCGGGCGCGGGCCGGCATCCAGGCCCTGGCCGGCCTGGTGCCACGCCATGCGCTGAAGCTGGAGGGCGGCGTCGCCAGCCCCGTGCCCGCCGCCAGCCTGGCGCCGGGCGACCTGGTGCTGGTGCGCCCGGGCGACCGCATCCCGGCCGATGGCGAAGTGGTGGAGGGCCATTCCGAGGTCGATGAAAGCCCGGTCACCGGGGAATCCATCCCCATCGCCAAGGCGGCGGGCGATGCGGTCTTCGCCGGCAGCGTCAACGCCTCCGGCGCGCTGCAGCTGCGGGTGACCCGCGCGGCGGCCGACAACACCATCGCCCGCATCATCCGCCTGGTGGAGGAGGCGCAGGAGGCCAAGGCGCCCACCGCCCGCTTCATCGAGCGCTTCGCCGCCTGGTACACCCCGGCCGCCGTGGTCGTGGCGGCGCTGGTGGTGGTGCTCCCGCCGCTGCTGGCCGGCGGCGACTGGGGCACCTGGCTGTATCGCGGCCTGGCGCTGCTGCTGGTGGCCTGCCCCTGCGCCCTGGTGCTCTCCACCCCCGCCGCCATCGCCTCCGGCCTCGCCGCCGGCACGCGGCGCGGGCTGCTGGTGAAGGGCGGCGGCGCGCTGGAGATGATCGGCCGGGTGCGCAGCATCGCCTTCGACAAGACCGGCACGCTGACCGAGGGCCGCCCCCGCGTCACCGACACCCTGCCGATCACGGGGCCGGAGCGGGTGCTGCTGGCGCTGGCCGCCTCGGCGGAGAGCGCCTCCTCCCACCCGCTGGCGCGCGCCATCCAGGAGCGCGCGGCGGAGGAAGGCATGCCGCTGCGCCCGACCCGCGACGCCCGCGCCTTGCCCGGCCGCGGCGTGGAGGCGGTGGTGGGCGGCAAGGCGGTCGCCGTCAGCGCCCCGCACCATGCCGAGAGCCTGGCGCCGCTGCCCGAGGCGGCGCGCCAGGCGGTGGCCGAGTGGGAGGCGGAGGGAAAGACCGTCGTCGTCGTCACCGTCGAGGGCGCGCATGCCGGGCTGATCGCGCTGCGCGACGAGCCGCGCGAGGATGCGGCGGAGGGCATCGCGGCGCTGCGCCGCCTGGGCCTGACGCCGGTGATGCTGACCGGCGACAATCCGCGCACCGGCGCCGCCATCGCCGAACGCCTCGGGCTGGAGGTCAAGGCCGGGCTGCTGCCCGCCGACAAGCAGCGCGAGATCGCCTCCCTCGCCGCCGCCGGCCCCGTCGCCATGGTGGGGGATGGCATCAATGACGCGCCGGCGCTGGCCGCGGCCTCGGTCGGCATCGCCATGGGCGGCGGCACCGATGTGGCGCTGGAGACCGCCGATGCGGCGCTGCTGAACAGCCGGGTGCGCGACCTCGCGGCGCTGGTCGGGCTGTCGCGCGCCACGCTCGCCAATATCCGGCAGAATGTTGCCATCGCCCTCGGGCTGAAGGCGGTGTTCCTGGTCACCACGGTGACGGGCGTGACCGGGCTGTGGCCGGCGGTGCTGGCCGATACGGGGGCCACCGTGCTGGTGACGCTGAACGCGCTGCGCCTGCTGCGCCATCGCGGCGAGGCGTGAGGCCGGGCGGGGAGGAGCCCCTCCCCGCCCCCGGCGGGCCGTCACGGCGTCCGGCGGATGAAGCGCTGCTCCAGGACCTCGCTGCCCCATTGCGCGCCGGGCCGCTCCTCGGCCAGCACGAAGCCGAAATCCTCATAGAGATGCCGCGCCGCGACGAGGCCGCCAAAGGTCCAGAGCTCGGTCTCCCCGAAGCCCTGCGCATCGACGAAGCCCAGCGCCGCCTGCAGCAGCCGGCGCCCGACCCCGCCGCCGCGCAGCCCGTCCTCGACGATGAACCAGCGCAGATGCGCCCGGCCCTGCCCCAGATCCTCGCCATCGATGGCCACCGAGCCGAGGATCTTTTCCTGTTGCACCGCCATCCAGATGCCGTTGCGCGGCGAGCCCAGCCGGTTGCAGAACTCCGCCAGCCCGCCGGCGACGACGCTTTCGAAGCGCTGCCGGAACCCCGCGACCCGCGCATAGTACCGGGCGTGCATGCGCGTGACCTGGGCGATCAGGCCCGTCCGGTATCCCTGCACGATCTCGACCGGCTGTGGCGGCGCGGCCTGCCCCAGCGCCGCGGTGTAGAGGCGCAGCCCGTCCAGCACCGTGCCGGCCTGGTCCGGCCGCAGCCGGCCCAGCGCGCCCGACACCTGCGCCTGGGCAAAGGCATGGATCTCCGCCACACGCGCCTGGCCGTCCGGCGTCAGCGACAGGCGCTTGACCCGCCCATCGCCCTCATCCCGCCCCTCCTGCACCAGGCGCAGCGTGACCAGCTTGCGCAGCATGCGGCTGACGCTGGATTTCTCCAGCCGGAGCCGCTCGCCCAGCGCGCGCGCGGTGACGCCGCCCGTCTCGATCTCGATCAGCGCATGCACGGCGGAGGGCGGCAGGGCGGTGCCGGCGAAGCTCGCGCCGGTGAAGCCCAGGGCCCGCACCAGCTCGCGCGAGGCGGTGCGGATGGGCTCGACCATCGGGGAGGGGGCATGCGGCATCGGTGCGGCGCCATAAGGTTGTATGATGCAACCATACCCCTGCCCGCCGCCCACCTGTCAACGGCCCCGCCGGTGGCCGTGCCGGGGCGCTCAACGCGCCGCGCCGGCTGCGCTATCCTGGCCAGCACTGAAGCCGGCCGGGAAGGACGCACCCTCCCCGCCCTTTTCTGTCCGGGTCACACATCATGGATGATCGCGAAATCGAAGGCGTGCTCGACTTCCTGCGCGGCGCGGAGCAGCTGAAGGAAACGCTGCGCAGCGCGCATGGCGCGCGTGGCCGCCCGGAAAGCACCGCCGAGCACAGCTGGCGCCTGGCGCTGATGGCCATGGTGCTGGCGCGCGGGCTGGCCCCGGTCGACCTGCTGCGCGTGCTGAAGCTCTGCCTGGTGCATGATCTGGGCGAGGCGCTGCATGGCGACATCCCGGCGCCGCAGCAATCCCCCGGCGGCAAGGCGGAGGCGGAGCGGCGCGACCTGGCCATCCTCGCCGCGCCCCTGCCGCCGGCCGAGCGCGCCGAGATCCTGGCGCTGTGGGAGGAATACGAGGCCGGCACAACGCGCGAGGCGATGCTGGTCAAGGGCCTCGACAAGCTGGAGACGCTGCTGCAGCACAGCCAGGGCCTGAACCCGCCGGATTTCGACTATGGCTTCAACCTGGATTACGGCCGTGCCCGCACGGATGCCGATCCGCTGCTGGCGCGGCTGCGCGCGTTGCTCGATGCCGCGACGCGCGCCCGCATGACGGACCCCCCGCCCCTGGCCAGCCCCCCGGCATAGGCCTATGACAAAAACATCGCCCCGGCGGACTCGCGCGCATGCGCGGCAGGCCGGTGGCGACTGGATTGTCACTCAGCCGGGATGCCCCGATGCAGAACGCCCCCGAGATCTGGCGCCATGTCGATGCCAAGGCGCCGGAGATGATCGCCCTCTCCGACCGCGTCTGGGACATGCCGGAGCCGCTCTACACCGAGTTCCGCTCCGCCGCCGAGCATGTGGCGGAGCTGGAGCGCCAGGGCTTCCGCGTGCAGCAGGGTGTCGCCGGCATCCCCACCGCGCTGCTGGCCGAGGCCGGCGAGGGTGGGCCGGTGATCGCCATCCTCGGCGAATATGACGCGCTGCCCGGGCTGAGCCAGGAGGCCGGCATCGCCGAGCCGAAGCCGGTCGAGAAGCACAATGGTTTCGGCCATGGCTGCGGCCACAATCTGCTCGGCGCCGGCGCCATGCTGGCGGCGACCGCGGTGAAGAACTGGCTGGCCGAGAAGGGCATCGCCGGCCGTGTGCGCTATTATGGCTGCCCGGCCGAGGAAGGCGGCGCCGCCAAGGCCTTCATGGCCCGCGCCGGCCTCTTCGCCGATGCCGATCTCGCCATCACCTGGCATCCCGGCCATTTCGCCGAGGTGATGCCGGCCGCCTCGCTGGCCAACACGCGCATCGACTTCACCTTCACCGGCCGCTCCAGCCACGCCGCCGCGGCGCCGCATCTGGGGCGTTCGGCGCTGGACGCCGTCGAGCTGATGAATGTCGGCGTCAACTACATGCGCGAGCATATGGAGAGCGGCGCGCGCGTGCATTACGCCTATCTCGATGCCGGCGGCATCGCGCCGAATGTCGTGCAGGGCCGCGCCAAGGTGCGCTACGCGGTGCGCCATCCGGATCTGCGCGGCATGGCGGCGCTGGTCGAGCGCGTCAAGAAGATCGCCCAGGGCGCGGCGCTGATGACCGAGACCGAGGTCGAGATCAAGGTGCTCAGCGCGGTCGCCAATCTGCTGCCGAACGAGCCGCTGGAAGCCGCCATGCAGGCGGAGCTGGAGCGCCTCGGCCCGCCGGAATTCGACGCGGCCGACCGCGCCTATGCGCAGCAGATCCGCGACACGCTGCGGCCCGAGGATCTGCAGGCCGCCTTCTCCGCCGCCGGCCTGCCCTATGCGGCGGACACGCCGCTCTGCGACCAGGTGGTGCCGCGCGGCACGCCGCGCGTGCTGGCGCTGGGTTCGACCGATGTCGGCGACGTCTCCTGGGTGCTGCCGACGGTGCAGGCCTCCGGCGCCACGGCGGCGATCGGCACGCCCTTCCATTCCTGGCAGCTGACGGCGCAGGGCAAGAGCCCGCACGCGCATAAGGGCATGGTGCATGTCGCCAAGGTGATGGCGGCGACGGCCGCCGCCGCGCTGCAGCAGCCGGAGCTGATCGCGGCGGCCAAGGCGGATCTGGCCCGGCGCCTGGGCGGCCAGCCTTATGAATGCCCGATCCCGGCCGAGGCCGGGCCGCCGCTCGACATGGCCAAGGGCTGAGGCCGCGGGCGGCGGGCGGCGCGCCGATCGCCGCCGGCCGCGCAGCGCCGAGGCAACGCCTGGCGCCTCTCCGTGTTGTCCCGGCAGGCCCGCAAGGGCCGCCCGCAACACATGAGGAAAAGCCGATGCGCAACCCCCTGATCCTGGCCGGCACCGCCCTGATGCTGATGTCCGCCCCGGTGCTGGCCCAGGCGCCGACGCAGATCGAGGCCAATCAGCGCAGCGTGAAGGCCATCACCGACCGCGATGTCTACAGCTCGGACAATGTCGAGATCGGCGAGATCGAGGATGTGGTGCTGGATGCGCAGGGCCGCGCCGTGCTGGCGATCATCGAGGTCGAGGGCCGGCTCGGCCTGCGCGAGAAGTATGTCGCCGTGCCCTATGACCAGGTCCGCGTGCCCGCCGCCCGCAATGAGCGCGTGACGGTGCCGATGACCGAGGCGCAGATCAAGGCGCTGCCGGGCTTCCGCTACAACGACTGAGCCGCCGCGAGGCCGGCACTGGCCCGGGGAGCGCGCGCTCCCCGGGCTTTTTTGCGCGCCCCGTAGCGAAAGCCCTCAGGCCGCCCAGGCGGCGCTGCCCATCAGCGCCAGGGCCTGCGCCGCGGCGCGGCGGGCGGGCGGCACCTCCGCCTCCCGCCACAGGAAGTTCAGCGTGCCGAGGCAGCGCCCGCCGAGCCGGATCGGCAAATTCAGCACCGAGCGCAGGCCGAGGCTGAGGATCAGCGGATGGTCGTCGAAGGCCTGGCGGATCGCCGCCTCCCCCTCGCCCAGGAAGGGCCGCCCCTCCAGCAGCACCTGCCGCCCCCACTCGGTGTCGCGCTTCGGCTTGCTGCCGCCCGGCGGGTAGGCGGCCGGGTCGGAGCTGTAGAGCCGCTGCACCGTCATCGCCGCGGCGTCGAAGCGCATGGCGGTGCAGAGCGCGTGGTCAAGCCGCGGCCGCGCGAGCGCTTCCAGCGCGCGCAGCGCCGCCTCGGGCTGGCCGGGGGCGGCGAGCGCCGCCTCCAGGCGTTCCAGTTCGAGGGCGGTGAAATCCGCCCGGGCGGAGCTGGCGGGCACGCTCAGTCCGCGGTGATGCCGAGCTGGCGGATCAGCCCGCCCCAGCGCGCGGCGTCCTGGCGCAGCGTGGTGGCGAATTCCGCCGGGCTGGCATTGACCACCTCGACGCCGATCTCGGCCATGCGGGTCTTCACCGCCGGCAGCATCAGCACGCGGTTGATCTCGGTGTTCAGCCGCGCCACCAGCGCCGGGTCCATGCCGGCCGGGCCGAAGGCGCCGTACCACACCGCCATGACGGCGCCGGGCAGCGTCTCGGCCAGCGTCGGCACCTCGGGCAGCAGGGCGCTGCGCTGCGCCTCGGTCACCGCCAGCAGGCGCAGCTTGCCCTCGCGCACCGGGCCGAAGGTCTGGGTGCCGGCGCTGAACAGCAGCTGGGTCTGGCCGGCGATGGTGTCGAGCACCGCCGGCGCGCCGCCGCGATAGGGCACATGCACCATCTCGATGCCGGCGAGCTGGGCGAACATCGCGGCGCAGAGATGGTTGGTCGAGCCGACGCCGGCCGAGGCATAGGTGATCTTGCCCGGATTGGCCTTCGCATAGGCGATGAACTCGGCCACGTTGCGCGCCGGCACCGAGGGGTGGATCACCATGGTGTTGGTGACATAGGCCAGCAGCGCGATCGGCGAGAAGGCGTCGACGCCGTGGAACGGCATGCTGGTGAACAGCGCGTCGTTCATCGCATGCGTGCTCATCGAGCCGAAAAGCAGCGTGTAGCCATCCGGGTTGGCGCGCGCGACCGCGGCCGAGCCGATATTGCCCGAGGCGCCGGAGCGGTTCTCCACCACCACGGTCTGGCCGATGGCGCCGCGCAGATGCTCGGCCACGATGCGGGCCAGGATGTCGGTGGAGCCGCCGGGCGCCCAGGGCACGATGATGGTCACCGGGCGGTCGGGCCAGCCCGTCCCCGGCCCCGTCCCCGGCGCGGTCTGCGCGGCGGCGGGCAGGATGGGCAGCGCGGCGAGGCCCGGCAGCAGCCCCAGCGCGGCGCGGCGGGAAATCTCGGTCATGGTCGGCCTTCTTCGGATCGATGGAGAGGCGTGGCGGCGTTGTTCTTGGCCGGCCTCCGGCGGCCGGCGGGTCTCGGAAGCGGGGTGGCCGGGCCGGCGCCGCGCCGCCCCCTGCCCCTCAGGGGCCGGGCGGGGCGCGCGGCGGGATGCGGCGGTTCAGGCGGCCGGGCGTTCCGGATCCTCGGCCGGCAGGGCGGTGGCGCCGGACCAGCCATGGCCGGCGCGCAGCGCCTCCCGCACCATGGCGGAGATGGATTGCAGATGGTCCCACATCGCCGCATGCGCCTCGGCCGGGTCGCGGCCGGCGATGGCTTCCTGGATGCGGCGATGCTCGGCCACCGAGCGGCGGCGGATCGCCTCGGTCGCCGCATTGGCGCGCAGCCGGCCCCATTCGGCGCGGGCGCGGCAGGCCTGCAGCTGGTCGAACAGGCCGAGCAGCAGCGGGTTCTGCGCCGCCTGCGCCACGGCGCGGTGGAAGGCGGCGTCCCAGCGGCCCCAGCTCTGCAGGTCGACCGTCTCGGCGCCGCGGCGCACCGCCTGCTCGATGGCGGCCAGGTGCTCGGAGCGCGCCTTGGTGGCGGCGAGGCCGGCCAGCTGCGGCTCCAGCGCCAGCCGCGCCTCCATGATGTCGGTGGGCGGCGAGGCCGGCAGGGCGCGCGCCGGCTCCTCCGGCGGGCGGGGGCCGAGGAAGGTGCCCTGGCCGATGCCGCGCCAGATCCGCCCTTCCAGCTCCAGCCGGGACAGCGCCTCGCGCAGCGCCCGGCGGCTGATGCCGAGGCGGGAGGAGAGCTCGCGTTCCGGCGCCAGCCGGGCGCCGTCCGGCAGCTCCAGTCCCGCAAGATGGGTGCGCAGGGCGCGCAGCGCGTCATCGCCTTTGCTCATGGGACCATGATACGAAGGTTTGGCGACAGCGGAAGCACCCTTCTGCCGCTTTGCAGCAAAAAATGCCCGGCCTAGGATAGGCGGCCAAGGACCAATCCCTTTTGGTTCCAAGACCGGGAAAGCCGCATGTTCACCACCCGCCCCGAGATCCGCGGCCGCTTCGGCGCCGTCGCCAGCACCCATTGGATCGCCAGCGCCGTCGGCATGGGGGTGCTGGAACGCGGCGGCAACGCCTTCGACGCCGCGGTGGCCACCGGCTTCGCGCTGCAGATCGTCGAGCCGCATCTGAACGGACCGGGCGGCGAGGTGCCGATCATCCTGCAGCGGCCCGGCCAGGCGCCGCAGGTGATCTGCGGCCAGGGCGGCTATCCGATGGCGGCCACGCCGGAGCGCTTCGCGGCGCTGGGCCTGCGCCAGGTGCCGGGCACCGGGCTGCTGCCCTCCGTCGTGCCCGGCGCCTTCGACGCCTGGATGCTGCTGCTGCGCGACCACGGCACCTGGCACCCGGCGCAGGTGCTGGAGGCCGCCATCGACTATGCCGAGAACGGCTTCCCGGTGCTGCCGCGCGTCGCCTCCTCGATCCTGGCGGCGGAGAGTTTCTTCAAGGCGGAATGGCCGAGCTCGGCCGAGGCCTGGCTGCCCGGCGGGCAGGTGCCGCGGCCGCGCAGCCTGTTGCGCAGCCCCGCCATCGCCGCCACCTATCGCCGCATCCTGGCCGAGGCGGAGGCCGCCGGGTCGGACCGCATCCGCCAGATCGAGGCGGCGCGCGACGCCTTCTACCGCGGCTTCGTGGCCGAGGCGGTGGACCGCTTCTACCGCTCGGCGGAGCTGATGGATTCGACCGGCCGCCGCAATGGCGGGCTGCTGACCGGCGACGATCTGGCGCGCTACCAGGCGCGCTACGAGCCGACCGTCAGCCGCGACTATCACGGCGTCACCGTGCACAAGACCGGCCCCTGGGGCCAGGGCCCGGTGCTGCTGCAGGCGCTCTCCATCCTGGAGGGCATCGACCTCGCGTCGATGGACCCCTCCGGCGAGCGCTTCATCCACACCGTGGTCGAGGCGATGAAGCTCGCCTATGCCGATCGCGAGGTGTTCTACGGCGACCCCGACGTGGTCGATGTGCCGCTGGCGACGCTGCTCTCGGCCGAGCATGGCGCGGCGCGGCGCAAGCTGATCGGCGAGGCCGCCTCGGCCGCGCTGCGGCCCAGCGAGCTGCCGGGGGCTGCCGAGCGCATGGCGCGGGTGCTGGCCATGGCCGGCGCCGAAACCCCGGTGGGCCTCGGCCATGGCGAGCCGACCTTCGCGCCGCTGCCGGTCGAATGGGGCGACACGGTGCATCTCGACGTGGTGGATCGCTGGGGCAACATGGTCTCGGCGACGCCCTCGGGCGGCTGGTTGCAGAGCTCGCCCGCCGTGCCGGGGCTCGGCTTCTCGATCAGCACGCGCGGCCAGATGGGCTGGCTGGAGCCGGGCCACCCCTCCACCGTGGTGGCCGGGGCGCGGCCGCGCACCACGCTGACGCCCACCCTGGTGACGCGCGATGGCGAGGGCTGGCTGGCCATGGGCACGCCGGGCGGCGACCAGCAGGACCAGTGGACGCTCGCCGTGCTGCTGCGCCATCTGCATCACGGGCTGGATCTGCAGGCGGCGATCGACCTGCCGCTCTTCACCAGCCAGCATTTCCCGCAATCCTTCTATCCGCGCAGCCTCGCGCCCAACCGGCTGCTGGTGGAGGAGCGGATCGGCACCGCCGCCATCGCCGGGCTGCTGAAGCGCGGGCACGAGCTGCGCATCGAGCCGCCCTGGTCGCTGGGCCGGGTCTGCGCCGCCGGCCGGCGCGACGGCATGATCGTCGCCGCCGCCACGCCGCGGCTGATGCAGGCCTACGCCGTCGGGCGGTGAAGCGGCCCGCCCCCGCGCGCCGCCCCACCCGCCCTGTGCAGAAACTTTGTGCTGCGGCGCGCGGGGCGCTATGCCGGGGGCCACGACCCCGCCCCACCCCCTCGGCAGGAGGACAGGATGTCCGGCTACGCCCCTTCCCACCAGGACGACCTGGACGAGGCCGAAGGCCCCTCGCCGCTCTGGCGCGCCGTGCGCCTGGCCGTCTGGGCGGTGGTCAGCTTCGCGCTGACCTTCGTCGAGCTGGTCGCCGAATGGGTGGCGCCGCTGCTGCTGCTGGGCGGCCTCGCCTGGTATGCGGTGGTGAAGGTGGTGGGCACGCTGCATCTGGAGCCCGAGATCCAGCAATTCCTGCATTACGTGCCGAGCCAGCTGCTGGTCGCCGGCACTGTCTGGACGCCGGTCGGGCTGATCACCCAGGGCATCACCCTGCTGGCCATCGTCGCCGGCTGCCGCACCCTGAACCGGCTGATCTCGCGCGAGGTCTGAGCGCGGCGCTTCCCCGCCGCGCCGCGAGGGCGTAGAACCGCGCCGTCGACGGTCCCGCGCGAGCGGGTGAAAAGGGAACGCCGTGCGCCCCGGCCGGACCGCGCGTCCGGGGGCCAGTCGGCGGCTGCCCCCGCAACTGTCAGCGGCGAGGCCATCGCCCACCGGCCGGCTCCCCCGGGATCCGGCCCGCCACTGGCGCCATCGGCGCCGGGAAGGCAGGGCGGCTGGTTCGGCCCGGGCATGCCGCCCGCGCCGGCGTCGTGAGCCAGGAGACCTGCCGTCGTCGTCCCATCATGCCGCCGGGCGGGGTGTTCCGGAGGCAGGAGACGATCCGTGCCGTTCTTGTTTGCCCGCCGGGCGCTTCCCGTCCTGCTGCTCGCCGCCGCGGCCCTGGCGCCGCTGGCCGCCCAGGCCCAGTCTCAGTCTCAGGCCCAGCCCCCGGCCGCGCCGGGCTTTCCGCTGACGCTCGAGAATTGCGGCCAGACGCTGCACTTCGCCGCGCCGCCGCGCCGCACCGTCTCGATCGGCCAGGGCACCACCGAGATCCTCTACGCCCTCGGCCTCGCCGACCGGGTGGCGGCGACGGCGCTGTGGATCGGCCCGGTGCTGCCGCAATATGCCGAGGCCAATGCGCGCATCCCGCGCCTGGCCGACAATGACCCGAGCTTCGAATCGGTGATCGGCCAGGATCCGGACCTGGTGGTGGTGCAGTTCGAATGGCATGTCGGGCCGCGCGGCCGCGTCGGCCGGCGCGAGCAGTTCACCGATCTCGGCGTGCCGACCTACATCGCCCCGGCCGATTGCCTGGGCAAGGACAATAGCGGCAGCGGCGATGGCGTGCGGCGCCAGCCCTTCGACATGGCCATGCTGCACCAGGAGATCCTCGACCTCGCCCGCATCTTCGGCGTGCCGGAGCGCGGCGAGGCGCTGGTGGCCGGGCTGCGCGCGCGGGAGGCGCGGGCCGCGGCCTCGGTCGCCGCCGTGCGGGCGCAGGGCATGCCGGTGCTGTTCTGGTTCTCCAGCCGCGAGGTGAAGGGCGACGCCTTCGTCGCCGGCACCATGGGCGCGCCGGCCTGGATGATGCGCGCCCTCGGCCTGCGCAATGTGGTGGCGAGCGAGGAGGAATGGCCGACCCTGGGCTGGGAGCGGCTGGTGGCCGCCGAGCCGGCGCTGATCGTGCTCGGCCGCATGGACCGGCGCCGCTTCCCCGCCGATGACGCCGCGCTGAAGCGGCGCTTCCTGGCGAGCGACCCGGTGACCAGCCAGATGCGCGCCGTGCGCGAGGGCAGGCTGGTCGAGATGGACGCGCAGGCGATGAACCCGACGCTGCGCACGGTGGACGCGCTGGAGGCGCTGGCCGGGGAGATCCGCCGGCTGGGCCCGCTGCCCGACGCCGCGCGCCCCGCGGCGCCATGAGCGGGACCGCCTTCCGCCTGGCGCTGGCCATGGGCGGGCTGCTGCTGCTGGGCTTCTGCATCGCGCTGGCCGTCTCCATCGGCGAGATGGCGGTGCCGCTGCCGGCGGTGCTGCGGACGCTGGCCAACCGGCTGTTCGATGCCGGCTATGAGGTGCCGCGCATCCAGCAGGGCGTGGTCTGGGACTACCGGCTGAGCCGCGCGCTGATGGCGGCCTGCCTCGGCGGCGGGCTGGCGGTGGCCGGGGCGGTGCTGCAGGCGCTGCTGCGCAACCCGCTGGCCGAGCCCTATGTGCTGGGCATCTCGGCCGGCGCCTCCACCGGCGCGGTCGCCGTGGTCATTCTCGGCCTGGGTGGCGGCGCGCTGGCGCTGTCGGGCGGCGCCTTCCTGGGCGCGCTGGCGGCGCTCGGCCTGGTGGCCGCGCTCTCCGCCGCGGCGGGCGGCGGGGCGGAGCGGGTGATCCTCTCCGGCGTCGTCGCGGCGCAGCTGTTCAGCGCCATCACCGCCTGCATCGTGGCGCTGGCCGCCAATGCCGAGGCGGCGCGCGGGGTGATGTTCTGGCTGCTCGGCAATCTCAGCGGCATACGCTGGCCGGATCTGGCGGTGGCGGTGCCGGCCGTCGGGCTCGCCATCCTCGTCTGCCTGTCGCAGGCGCGGGCGCTGGACGCCTTTACCTTCGGCGAGGATGCCGCCGCCTCGCTCGGCATCCGCACCGGGCCGGTGCGGGCGCTGCTCTTCGCGGCGACGGCGGCGATGACGGCGGTGCTGGTCAGCCTGGCCGGCACGGTGGGCTTCATCGGCCTGGTGGTGCCGCATGCGGCGCGCTTCCTGGTCGGGCCCGGCCATGCGCGGCTGCTGCCGGCCTCCCTGCTGCTGGGCGCCATCCTGACGGTGCTGGCCGACATCCTCTCCCGCACCCTGGTGCCGCAGCAGACGCTGCCGATCGGCGTGGTCACCGCGCTGTTCGGCGCCCCGGCCTTCGCCCTGCTGCTGACCCGCTTCCGGCGCGCGGCGTGAGGGGCGCGCGATGAGCCTGGAGACGGAGCGCGTCCGCTGGGAGGCGGGCGGCACGCTGATCCTGGACGGTGTCACCCTTTCGGCGCTGCCGGGGCGGGTGCTCGGGCTGCTCGGGCCGAATGGCTCGGGCAAGTCGAGCCTGCTGCGGCTGCTGGCCGGGCTGCGCCGGCCGCAATCGGGCGAGGTGCGGCTGGATGGCCGACCCATGGCCGGGCTGCGCCGCGCTGCCATCGCCCGCCGCGTCGCGCTGGTGGAGCAGCATGCCGAGACCGAGGCGCCGGTGACGGTGGAGGAGGTGGTGCGGCTGGGCCGCACGCCGCATCGCAGCGCCTTCGCCCCCTGGGGCGCGGCGGACCAGGCGGCGGTGGAGGCGGCGCTGCGGCAGACCGGGCTGCTCGGGCTGCGCAGCCAGCGCTGGCAGACGCTGTCGGGCGGCGAGCGGCAGCGCGCGCAGATCGCCCGTGCCCTGGCGCAGCAGCCGGAGGAGCTGCTGCTGGACGAGCCCACCAACCATCTCGACATCCGCCACCAGCTGGAGATCCTGGGGCTGGTGCGGCGGCTGGGGCTGACCAGCATCATGGCGCTGCACGATCTGAACCTGGCGGCGCTGTATTGCGACGCGCTGGCCCTGCTGCAGGCCGGGCGCGTGGTGGCGGCCGGCCCGCCCGAGGCGGTGCTGACGCCGCAGCGCATCGAGGCGGTCTATGGCGTGCGCGCCAGCGTCACTGTCTCCGCCCTGCATGGCCGGCCGCAGGTGCTGTTCGCGCCGCTTCCGGATGCCGGCGGAGAAGCGGACTGAGGGGGCTTTGCCCCCTCGGACGCCCCCAGCAGGGGACAGGGTCCCCTGCACCTGCCTTCTGTCGCTCAGCCCGGCTCGGGCGGCAGGGGCGTGCGGCCGATGCGGCTCCAGATATCGGTGCGGTCGCCCTCCCGCTCGGCGCGCAGATGCAGCGCGACCGGCGGCAGCGCCCGGCTCCAGGATTGCAGCAGCAGCTCGCCGCGCACATCCACGGTGAAATAGGCGTAGCCTTCCTCATGCGGCGCCAGGAAGGCGCCGGCCTCGCGCGGCGCCACCTCGGCGCGGCAGCTCTCCGCCGGGTCGATGCCGAAGGCGGCCAGAACCCCCTCATCGCCGCCGGCCGGGTCCAGCGTGTAGAGCAGCGCCAGCAGGCTCGGCTGGTCGGCCAGAACCGAGACGATCTGCATGGCGGCGTCCAGCGCGCAATGCAGCACCAGCCGTTCCCGCCCGGCGGGCATGGTCAGCTCGGTGGCGTAGAGGAACCGGGCAAAATCCTCGGGCCCGTAGAGCGCCTCCAGCTCATGCGCGCGGCCGCAGCCCTGGTCGCGCGGCGCGATGCAGGCGCGGTCGGCGGCGCCGGCGGCGGCGTTGAAGGCCTCGTGCCGGCGGAAGCGCTGGCGCTCCAGCCCGGTGACGTAGTCGGCAAGGATCAGCATCTCAGGGTCCGTCGCTCATATAGCCGTCGCGCTTGGCGTCCTTCACCGAATAGGGCACCGGCTTGCCATCGGCGGTCGTCGCATTGGTCGGATGCACCAGCTTGTACTGGGTGCCGCCGCCGGGCTGGTCGAACCAGGGGGCGATCTCGGCCTGCTCCACATGGGTGGGCTTGTCGATCTTGTAGACATTGGGCGGGCCGGAGGGCTCGCCCGGCAGGGCGCGGGCCGAGAAGGAATCGCCCGGCTTGCCGAGATAGCTGCCATGCTCGCCGCCGAAGCGGTCCACCGTGGTGGGCGGGCCGGAGGTGGTCGGGTCGATGGTGGTGCGCACCGGCTTGCCCACCGCGCCATCATTCGGCGGCCACCAGGTGTCGCCATTCGGCTTCTTCCAGTTGGCGGCACGGGCGGCGGCGTATTCGCTGCGGAAATCCGGCGGCATGCGGTTGACCGCCGCCACGGCGGCCGGATTGCCGCCGCTGGTGCCCTGGCGCAGCATGACGCCGGTGCGCGTCGTCGGATTGGTCCAGATGCGGTTGCCCGCCGCCTGGCCGCCGCGGAAGCCGAAGCCGCCGCCCAGCGCGCCGCCGAAGACACCGCCCACCACCTCGCCCACCGCCTGGCCGGTGGCGCCGAAGCCCATCGCCGCCGCCGCCATGCCGCCGGCCTTGCCGCCGAGATAGCCGCCCCCCACCCCGCCCACCAGGCTGCCCACCGCGGCGCCGAGCCCGTAGCCGGCCGCGATGCCGCCGGTCGCGATCAGCGTGCCGCCGATCGCCATGGCCATCATGGTGTTGCTGAGCCAGGTCGGCACTTCCGGCTCGGGCTTGATGATCTCGACGCTGGGGCCGCCGATCAGCACATCGGGCGAGCCCTTGCGGATGGTGGCCGAGCAATCCATCAGCTCGGAGACACGCGCCATGGGCTGGCCATGCACCAGCACCGTGGCGGCGCCGGTGGCGACCAGCCGCGGCGGCCCGGAATCCTGCGCGCAGATCCCGTTCGCCAGCACCGTCATGGTGGCCGGGCGGGAATTCACCAGCACGCTGGGTGAGCCGATCATCAGCGCGCCGGTCACCGGCCCTTCGATGGTCTGGCCGATCGCCTGGCCGGCGAGGCCGGCACCGCCGGTGGTGGCGATGGCCGCGCCGATGGCGATGGCGCCGAGCCCGCCCGTCGCCACGATGGCGACCCCCACCAGCGCGCCGACGGCCAGCCCCACCAGCACGCCGGTCATGGCGGCGCTGTGCCCGAACGGGTCGCCCACCCTGGCGGCGGGAAGCCCGTCCGCCATCAGCCGAGCCGGAAGCTGCGCAGCATCTCCCGGAACACCGGCTCGGCCGCGGCGAAATCCGCGCGCCCGGCGGTGCCGGTGGCGACCAGCAGCCGCCCCTCGCCGGCATCGACGAAGGTCACCCATTGCGTCAGCAGCGCCTGGGGCGAGCTCCAATCGACGCGCAGCTCGGCGGTCGGGCGGCGGGAGCCGGCCAGGATGCGGCGGGAGATTTCGGCGAAATTGGCCAGCTGGCCGCGCATCTGCGCCACCTGGCGGTCGAGCAGCGCCGCCATGCGCTCCTCCGGCGCTTCGGGCAGGTCGGGCGGCAGCCGGTCCTGGGTGACCACCATGTTGGGGGTGACGCCGGAGCCGCCGGGCTGCGCCGCGCTCAGGATCAGCATGGACCGGTCCTGCCAGCCGGGCGGGCAGTCCATCTGCATGCCCTGGATCATGCGGCGCGCCCCGGGCGGTGCGTCGGGCGGGCGGGGCGGTGATGGGCCGGGCCGGGCATGATGGTCAGGGCTTTCCCTCTGGCGTCAGGCGGCGGAGGCTAGCAGCCAGGCGAGACGGGGCAAGCAGCGGGGCGCTGACAATCGCGCGCGGGGCGGCGCCGGTGCGGGCCCGGACCCTCTCCTCAGCCGAGTTCCGAGGCCAGCACGGCCCCGCCCGGCGGCGGGATGCGGATGTGCTGGTCGAGCAGGATCAGGCAGGGCAGGCCGGTGGCGTCGCAGAAGGCCTCGAAGCCGCCCGGCACCAGGACCGGCCGCAGCACCGCCCAGTCCAGTCCGAAGAATCGGGCGAGGAAAGCCTCGCCCTGCGGCGGGATCGGCGCCGGCGGCACTGGCAGAAAACCGTCCGGCACATGGCCATCCTGGCCGAAGGGCCGGTCGAAGAAGGTGACGCTGCGATAGCCTTCCTCCGACAGCAGGCTGAGCTGCCAGCCATGCTGGTCCTCATCCACCCGGATATGGATTGCGGGCCCGAGCCGCGCCAGCACCGCATCATCGCCGAACAGCGCGACGGGGCACCAGGCGGGGCGGGCCGGCGTCTCGATCTCCGTGTCGAAGATCACCGCCTCGGCCCCCGCGGCCACCAGGGCGTCGCGCAGCCATGCCGGATCGTCAGTGCGCAGCGCGTAGTAATCCGTGTATTCCGACATGGCGTGTCCTCGCGCGCGCGCTCAGCGCTCGGTCTCACCCCGCGCATAGGCGGCGGCGGCGGCGACCTGCGCCTCGGTCGGGCGCTGGCCGGTATAGAGCACGAACTGTTCCAGCGCCTGCAGCACCGCCACCTCGACCCCGGTGATGACCACCTTGCCCAGCGCCCGGGCGCGGCGCAGCAGCGGCGTCTCCGGCGGCAGGTGGACGACGTCGAACACCGCCTCGGCCGCCTCGATCATCGCCTCGGGGAAGGCCAGCGCCTCGGCCTCCGGCCCGCCCGCCATGCCGATGGGCGTGACGTTGACCAGCAGCGGCGCGGCCACCGGCTCGGCGCTCCAGCGATAGCCGCAAGCCTCGGCCAGGGCGCGGCCGGCGGCCGCGTTGCGCGCCACCACCGTGCCATCGCGGAAGCCCGCGTCGCGCAGCGCGGAGATCACCGCCTTGCCCATGCCGCCGCTGCCGCGCGCGGCGAAGCGCGTGCCGGGCGGCACGCCATGCCTGGCCAGCAGCGGCGCGATGGCGGCGTAGTCGGTGTTGTGCCCGGTCAGCACGCCATCATCATTGACGATGGTGTTGACCGAGCCGATCGCCGCCGCGGACGGGGCCAGCCCATCCAGCAGCGGGATGCAGGCTTCCTTGAACGGCATCGACACGGCGCAGCCGCGGATGCCGAAGGCGCGCAGCCCGGCGATCGCCGCCGGCAGATCGGCGGTGGTGAAGGCCTTGTAGGCCCAATCCATCCCCAGCTGCTCATAGAGATGGTTGTGGAAGCGCGAGCCGAAGCTGCCCGGCCGCCCGGCCAGCGACATGCACAGCACCGTGTCGCGGCCGATGAAGCGGCCGCGCTGCCCGGCGGCGGGATACCCCATGCCCTCAGGCCGCCTGGGGCGGCCGGAAGGCCTGAATCGGCGGCAGATTGCCGTCGAAGCGCTCGACCTCGATGGTGGTGAGCTGCCCGGTGCAGCCCTGCGCCAGGTTCGAGGTGCCGACATCGCGCGTCAGCACATTCGGGTTGCCGTGGACGCAGAGGGATTTTTCCTCCTCCGGATCCGCCGGGTCGTACCAGGCGCCGGTGGCCAGCTGCACCACGCCCTGGCGCACGCCCTCATCCAGCCGCACCCCGGCGAGGCAGGCGCCGCGCTCGTTGAACAGGCGGATGACGTCGCCATCCTGGATGCCGCGCGCGGCGGCGTCGGCAGGGTGCATGCGCGCCACCTCCCGCCCGCGATGCTTGGACTCCTGCGAATGGCCGCCGAAATCCAGCTGGCTGTGCAGCCGCGTCGCCGGCTGGTTGGCCACCAGCACCAGCGGCGCCTCGGCGCGCGGCACGTCCTCGGGCGGCAGCCAGGCCGGGTGGCCGGGGCAATCGGCCTCGCCGAAGCGGGCCACCGTCTCGGAATAGATCTCCAGCCGGCCGGAGGGGGTGGAAAGGCGGTTGGCCTCCGGATCCTCGCGGAAGGCGCGCAGCTTGCCGCCATCATCGGGGGCCTGCGGCAGCTTCAGCGTGCCCTGCCGCCAGAACTCCTCGAAGCCCGGAGCGGGGGCGCCGATCGCCTCCAGCGCCGCGCGGGTGCGCTCATAGAGATGCTCCAGCCATTGCCGGCTGCTGCGCCCCTCGGTGAAGGCCTCGCCCACCCCCATCCGCTCGGCCAGACCCGAGAAGATGTCGTAATCGTCGCGCGCCTGGCCATAGGGCTCGGCCAGCCGGTGCATGGCGACCAGCAGCGGATCGTTGGAGCTGGCGCCAAGATCCTCGCGCTCCAGCGTCATGGTGCAGGGCAGCACGATATCGGCGTGGCGGGCGGTCGCGGTCCAGGCCAGCTCATGCACCACCAGCGTGTCGATACGGGCGAAGGCCTGGCGCAGGCGGTTCAGGTCCTGGTGGTGGTGGAACGGGTTGCCGCCGGCCCAGTAGACCAGCTTGATGTCCGGGTAGTGCCGCGTCTGGCCATTGTAGCGATAGGCGCCGCCCGGGTTCAGCAGCATGTCGGAAATGCGCGCCACGGGGATGAAATCGGCGATCTTGTTGCGGCCCTGGGAGAGGGTCGGCACCGGCACGGCGTTGTAGCGCCGGCCGTAATAGCCGATGGCGCCCAGCGCATAGCCATAGCCGCCGCCGGGCAGGCCGATCTGCCCGAGCGCCGCCGCCAGCGTCATGCCCATCCACACCGGCTGCTCGCCATGCTCGGCGCGCTGCAGCGCATGGGCGACCACCACCAGCACCCGCTTGCCGGCCAGGCTGCGCGCCAGCGCCAGGATGTCCGCCGCCGCCATGCCGGTGATGCCGGCGGCCCATTCGGCGTCCTTGGGCTGGCCGTCGGTGCGGCCCATCAGGTAATCCTCGAACACCGCCCAGCCGGTGGTGTAGCGGTCGAGGAAGGCGCGGTCATGCAGCCCCTCCGCCGCCAGCGTGTGGGTCAGCGCCAGCATCAGCGCCGTGTCGGTGTTGGGGCGCAGGCTGAGCCATTCGGCCCCCGCCTCCTCCGGCAGGTCGCTGCGCAGCGGCCCGACCAGCACGAAGCGGCAGCCGCGCGCGCGGGCGCGGTCCATCGCGCCGCGCTCGACATGCTGGCTGATGCCGCCCCCCGCCACCATCGAGTTCTTCAGCGCCATGCCGCCAAAGGCCAGCACCACGTCGCTGTGCTCGGCGATCTGCTCCCAGGTGACGTTGTGCTTGGTCAGGTCCTCATAGTCGCCGAGGATATGCGGCACGATCACCGTCGCCGCGCCCGAGCTGTAGCTGTTAACCGAGCGCACATAGCCGCCGAGCGCGGTGTTCAGGAAACGGTGCACCTGGCTCTGTGCATGGTGGAAGCGCCCGGCGCTGGCCCAGCCATAGGAGCCGCCGAACACCGCGCCGGCGCCATGCTGGTCGCGCACCCGCGACAGCTCCCCGGCCAGCAGGTCCAGCGCCTTTTCCCAGGAGACGGGGACGAATTCGTCCCGGCCGCGCCGCGCATCCGGGCCCGGGCCGCGCTCCAGCCAGCCGCGGCGAACCATGGGCTGGGCGATGCGCGCCTCGTGCCGCAGGGCGGCGGGGAAATTGTCGAGAATCCCGTTCGGGTCCGGGTCGCCCGGATGCGGCCGCACCTCCAGCCCCTCGGGCCGCATGCGCGCGGTGAACACCCCCCAATGCGAGCTGTGCTGGCGGAAGCCGTCGCGCAGCGCGGGCTCTTCCGGGCGGTCGGTGGTCTGCGACATGGCGGGGCTCCTGGGGCTCAGAACGGGGACAGCTTGACGATCGGGCGCGCCCTGTCAAACGCCGGCCATCGCGGCGCCCCTGATTACCGGCTCTTCATCCTTGCGATGGCATGCTGGCCGGAACCGAGGAGGTTCCATGTCCGCCACGCACGAGCCGGCACAGCTCAAGCGCTTCGACGCCTTCGCCATCACCGAGGACGAGTGGCAGATGCTGCGCGACCGGGCCGCCGAGTATGCGCAGCGTCGCATACCCCAGCTGCTGGTCGAGCTGCATCCGCGCTTCGGCCATTGGCCGGAGATTCAGGCGGCGCTGATGGACCCCGAGGTGCACCAGGTGCGCACGGCGCATTGGCAGCGGGTCGCCGCCGGCAATATCGGCCACGGCTTCATGGAATCCGCCCGCGCCCTGGCCCAGACGCTCTATGACCATGGCGTGCCGGCCTATGCCGTCACCATCTGCCATTCCATCGTGCTGAACGGCGTGCTGCGCGACCTCGGCCTGGACAAGCCCTGCGGCCGCTTCATGTCGCGCAGGGCCTCCAACAACCGGCACGGCTTCCGCATCGCCCTGCAGAAGGCCGCCTGGTACGATCTCGAGGTGCTGCTGGAGACCTATGCGGCGGCCGAGCAGGCCACCCGCAGCAAGGGTCTCGACAAGCTGGCCGCGACCTTCCAGGGCAGGCTGAAGGGCGTCGTCGCCGGGATCGAGAGCTCGACCGGGGAATTCCTGCAGACCGCCGGGCAGATCGCCGCCTCCTCCGAGCATTCGGCGCAGAAGGCCGACCAGGCCGCGCAGGCGGTGGCCGAGGCCAATGCCGGGGTGCAGACCATGGCCGCGGCGGCGGAGGAGCTCTCCGCCTCGATCAGCGAGATCAACCGCCGCCTCAGCCAATCCACCAGCATGACGGAACGCGCGGTGCAGGATGCCCGCCGCACCGATGGGGTGGTGCAGGCCCTGGCCGAAGGCGCCGGCCGCATCGGCGATGTGGTGCAGCTGATCAGCAGCATCGCCGGCCAGACCAACCTTCTGGCGCTGAACGCGACGATCGAGGCGGCCCGCGCCGGCGAGGCCGGCAAGGGTTTCGCCGTGGTCGCCTCGGAGGTGAAGAACCTGGCCAGCCAGACCGCCCGCGCCACGGAGGAGATCAGCAGCCAGATCGCCCAGACCCAGCAGGCCACCCAGCAGGCGGTGGAATCGATCCGCGGCATCGCCCAGGTCATCAACGATATCAGCGGATTGACATCCGCCATTGCCGCCGCGGTTCAGGAGCAGGGCGGCGCCACCAGCGAGATCGCGCGCAGCGCCGCCCAGGCCGCCGCCAACAACCGGAGGGTGGAGCAGCTGATGCAGGCCCTGCGCAGCGATGCCGGGGAGGGCGCGGATGGTGCCTCCCGGCTGAACAGCGCCGCGGTCAATCTGTCGGGCAGCTCCGCCGCGCTCAGTCAGACGCTGAGCGAGCTGCTGCGCGATATGCGCGTGGCCTGACGCAGGGAAAATACTTCAGAATCAGGAAGATAGAAGAGGATTCTCAGTTGGCCAGGCCGGAGGGGCCGCCCAGGCGCAGCGCCTCCCGATCCAGCAGGTCCAGCAGCTCGGCCGGGGTCTCCTCCTCCGGCGGCGCACCGTAGCGGCGCTGCAGCCCATCGCGCAGCCAGCCATCCAGCGCCCGTTCGGCCGGCGAAGGGCGCACCCAGCCCCTGCCCCGCTGTCCGGCACTGAGTTCGGCTTGGCCCATGGTCACGCACTCCGCTGTCACGCGATGGAAACCCGCCAACCGGGGCAATGTTGCGCGCAGGGCGCCGCGCGTCGGAACTGTGACAGAAAAGCCACGAATCCCCTGCGCGGCGGGCGCTCAGGACAGGAAGCGGATCGGCACCGGCCCGCCGGCGATGCCGTCCAGCTGTTCGGGGCTCAGCTCGGCCGGCGCGGCCGCGGCGGGCGTCGCGGCCTGGCCGTCCGGCTTCGGCCGGGCGGGGGCTGGGGGCGGGTTGGGCGGCTGCGCGGCCATGGCGGTGCTCCTTGCAGGATGCGATCAGCCTAGCCCGGAAGGCGGGGGACGTCCTGCCGTCCCGTCTCAAACCCTGGCGTCAGCGTCTCCGCCGCGCAGCAGCCGGCGCAGCTTACGCACGGCGCTGTCGGGGGTGGTCAGCACCTTCCGGCCGGTCGCCGCGGCGATGCCGGGCGCGGCCGAGGCCAGGCTGAACTGCGCCAGGGCGATCAGGTCGCAGCCCGCCAGATCCTGCGCCGCGCGCTGCGCCAGCCGGTCATGCCCGGCGACATCGCCGGCATCCAGCGCGGCCAGGGCGCCCTCGGCCAGCTTCGGCACCAGGCGCAGCCCGGCGGGGAATTCCGGCGGCATGGAGGAAAGCGTCGGCGCGAAGCTGGCCAGCAGACCGACCTTGCCGCTGGGGCCGGCGGTGGCCAGCGCCTCCTCGATCATCGCCTCATTCGGCTTCAGCACCGGCAGCGGCGCCAGCTCGCGCTGCACCGCCTCGATGCAGGGGCCGAAGGCGGAGCAGGTGAACAGGATGCCCTGCGCCCCGGTGCCCACCGCATAGCGCGCCAGGGCCAGGAAGCGGCGGGTCATCGCCTCGGTCAGCCGCCCCTCCCGCGCCAGATCGGCCGAGAGGCTGTCATCCAGCAGGTTCATCAGCCGCGCCTCGGGCCAGAGCCGGGCGAAGGCGGCCTCCACCGGCGGCGGCGAATGGCGCAGGGCGTGGATCAGGGCGATGCGCATCGGGCCTCCCGGGCATGGCGGTGCGAGGGCGGCATTCTGGCGGCGCCGCGCCGCGTGGCAACGGGGGGGTGGCAAACAGGCGGCTTGCGGGCCGCGCAGAAAGTTGGATATCCTACGATTCGCCGGGAGGGTCCACCCGGCCGCAAGGCGCGACCGGCCAGCCCAAGGCCGGCGCGCAGGGAGGAGACGATCGTGAGCAAGCCCGCCGCCGCGCGGCCGCCCCGGCGCGCCGCTGCCCCCGCCAGCCTGGCCCCGCAGGGCGGCCTGCCCGGCCGCCCGGTGCTGGCCGCCGCCACCCCGCCGGCCGAGCGGCTGCAGCTGGGCGGGCTGGACGGGCTGCTGGGCTTCCAGCTGCGCCTGGCGCAGGAGGCCTCCTTCCAGGCTTTCGCCCGGCGCAGCGGCGACACGGCGCTGCGCCCCGGCCGCTTCGCCATCCTGGCCATCATCGGCGCCAATCCCGGCCTGTCGCAGACGGCGCTCGGCGCCGCGGCGGGGCGTGACAAATCCACCCTGACCCCGGCCCTGGCCGATCTGGAGAAGCGCGGGCTGATCCAGCGGCAGCGCCAGGAACAGGACCGGCGCAGCTACGCGCTGACCCTGACGCCGGCGGGCGAGGCGGCGCTCTCCACCCTCGCGGCCCATGCGGCCGCTCATGATGCGCAGCTGGACGCGCTGGTGGGCCCCGAGAACCGCGATGCCTTCCTGGCCATTTTGCGCCGGCTGGTGATCGGGCTCGGCGCATGAGCGGCCCGGTCACGGTGCGGCAGGCGGTGCTCGACCTGCTGCGGCAGCGGGGCATCGACACGGTGTTCGGCAATCCCGGCTCCACCGAGCTGGGTTTCCTGGAGCGCTGGCCGGACGACATCCGCTACGTGCTGGGGCTGCAGGAGGCCTCGGTGGTCGGCATGGCGGATGGCCATGCGCGGGCGACCGGGCGGGCCGCCTTCGTCAACCTGCATTCGGCGGCGGGGCTCGGCCATGCGCTGGGCAATCTGTTCACCGCCTGGAAGAATCAGGCGCCGATGGTGATCACCGCCGGGCAGCAGGCGCGCGCCCTGCTGCCGAATTTCCCGTTCCTGGGCGCCAGTGATGCGGCGTCCTTCCCGCGCCCCTATGTGAAGTTCAGCGTGGAGCCGGCGCGGGCCGAGGATGTGCCGGCCGCCATCGCCCAGGCCTTCCACATGGCCGAGCAGCGGCCCTGCGGCCCCTGCTTCGTCTCCATCCCCTCCGATGACTGGAACGCGCCCTGCGCGCCGCTGCCGCCGCGCCGCGTGGCGCGCGACACCGCCCCCGATCCGGCGCTGCTGCAGGAGGTGGCGCAGGCGCTCTCCGCCGCGCGCGACCCGGTGCTGGTGGTGGGGCCGGAGGTGGATGAGGAAGGCGCCGGCCCGGCTTTGGTGGCGCTGGCCGAGCGGCTGCGCGCCCCGGTGCTGGCCAGCCCCTTCGCCGCCCGCATCGCCTTCCCCGAGGAACATCCCCTGTTCGCCGGCTTCCTGGCCGCCGCGCCGCAGGCGGTGTCGGCGGCGCTGGCGCGGCATGATGTGGTGCTGGTGCTCGGCGCGCCGGTCTTCACCTTCCATGTGCCGGGCGAGGCCTCGGTGTTCCGCGACGGCACCACCATCCTGCATGTCACGGCGGATGGGGAGACGGCCGCCTCCGCCCCGGCCGGGCTGTCGGTGCGCGGCAGCCTGCGGCTGGCCCTGCCGGCGCTGGCGGCGCTGCTGCCTCAGGCGGATCGCGCCCCGCCCGCCCCGCGGCCGCGCCCGGCGGCGCCCGCACCGGCCAGCCCGATCCCGGCCGAGTATCTGCTGCACCGGCTGCACCAGGCGATGCCGGAAGGCGCCATCCTGGTGGAGGAAGCGCCCTCCCATCGCCCGGCGATGCAGGCGCAGCTGCCGCGCAACCGCTGGGGCAGCTTCTTCACCATGGCCAGCGGCGGGCTGGGCTATGGGCTGCCCGGGGCGGTCGGCGTGGCGCTGGGGCGGCCGGGCGAGCGGGTGGTCTGCCTGATCGGCGACGGCTCGATGATGTATTCGCCGCAGGCGCTCTGGACCGCCGTGCAGCACCGGCTGCCGCTCACCATCATCGTCATCAACAATGCCGGCTACGGCGCCATGCGCTCCTTCAGCCAGGTGCTGCAGATCCGCGGCGTGCCGGGCATCGAGCTGCCGGGCATCGATTTCGTCGCATTGGCCCGCAGCATGGGCTGCGAGGCGCAGCGCGTGGCGGAGCCCGCGCAGCTCGACGCCGCGCTGGCGGCGGCGCTGGCCTCGGAGGGGCCGGCGCTGGTCGAGGTGCTGGTCGATGCCGCCGTGCCGGTGCTCTACCACAAGGCCTGAGGGAGAAAGCCATGCTGGATGTTCCGCTGCTGATCGGCGGCGAAGGGCAGGAGGCCCGGTCGGGCGCGGTGTTCGAGCGGCGCAACCCGGTGCGCGGCAGCGTCGCCAGCCGCGCCGCCGCCGCCGGGCCCGAGGATGCGCGCGAAGCCGCCGATGCGGCCGCGGCGGCGCAGCCGGGCTGGGCGGCGCTCGGCCCCAATGCGCGGCGGGCGCTGCTGCTGAAGGCGGCCGATGCGCTGGCCGCCCGCGCCCCCGATTTCATCCGGCTGATGGCCGAGGAGATCGGCGCCACGGCGGGCTGGGCCGGGTTCAATGTGCAGCTGGCCGCCGGCATGCTGCGCGAGGCGGCGGCGATGACCACGCAGCTGACCGGGGAGGTCATCCCCTCCGACAAGCCCGGCTGCCTGGCGATGTCGGTGCGCCAGCCGGTCGGGGTGGTGCTGGGCATGGCGCCGTGGAACGCGCCGGTGATCCTTGGCGTGCGCGCCATCGCCCTGCCGCTGGCCTGCGGCAATGCGGTGGTGCTGAAAGCCAGCGAGACCTGCCCCGCCACGCACCGGCTGATCGGCGCGGTGCTGACCGAGGCCGGGCTGCCGCCGGGCGTGGTCAACATCGTCACCCACAGCGCCGAGGATGCGCCTTCGGTGGTGGAGGCGCTGATCGCCCACAAGGCGGTGCGCAGGGTCAACTTCACCGGCTCCACCAAGGTCGGGCGCATCATCGCCGGGCTGGCGGCGCAGCATCTGAAGCCGGTGCTGCTGGAGCTGGGCGGCAAGGCGCCGATGCTGGTGCTGGAGGATGCCGATCTCGGGGAGGCGGTGAAGGCGGCGGCCTTCGGCGCCTTCATGAACCAGGGCCAGATCTGCATGTCCACCGAGCGGCTGGTGGTGGTGGACAGCGTCGCCGACGAGTTCATCCGCCGCCTTTCGGCCTTCGTGGCGAAGCTGCCGGTGGGCGATCCGTCCGGGCCGGTCTTCCTCGGCTCGGTGGTGGATGAGGCGGCGGCGGCCAAGGTGGATGCGCTGGTGGAGGACGCGGTCGGCCAGGGCGCGGTGCTGCATGGCGGCGGCGCGCGGCGCGGCACCATCATGCCGCCCGCCATCCTGGACCGGGTGACGCCGGCGATGCGGATCTATGCCGAGGAGAGTTTCGGCCCCGTCGTCGCCATGATCCGCGTGCGCGATGCGGAGGAGGCGGTGCGCGTCGCCAATGACAGCGAATACGGCCTGTCCTCGGCGATCTTCACGCGCGATGTGGCGCGCGGCCTGGCGCTGGCGGCGCGGATCGACAGCGGCATCTGCCACATCAACGGCCCGACCGTGCATGACGAGGCGCAGATGCCCTTCGGCGGCACCAAGGCCAGCGGCTATGGCCGGTTCGGCGGCCGTGCCGGCATCGCCGAGTTCACCGAGCTGCGCTGGATCACCGTCGAGACCGCCCCCGGCCACTACCCCTTCCCGCCCGGCCTCGAGCCCTGACCGAAGGCGGGGTCCGGGGGGACCCCGTCCCCCCGGCGGGAGGGTGTGGGAGGGCGGCGCCCTCCCACGGCAAACGATAAGCGGCCGAAGCCGCACCAGGGAGAGTGAGCGAATGACAAGAACCTCCGTCCCGCGCCGTGCCCTGCTGGCCGCGCCGTTTCTTTCTCTGCTGGGTCCCGGTCCTGCCCGCGCGCAGGACTGGCCGACGCGCCCGGTGCGCATCGTGGTTCCCTTCCCGCCCGGCGGGCTGGTGGATGTGCTGGCGCGCAGCGTGTCGCAGCGGCTGTCGGCGCAGCTGGGCCAGCCGGTGGTGGTGGAGAACCGCGCCGGGGCCGGCGGCAATATCGGCGCCGATGTGGTGGCCAAGGCGGCGCCGGACGGGCACACGCTGCTGGCCAGCTCGCTGGGGCCGCTGGCGGTGAACCAGTTCATCTATCGCGCCATGCCCTATGACACGCAGACCGCCTTCGCGCCGATCGTGCTGCTGGCGCAGACGCCCAAGGTGATGTGCGTGGCCAATGCCCGGCCCTGGAAAAGCGTCGCCGAGGTGATCGCCGCGGCGAAGGCGGCGCCGGGGCAGCTGACGGCCGGCTCGGCCGGGGCGGGCAGCAGCCTGCATCTGGCGCTGGAGCTGTTCAAGCAGACCGTGGGCGTCGACATCCAGCACGTGCCCTATCGCGGCGCGGCGCCGGCGGTGGTCGACCTGGTCTCGGGCCAGATCGACCTGGTGATCGACAATGTGCCGAACATCCTGGGCCAGATCCGCGGCGGCGGGGTGCGGGCGGTGGGTGCGGCCTCGGCGCAGCGCCTGGCGCAGCTGCCCGACCTGCCGACGCTGCGCGAGCAGGGCACCGATTTCGTCTTCGGCACCGCCTTCGGCATGGCGGCGCCGGCCGGCACGCCCGCCGCCATCCTCGACCGGGTGGCAGGCCTGGTGACCGCCGCGCTGCGCGAGCCGGAGACCGGCGGGCGGCTGGCGGAGCAGGGCGCCATCCTCGGCGGCGGCAGCCCGGCCCAGTTCGCGGCGATGATCGCGCAGGAGCGGCAGCTGCTGGAGCCGGTGATCCGCCGCGCCAACATTGTCGCCGATTGAAGGGGCGGATTGAGGGGACCGAGCGGGCCGAGGCTTGTCTGCGGCCGCCGCGCCGTCATCTGACAGGACATGATGGCTGTCCTGAAATACCTCGCCGCCGGCTTCGCGCTGCTCTACCTGCTGCCCCTCGGCATTGCCGCCGGGCTCTATGCCGCCAGCGGCCAGGGCGCCGGCTGGCAGACCGCCGACCGTTCCAGCGCCGGGCTGCTGCCCGACCCGGCGACGCATCGCCCGGCCGTGCTGCGGGTGCTGGCCGCGCAGACGGTGCGCTGGCGCGGCATCTTCGCCGTGCATTGCTGGGTGGTCTTCAAGGAGGAGGGCGGCGCCCGCTACACCCGCTACGACTACACCGCCTGGGGCGAGCCCATCCGCATGAACGGGTTCGAGCCGGATGGCCGCTGGTTCGGCGCCCTGCCGGAGGTGGTCTATGCCGCCGATGGCGCGGCGGCCGAGGCGATGATCCCGCGGGTGCGGCAGGCGATCGAGGCCTATGCCTTCCGCAATCGCGGCGATTACCGCGCCTGGCCGGGGCCCAATTCCAACACCTTCGTCGCCGCCGTGCTGGACGGGCTGCCGGAGGTGCAGCTGGCCCTGCCGCCCACCGCCATCGGCAAGGATTTCCCCTATGATGGGCGCTGGCTGCGCGCCACGCCCTCCGGCACCGGGCTGCGGCTGAATTTCGGCGGTTATGGCGGGCTGACCCTGGCCTGGGTCGAGGGGGTGGAGCTGAGCATCCTCGGCGCCGTCGCCGGCTTCGACCTGCGGCGCCCGGCGGTGAAGCTGCCGGGGCTGGGGCGGATCGGCCTGCCGACCTGAGGCACCCCGCCGGACTGCTATTGCAGTTCTTGCCAGGGTGGTTCGCCACTGATATTGCAGTTGCCATGGCCATGCTGCTCAGCCCCGATTTGCCGCCGCTGCCCGAGGATGCCCGCCCGCTGGCGGAACGGGTGCATGCGGTGCTGCGCGACGCCATCGTCGCCGGCGTGCTGGCGCCGGGCGGGCGGCTGTCGGAGCGCGGCCTGGCCGCCGCCCTCGGCGTCTCCGCCCAGCCGGTGCGCGAGGCGATGCAGCGGCTGGAGGCCGAAGGGCTGGTGGAGACGCGGCCGCGCAGCGGCTCCGTCGTGCTGTGCCAGCCGCGCGCCCGGCTGGTGGAGATGGGCCGCATCCGCGCCGCGCTGGAAGGCGTGGCCGCCGGCTTCGCCGCCGAGCATGCGACGCCCGAGGATATCGACCGGCTGCGCCAGCGCCTGGCGGCGATGCGCACGGCGACCGAGGCGCGCGACGGCGCCGCGCTGCGCCTGGCCAATGAGGCCTTCCACACCGCGCTGCTGGCGGTCAGCGACAATGCCTTCCTGCTGCGCGGCCTGCAGGCGCTGCGCGCCTACGACCATATCGGCCGCGCCCGCGTCCTGGCCGCCGATGACGACCAGCCGCGCCTGGCGCTGGCCGAGCACGCCGCGATCCTGGAGGCCGTCGCCGCCGGCGATGCGCCGCAGGCCGAGGCGCTGATGCGCCGGCATGCGCTGCGCTCGCTGGCCGTGGCCTTCCCCGGCGCGCTGCCGGAGCCGGAGACGGAGACAGGGGCGGTGGCCGCCGCCGGCTGACGCCGCCCGGATCGCCGCCACGGCCGCGGCCATGAATCGAGACCGGCGGCCGCAGGGCCGGCGGGACGCCCGGGTGCAAGGCCCGGAACCAAGCACAAGGCAGGCCGCCGAGCCCGCCGAGGAGGATTGATGACCAAGATGTTCCGCCGCGCCCTGCTGGCCGCGGGGGCGCTGCTGCCGCTCGCCGCCCTGCATGCCACGCCCGCCCAGGCGCAGAACCGCGCCTATCCGACGCAGCCGATCCGCGTGATCGTGCCCTTCTCGGCCGGCACCTCGGACACGGTGGCGCGGCTGGTCGGCCAGCAGATGAGCCAGAGCCTGGGCCAGCCGCTGGTGATCGAGAGCCGCCCCGGCGCCGGCGGCAATATCGGCAGCGAGGCCTGCGCCCGCGCCACGCCGGATGGCTACACCATCTGCCTCGGCACCATCAGCAGCCACGCGATCAACCCGTCGATCTTCGCGCGCATGCCCTATGACAATCTGCGGGATTTCGCGCCGATCACGCAGCTGGCCGCGCAGCCCAACGCGCTGGCGGTGTCCAACGACCTGCCGGCGCGCAATGTGGCCGAGCTGGTCGCGCTGCTGAAGCAGCGGCCGGGCCACTACAATTACGGCTCCTCCGGCGTCGGCACCTCGGTCCACCTGGCCGGCGCGCTGTTCACCCAGCTGACGGGCACGCAGATGGAGCATGTGCCCTATCGCGGCAGCGGCCAGATCATGACGGCGCTGCTGGGCGGCGAGCTGCCGCTGGCCTTTGACAACCTCTCCTCCGCCCTGCCCTTCCAGCGCGACGGCAAGATCCGCATCCTGGGCGTGGGTTCGCTGACGCGCAGCCCGGCGGCGCCCGACATCCCGAGCGTCGCCGAGACGGTGCCGGGCTTCGAGAGCCTGTCCTGGCACGGCTTCTTCGCCCCCGCCGGCACGCCGGCGGAGATCGTGGCGCGGCTGAACCGCGAGGCCGTGGCGGCGCTGCGCAGCCCGGCGGTGGCGCAGCGTTTCCAGGAGCTGGGCATCACCCCGGTGGGCAACACGCCGGAGGAGTTCCGCGCCTTCATCGCCAGCGAGACGCAGCGCTGGGGCGAGGTGGCGCGCAAGGCGGAGATCCGCGTCGAGTGAGGCGCATCGGCGCCCTGGGGCCTGCCCGGGGCGCCGCCCTGCCTGGCTTCCCGCCGCATGGCGGCGAGCTTAAATTTTCAATATGTTATAATATCTCACTCCAGGCGTGGTAACCGCGCCGGCAGCTTTGCCGGAATGCCCACACCATGCCCTTCTCCATGCCCCGCCCTTCTGCCCGGCGCCGTTCGCGCCGGCCGGCGCTGCTGCTTGCGCCGCTGCTGCTCGCCGCCGGCGCGGCGCGGGCCGAGGAACCGCCGGTGCGGCTGGAGGCCAATGGCTTCGGGCTGGAGGGCAGCCTGGACACCGAGCTGGATGTCGACCGCAACGGCGCGCGCGGCGGCCGCCGCGCCTATACCGACCTCTACAACAAGACCGAGCTGGAGCTGACCCTCACCCTGCCGCAAGGCTTCGCCATCGAGGGCAGCTTCAAGAGCGAGCCGGCGCCGCGCGAGCCGGATGGCAGCGACCGCGCCTTCCGCGGCCAGGCCGCCTGGGTGGAGACGCTGCTGCTGAGCTGGTCGGAAGGCCCGCTGCGGCTCTTCGCCGGCAAGCTGCATCCGCGCTTCGGCTTCGCCTGGGACCGTGCCCCCGGCCTCTACGGCACCGATTTCGCGGAAGGCTATGAGCTGTCGGAGAAGATCGGCTTCGGCGTCAACCTCTCCCTCTCCGAGCTGGCCGGGCTGGATGAAAGCTGGGGCCGGCACAGCATCCAGCTGGAGATGTTCCAGGCCGACCGCACCGCCCTGTCCTCCTCGCTCTTCTCCTACCGGCATGCGGTGGTGGATGGCGCGGGGCGCACCCGCTACAGCGCGCGCAACCGGCGCGCCTATGGTGGCGCCGACAACACGCGCGGCTACCAGAATGCGGTGCTGTCGCTGGAGGGCAGCGACATCGAACTGCCGCTGGGCAGCCTGGACTACACGCTGGGCCTCTCCTCCCGCCGCGCCGGGCTGGACAGCGAGGCGGCGGGCACCGCGGCGACCGAGCGCGGCAGCGTCGCGGGCCTGGCCTGGACCATCCCGCTGCCGCTGGAGATGAGCGTCACGCCGCTGGTCGAATGGCTGCGCCAGCGCGACGCGGATGGCATCGGCGGGCTGCGGCGCGACGTGCTGACCGCCGGCCTGTCGCTGCAGCGCGGTCCGGTGACGCTGGCCTATGCCTATGAATGGCTGAAGGAGCGCGGCGTGGCGCCGCAGCAGGCGGTGCAGAACACCGCCTCCGTCACCTATGATCTCGGCGATCTGGTGTCCTGGCTGCGCGGCTTCGACGCCACCATCGGCTGGCGCCGGCTGCGCGAGGAAGGGCAGTCGGCCAATGATTACGGCGCCCAGCTGCATTACAGCGTGAGCTTCTGAGCAACGGGGCGCGTAGGGCGGCGCGGCCCCCGGCGGTGTCGCCAGGGCCGCGCCGCCCGGCGCTCAGAACACCGCCTCGCGGCCCTCCGCCGCGCCGAAGCGCAGATAATGCTCGAGCGGGTCGATGCCGGCCGCGGCCACATCGGCATTGGCCGCCAGATAGCCCTCGGTGTCGAAGATCTCCGACGGGTTGCGGCCCTCGCGCCAGCCGAACTGATGGTAGTGCTCGAGCGGGTTGATGCCGGCCGCCGCCACGTCCTGGTTCCATTCCAGATAGAAATCGGTGTCGAACCAGCCATTCGGGTCGCGCCCCTCGCGCCAGCCGAAGAGGTCGTAATGCTGCTGCGCGTCGAGGCCGGCGCGCGTCACATCCGGATTGCTGATGCGGTAATACTCGGCATCGACACCGCCGCGGATCTCCTCGCCCAGCACCAGATGGTTGAAGCGGTTCTCGGCCTGGCCGAAGGCCAGGTAGTGCAGCAGCGGGTTGATGCCGGCGGCCGCCACATCGGCATTGGCCTTCAGATAGGCCTCGGTGTCGAACCAGGCCGAGGCGTCGCGACCCTCCCGCCAGCCGAAATTCAGGTAGTGATCCAGCGGATTGATGCCGGCATCGGCGACGTCGCGATTCACCGCCAGGTAGCCGGAGACCGAGAAGAAGGCGTTGGGGTCGCGCCCCTCGCGCCAGCCATACTGGGCGAAATGCTCCTCCGCCGCCATGCCCGCCAGCCAGACATCGCGGTTGTCGCTGTAGTAGGACAGGGTGTCGACCAGCGGGCTGCCGCGATCCAGCTCGATCACGCCATCGGCGAAGACCAGGCGCTGGATGTTGGTGAGGATGTCATAGCCCTCGGGCCCGTCGATCGTGGCGGTGTTGCCATAGCGGCCGGCGCTGGCGACATCGGCGAAGTCGCTGTCGAAGCCGGCGGTGTTGCGGCCGCCGCCGCCATCGATCATGTCGTTGCCGGCGCCGCCGAAGAAGTAGTTGTCGGCGTCATTGCCCATGGCGCGGTCATTGCCGCCGCCGAGGATGGCGCGCTCGATCACCACGCCATGCGCGATGGTGTAGCCGCCATGCACGCCCGCGGCATAGGACATGTAGCCGCCGCCGCCCGGCGCCCATTCCAGCGTCGCCGCGCGCAGGTCGATCACCGTGTCGCGCAGGCCGGAATAGCGGATCGTGTCGCTGCCGCCGGTGTCCCAGATCGCCGCATAGCCGGTGCCGGTGGCGTCGGCATCCCACAGCTCGTAGACGTCGTCGCCATTGGCATAGGTGGTGTTGACGCCGTATTTCGCCTGCAGCACGGCGATGTCGAAGGCCATGGGGGTGAAGTTGCGGCCGTAATCCTTGCTCCCGGCCAGGCCATCCGGGCCGGTGGCCCAGCCCTCGACATAGGACATCATGGTCCAGACGGTCTGGTTCAGCCCGAACTCGCCGACATCCTCCTCGTCCGTCACGCCGGGGAAGATGGTGGAGCCGCCATCCGCGCCATGCGGATGGGCCAGGCCCAGGCCGTGCCCCATCTCATGGATCAGCGTCTGGAAACTGTCGCCGCCGATATCGAGCGGCCCGCCCGGGCTGCGGTTCCAGACCGGCGCCGTGACATTGAACAGGCCATAGCCATCCAGCTCGCCGCCCAGCGGCGGCACCATGAGGCCCGCCACGGTGTCCCGCTGGAAATCGCCGAGCACCATGCGGAAATCGGCATCCTCGCCCGGCGCGGCCTCGGTGAAGGTCAGGTTGGTGATGCGCTCGAACAGCTCGAAGGCCTTGAGGACCTGGCCGCGCTCATACTCGTTCCACTCCTGGCTGACGACGGTCAGCGGCTGCTCGGGATTGCCGTTCTCGTCGACATCATCCTCGTCGGGCGGGATGGTGACGCTGCTTCCCGCCTCCATGAACCGGTAGGTGACGTTGAGATCCGAGAGGCTGACATTCCAGGTGATGCCGGTCAGCGGATTGTAGGCGGTCATGGGGCGCACCTCGCAGGCAGGGCGGGCAGCGGGCGCTGGCAGCACCGCGGGGAAGTCCATGCCCTTGCCGGCACCGCCCGACCGGGCCCAGCGCCGCCTCCCCCTGTGCAAATCCTAACAGAGCCGTGACGGACGCGCCCACGGCCACGTCTCGTTTACTTGGCCCGGTTTCTCGCCACCCCAGCCCCGCCCTGCGCCCTCCGGCTCGCCCTGCCGCGCGGCACCGCGCTAGGCTCGGGTCAGGAGGAACCAGGCCATGACCGAGACCGAGCGCGATCCCGTGGTGATCGCCGCCGCCGCGCGCACCCCGCTGGGGCGTTTCCAGGGCGGGCTGGCCGGGGTGCCGGCGCCGCGCCTGGGCGCCGCCGCGCTGTCCGCCGTGCTGCGGCGCGCCGGCCTGGCGCCCGAGGCGGTGGAGGAGGTGCTGATGGGCTGCGTGCTGCCGGCCGGGCTCGGCCAGGCGCCGGCCCGCCAGGCGGCGCGCGCCGCCGGCCTGCCCGATGCCACAGGGGCGGCCACCATCAACAAGGTCTGCGGCTCCGGCATGAAGGCGGCCATGCTGGGGCATGACGCGCTGCTGGCTGGCTCCGCCCGGCTGGTGCTGGCCGGCGGCATGGAGAGCATGTCGGGCGCGCCCTATCTGCTGGACCGCGCGCGCGGCGGCTACCGCATCGGCCATGGGCGGGTGCTGGACCATCTGCTGCTGGACGGGCTGGAGGATGCCTATGAGCCCGGCCGCAGCATGGGCAGCTTCGGCGAGGCGGCCGCCGAGCGCTACGGCTTCACCCGCGCCGACCAGGATGCCTATGCGATGGAGACGCTGCGCCGCGCCCAGGCGGCGCTGGCCTCCGGCGCCTTCGCCGCCGAGACGGTGCCCATCGCCACGCCGGCCGGCGAGGTGGCGGCGGACGAGATCCCGCAGCGCCTCTCGGCCGAGCGCATCCCGACGCTGAAGCCCGCCTTCCGGCCGGATGGCAGCATCACCGCCGCCTCCAGCAGCGCCAATGCCGATGGCGCGGCGGCGCTGCTGCTGGCCCGGCGTTCCACGGCGGAGGCGATGGGGCTGCCGGTGCTGGCCACGATCCGCGGCCATGCGACGCAGGCCCAGGCGCCGGAATGGTTCACCACCGCGCCGGCGCCGGCCATCCGCAAGCTGGTGGAGCGCATCGGCTGGCGCCTGCCGGAGGTCGATCTGTTCGAGATCAACGAGGCCTTCGCGGTCGTCACCATGGCGGCGATGCGCGAGCTGGACCTGCCGGCGGAGGCGGTCAACATCCATGGCGGCGCCTGCGCGCTGGGCCACCCGATCGGCGCGACCGGGGCGCGGCTGATCGTCACCCTGCTGCACGCGCTGCAGCGGCACGGGCTGCGCCGCGGCATCGCCGCCCTGTGCATCGGCGGCGGCGAGGCCACCGCCATCGCCATCGAGCGGGCGGAGTGAAATCCGCCCCCGGCCGGGGGGCTCAGGCCGGGTCGGGCGGCGGCGGCGGGCGCAGGCCGGGGCCGTCCAGCCCCGGTCCGGTGTCGGGGCCGGGCTGGTCGGCCGAGGCGGCATCGGCGCCCACCGCCGGCGGGCGGGCGCTCAGCGGCACGTCCAGCCTGCCCTCCACCCGGTCGCGCTGCATGGCGGCGCGGGCCACCAGCATCAGCGTCACCGGCGTGGTCACCAGCATCAGCACGCCGATCAGCAGCTCATGGATCACCAGCCGCGCCTGCAGCGCGCTGAACACCAGCATCGAGGCCAGCAGCACGCAGCCCATGCCCATCGAGGTGGCGATGGTCGGCGCGTGCAGCCGCTCATAGAAGCTGCGGAAGCGCAGCAGGCCGAAGGAGCCGGCCAGGGCCAGGCCGGCGCCCAGCAGCAGCAGCAGCGCCGCCGGGATCGCCGCCCAGCCCGGCAGCCCCGCCAGCGGTTCCAGCCCCGGCCTCATTCGATCACCTCGCCGCGCATCAGGAACTTGGCCAGCGCCGCGGTGCTGACGAAGCCGAGCAGCGCGATCACCAGCGCCGCCTCGAAATACAGCTCGGTGCCGCTGCGGATGCCGAAGCTCAGCAGCAGCAGCGCGCCATTGACGTAGAGCGTGTCGAGGCCCACCACGCGGTCCTGCGCGCGCGGCCCGCGCAGCACGCGGAAGGCGGCGCAGCAGAAGGCGGCGCCCAGCATCAGCTGCGCCAGCAGCAGCGACCATTGCAGCACGGCCAGGCTCATCGGAAGATCTCCCTCAGCGGCGCCTCGTAGCGGTCCTTGACGATGCGCACCCAGTGCTCCTCGTCGACCAGGTCGAGGACATGCAGCAGCAGCCAGCCTTCCTCGGCATCGAACTCGACCCAGGCGGTGCCCGGCGTCGCGGTCAGGATGCAGGCCAGCACCGCCAGCGCCTCCGGCTGGCGCAGTTCGAGGCGGATGCGCATGAAGCCGGCGCGCCGCGCCGGCAGGCGCAGCAGGATGATGCGGGCGACGTCGATATTGGAGCGGATGACGTCATAGGTGACGGTGCCGAACAGGCGCAGCGCCAGCAGCGGGCGGCGCAGCCGCACGCGGCCCGGCTTCAGCATCGCCAGCGCCCAGCCGCCCAGCACGGCCAGCACCAGCCCGACCAGCGCCGGCCCCGGCGCGGCGCTTTCCTGCGCCAGCATCCAGAACAGGAACAGGCCGAGCGAGACGACGGGATGCGGCAGCAGGCGGCTCATCGCGCGGGCTCCGTCACGCCACGGATATAGGTTTGCGGCTGGTGCAGCGTCGCGGCCGTGTCCTGCATGTAGCGCAGCACCGGGCCGGCGCCCGCCGTCATGCCGATGCACAGCCCGATCAGCAGCAGCACCGGCGCGATCTCCACCACGCCGACACGCGGCGCGGCACGGTCGCTGACCGCCCAGAGGCTGCGGATGCCGGCGCGCGCCATGGCCAGCACCGTCGCCAGGCCGGAGAGGATCAGCGCCACCAGCAGCGCCCAGCCGGAGAGCGGCACCGCCTCACCGCTGCGGCCGAGCCCCTCGGGGTTCAGGATGCCGTTCAGCATGGCGAATTTGGCGATGAAGCCGGACAGCGGCGGCAGCCCGGCCAGCAGCAGGGCGCAGCAGAGGAAGCAGGCGCCGAGCACCGCCATGGTGGCGGGGATGGCGACGCCGACCTCCTCCTCCTCCTCCTCCTCATCGTCATTGCCGTCGCCGAAGGCCTCCAGCGTCACCGCCAGCACGTCGGCGCCCATCTCGCGGCCGCGCTCCAGCAGCTCGACCAGCAGGAAGAAGGCGCCGATGGCGAGCGCCGAGCTCGCCAGGTAGAACAGCGCGCCCGAGGTGACGCTGAGCTGGCCGGCGCCGACCGCGGCCAGCAGCGTGCCGGAGGAGATCAGCACGCTGGCCCCCGCCAGGCGCGAGAGATCCTGCGTCGCCAGCACGCTGACCGCGCCGAAGCCGATGGTGGCGAGGCCGCCCACGAACAGGAAGGTGCTGCCGAAGCCGGCGGAATCGCCCGAGTCCGGGCCGAACAGCAGCAGCGACAGGCGCAGCACGGCGTAGAAGCCGACCTTGCTCATCATCGAGAAGATCGCCGCCGCCGGGGGGCTCGCCGCCGAATAGGTCGGCGCCAGCCAGAAGCCCATCGGCCACATTGCCGCCTTGGCCAGGAAGGCCATGCCGAGGATGGCGGCGCCGGCCTCCAGCAGCGGCCGGTCCTCGGCCGGCAGGGCCGGGATGCGGGCGGCGAGGTCGGCCATGTTCAGCGTGCCGGCCACGCCATAGATCATGCTGACGCCGATCAGGAACAGCAGCGAGGCGGCGAGGTTGATGGCGATGTAGTGCAGCCCGGCCTTGACCCGCGCCACGCCCGAGCCGTGCAGCGCCAGGCCGTAGGAGGCGGCCAGCAGCACCTCGAAGAAGACGAAGAGGTTGAACAGGTCGCCGGTGAGGAAGGCGCCGTTCAGCCCCATCAGCTGGAACTGGAACAGGGCGTGGAACTGCGCGCCCATGCGCTGCCAGCGCACCAGCGAGAACAGCAGCGCGGCAAGGCCGAGCAGCGAGGTCAGCAGCAGCAGCAGCGCCGCCAGCCGGTCCACCACCAGGGTGATGCCGAAGGGCACCGGCCAGTCGCCGACGCGGTAGACCAGCACCGGCGGCGCCTCGGCCTGGCTGGCCTGCACCATCAGCGCGATGGCGAAGCCGATCAGCGCGACGGCCGAGAGCAGGCCGAGGCCGGCGCGCAGCCGGGCGCGATGATCATCCATCGGGATCATCACCGCGCCGATGATCAGCGGCAGCAGGACCGGGGCGATGGCGAGGTGGGAAAGCCAGCCGCTCATTGGCCGCGCCTCCGCCCATCGACATGGTCACCGCCGGTCAGGCCACGGGCGGCCAGCATCACCACCAGGAACAGCGCCGTGGTGGCGAAGCCGATGACGATGGCGGTCAGCACCAGCGCCTGCGGCAGCGGGTCGGCATAGAGGGCCGGGTCGCCGGCGGTGCCCGGCTCCAGCACCGGGGCGCGGCCCACCGGGAAACGCCCCATGCTGAAGATGAACAGGTTCACCGCGTAGGAGAGCAGCGACAGGCCGATGATCAGCTGGAAGGTGCGCGGCCGCATCAGCAGCCAGACGCCGGAACCGCCAAGGATCCCGATGGCGAGTGCCAGGACCAGTTCCATCAATCCTCTCCCTGGAAGGCGGGGCCGGGCGGCGGCGGCGGCGCGGCGCGCTGGCTGCGCACCGATTGGTGGGCGATGGCGATCAGCATCAGCACGGTGGCGCCGAACACCAGGGCGAAGACGCCGATGTCGAACAGCATGGCGCTGGCCATGGGCAGCTTGCCCAGCCAGCCGAGATCGGCATAGGCGAAGTAGGAGGTCAGGAAGGGCCGGCCGAACAGCATGGCGGCGAAGCCGGTGCCGGCCGCCAGCAGCAGGCCCACCGACATCCAGCGCAGCGGGTGGACGCGCAGATGGTCCTCCACCCAGCGGGCGCCGCCGGCCATGTATTGCAGCAGGATGGCCACCGCCAGCATCAGCCCGCCGGCGAAGCCGCCGCCCGGCAAATCATGGCCGCGGATCAGCAGGTAGAGCGCCACCAGCCCGATCACCGGGAACATCAGCCGCATGATGACGCCCGGCACCAGCAGCCAGCCATGCGCGCTCTCCTGGCCGCTCTGCTGCTCCGGCACGCCGATGCTCTCCTTGGCGGGGCGGAAGCGGCGCAGCAGGGCGAAGACCGTCAGCGCCACGATGCCGAGCACGGTGATCTCGCCGAAGGTGTCGAAGCCGCGGAAATCCACCAGGATGACGTTCACCACATTGGTGCCGCCGCCCTCGGTATAGGCGCGCTCCAGGAAGAAGCGGGAGATGCCCTCCGGCGAGACGCGCGTCATGGTGGCGTAGGAGATCAGCGTCAGGCCGAGCCCGGCGCCGACCGCGATGACGAAGTCGCGCCAGCGGCGCAGCCGCGCCAGCACCTGGTTGGAGCCGGCATTCTCCAGCCGCTTCGGCATCCAGCGCAGGCCGAGCAGCAGCAGCACCGTCGTCACCACCTCGACCAGCAGCTGGGTGACGGCGAGGTCGGGGGCCGAGAACCAGATGAAGGTGACGCAGACGGCGAGCCCGGCGCCGCCCAGCAGGATCAGCGCCGCCAGCCGGTGGTACTTGGCCTGGTAGGCGGCGCCGATGGCGCAGAGCGCGCCCACCACCCAGACCAGCGCGATCACCGGGTCGGGCCGCGTCAGCTGCAGCCCGCCCAGCGCCAGGCCGTAGGGGGCCAGGGCCAGCACCGCGGCCAGCGCGGTGACGCAGACCATCAGCCGCAGCTGCATCTGCAGCCGCGCCGTGCCCAGCAGCCGCTCGGCGGTGCGGGCGAAGCGCCAGGAGAGGAACACCATCACCCGGTCGAACAGGCGGCGGCCATCAAGGCCGCGCAGCAGCGGCGTGCCGTCGATGCCGGCGCTGAGATGGCGCTGCAGCAGCAGGTAGAGCAGCGCGCCGCCGCCCAGCGCCACGAAACTCATCACCAGCGGCAGGTTGAAGCCGTGCCAGACCGCCAGGCTGTAATAGGGCGTGGCCTCGCCCAGCACCGAGCGCACCGCGACGTCGAGGAAGGGCCCGATGGTGGCGGCCGGCAGGATGCCCACGACCATGCAGCCGAAGACCAGCACCTCGACCGGCAGGCGCATCCATTGCGGCGGCTCATGCGGGGTCTTGGGCATGTCGCCGGTGGTCGGGCCGAAGAAGGCGCCATGGATGAAGCGCAGCGAATAGGCGACCGCGAAGATGCTGGCCAGCGCCGCGGCGAAGGGCAGCATGCTGTGCAGCATGGTGGGCGCGCTGGAGGCGGTCAGCGCCTCGGTGATGAACATCTCCTTGGAGATGAAGCCGTTCAGCAGCGGCACGCCGGCCATGGCCGCGGCCGCCACCATGGCCAGCCGCGCGGTGAAGGGCATGGTGGCGTTCAGCCCCGACAATCGCCTGATGTCGCGCGTGCCCGTCTCATGGTCGATGATGCCGGCGGCCATGAACAGCGAGGCCTTGAAGGTCGCGTGGTTCATGGTGTGGAAGATCGCGGCGACCATGGCCAGCGGCGAGTTCAGGCTGAGCAGCAGCGTGATCAGGCCGAGATGGCTGATCGTCGAATAGGCCAGCAGCCCCTTCATGTCGTGCTGGAAGATGGCGACATAGGCGCCGAGCAGCAGCGTGATCATGCCGCTGGTGCCGAGGATCCAGAACCAGGCATCGGTGCCGGCCATCACCGGCCAGAGCCGCGCCATCAGGAAGATGCCGGCCTTCACCAGCGTCGCCGAGTGGAGATAGGCGGAGACCGGCGTCGGCGCCGCCATGGCGTGCGGCAGCCAGAAATGGAAGGGGAACTGGGCGCTCTTGGTCAGCGCGCCGAGCAGGATCAGCACCAGCGCCGGCAGGTAGAGCGGGTGGTTGCGGATGACGTCGCCCGCCCGCAGCACCTGGTCCAGATCATAGCTGCCGACGATATGCCCGAGCAGCAGCACGCCGGCCAGCAGGGCGAGGCCGCCGCTGGCGGTGACGGTCAGCGCCATGCGCGCGCCGTCGCGCGCCGCCGCCAGATGCTGCCAGTAGCCGATCAGCAGGAAGGAGAAGAGGCTGGTCAGCTCCCAGAAGAACACCAGCTGGATCAGGTTGCCCGACAGGACCAGGCCCATCATCGAGCCCATGAAGGCCAGCAGGAAGGAGAAGAAGCGCGGGATCGGGTCGTCCGGCGACATGTAGTAGCGGGCGTAGAGCACGACCAGCAGCCCGATGCCGGCCACCATCACCGCGAAGACGGCGGCCAGCCCATCCATCCGCAGCACCAGGTTCAGCCCGAGCTGCGGCACCCAGGGGATGTCCAGCCGGGCCACGCCCCCCTCCGACACCGCCGGCCAATAGGCCAGCCAGACCATCAGCAGCGCGGCGAGGGCGATGCCGCCCGCCAGCCAGGATTCGAGGCGGCGGGCATTGCTGGGCAGCAGGGCGGCGGCGAGCGCGCCCAGGAAGGGCAGCAGGATGGCGGCGGGGAGGAAAACAGCGTCAGGCATCGGGCGCCGGGGTCTCCTGGGACGGCATGGCGGCGGCGGTGCCCGGGCCCGGCGGAGCCGGCGGGCGGGCGGGGCGGGTCGCGGTCAGTGCGGCTCGTCATCCCCCGGCTCGGGCGGGCGGGCCGCCTGCAGCATGGCCAGCGCCTCGGCGGCGGAGCCGGCCTGGCGCAGCTGGCGCGGCAGCTGGTTGCCGCGCAGCACCTTGCAGATGCCCGACAGCGCCGGCAGGAAGCCTTCCGGCGCATCCTCCGGCCACAGCACCAGGAAGACCAGGTCGACCGGGTCGCCATCGCGCGCATCGAACTCGATCGGCCGCTGCAGCCGCGCCAGCAGGGCCAGCGGCGTGGTCAGCCCCTCGAGCCGCGCATGCGGCAGGCCGACGCCGCGGCCGAGCGCGGTGGAGCCCAGGCGCTCACGCGCCAGCAGCGCCTCCAGCACCTCCTTCTTCGGCCGGCCGAGGCGTTCCGCGGCCTGTTCCGCCAGCAGCTCCAGCAGCTCGGCCTTGTCGGCCGGGGCCAGGCTGAGAATGGAAGCCTCGCCCGGGAACAGGTCGTTGATCGCCATCATATTCTCCAGAAACTGCCGCCGTCGGGGGGTAAATGACCCCCGTCACCTCAGATGACAAGGCTGTAATGTCGTGCAGCCCCGCATTGCGGCGTAAATGCGGCAGGGCGCGGCCGGATGCAAACTGCCCGCTTCAGCCGCGCAGGCCAAGCCGGCGCATGCGCTCCCACAGCGTCGTGCGCGAGATGCCGAGCAGCTGCGCCGCATCGCCGATGCGCCCGCCGCTGCGCGCCAGCACCCGCCGGATATGCTCGGCCTCGGCGGCGTCGCGCGCCTCGGCCAGGGAGGGCAGGCGCGGCGCCTCCGCCCCGCGCTCGGGGAACAGGTCGGCGGTCTCCAGGCTGCCGCCCTCGCTCAGCACCAGCGCCCGCTCGATGCGGTTGCGCAGCTCGCGCACATTGCCGGGCCAGTCATGCGAGAGCAGCGCGTCATGCGCGGCGGGCGCCAGCAGCGGCGAAGGCCGGCCGAGGCCGGCGGCGAAATGCCGCAGGAAATGCGCCGCCAGCCCCGCCACATCCTCGGGCCGCTGGCGCAGCGGCGGCACCGCCAGCTCGACCACGCCGAGGCGATAGTAGAGATCGTCGCGGAACCGTCCCTCCGCCACCCGGGCGCGCAGATCGGCATTGCTGGCGGCCAGCACGCGGGCGCGCAGCGGCAGCTCCTCCTGCCCGCCGAGCCGGGCGAAGCGCCGCTCCTGCAGCAGGCGCAGCAGCTTGGCCTGGGCCGTGGCCGGCAGCTCCGCCACCTCATCGAGGAACAGCGTGCCCTCCCCGGCCCGCTCGGCCAGCCCCGCCTGGCGGCCGGCGGCGCCGGTGAAGGCGCCGCGCTCATGGCCGAAGATGGTGCTCTCCAGCAGCTCGGCCGGGATGGCGGCGCAGTTCACCGCCAGGAAGGGCCGGCCGGCGCGCGGCCCGGCCTCGTGCAGCAGCCGCGCCGCCATCTCCTTGCCGGCGCCGCTCTCGCCGGCCAGCAGCACGGTGGTGTCGACGGCGGCGAGCTTCAGCAGCTGGCGCCGCAGCGCCTGCATCGAGGCGGATTGCCAGCCCGCCTCGCCGGGCGGCGGCGGCGCCGGCGGCACCCAGCCGGACAGCGCCTGCAGCTTGTCGATCAGCAGCTGCACGGGGAAGGGCTTCTCGACATAGTCGTCAGCGCCCGCGCGCAGCAGCCGCACCGCCTGCGCCACATCGCCATAGGCGGTGACGACGATCACCGGCGTGCCGCCCAGATCGGGCATCAGCCGCGCCAGCAGCGCCTCGCCGCTGCCATCCGGCAGGCGCATGTCGCAGACGATCAGCCCCGGGCGCTGCTTGCGCAGCTGGATCTCGGCCTCGGCCAGGCTGCGCGCCCAGCGCGTCTCCACCCCTTCCAGCGTCAGGCGCTGCAGCAGGGATTCGCCCAGCACCGCATCATCCTCGATCAGCAGCACCGAGGCGGGCAGCGCGGCGCTCATGCCCCGCCCTCCGGCTGCGGCGGCACCACCAGGCGGATCAGGCTGCCGCCCGGGCTGTCGCCGAGGGTGATCCCGGCGCCGAGCGCCGCCGCCAGCTCGGCCGCGATCGGCAAGCCGATGCCCTGGCCCCGCGCCACGCCCTCGGCCACGCTTTCGGCCATCGCTTCCGCCGCAGGCGCCTCGCCGGCCGCCTCCGGCGCCAGGCGGCGCCCGGCCTCGCGCGGCAGGCCGCCCGCCTCGTCGCGCAGCTCGGCGCAGAGTGCCTCGCCCTCGCGCGTCACCGAGAGCCAGACATTGCCGCCGGGGGGCGTCGCGGCCACCGCGTTCAGCAGCAGGTTCAGCAGCAGCTGGCGCAGGCGCTGCGCATCGGCGGGGAAGGGCTCGGGCAGCGCCACGCGCCAATGCAGCCGCACCGCGCCGCGCCGCGCCTCGGGCTGCACCAGCAGCTGCAGATCCTCGAGATCGGCGGCGGTGATCGGCCGCGGCTCGGCATCCTGGCGGTAGCTGGCCAGGGTCGAGCGCACCACCCCCTCGATCTGCCGCAAGCCGCGCTCCACCAGGTCGAGGGCGCGGCCGCGCACCGCGGCCTCGGCGCCGAAGCGGCGGATGGTGTCGAGCGCGGTCAGCATGCCGGCCAGCGGGTTGCGCACCTCATGCGCCAGGGTGGCGGCCAGCCGCCCCAGCATCGCCGCCCGCTCGCGCCCGGCCAGGCGCGCCGCCAGCGCCTCGCGCTCGCGCAGCCGCTCGGCCATCAGGTTGAAGGCGCGGGCCAGGCGGCCGGCCTCGGGGTCGCGGGCGGGCACCGGCATCGGCGCGAAATCGCCCTCCCCGGCGCGGTCCAGCGCCCCGGCCACGGCCAGGAAGGGCCGCATCAGCCGGCGCGCGAACAGCACGGTCAGCAGCGCCGCCAGCGCCGCCAGCGCCAGGTCGGCCAGCATCAGCCCCAGCAGCAGGCGGCGGCGGCGCTCGGCCTGCTCGGGGAAGGCGATCTGCGCCGCGACCAGCGCCACCACCGCATTGTCCTCCAGCAGCTCGCGCTGCGCCCAGGCCATGTCGCCGCGCGCATTCATCACCCAGGCGGGCGCGGTGACGCCAAGCGCCATGGGCGGCAGGCCCTGCGGCTCCCCGGCGCGCGCCAGCGGCATGCCGTCGCGGTCGCCGACCACGATGGCTAGGTCTGTGACGCCGCGCTGGAAGCCCATGGCGCGCTCCAGCACCGCCTGCAGCCCGGCGAAATCCCCGGCCCGCAGCGGCGGCAGGGCGGCGCCGGAGAGGCTGTCGATATAGACATCGGCCAGCCGCTCCACCTCATGGTCCAGCTCGCGCTGCATGACATGCAGCGCCAGATGGGTGGTGCCGACCGAGGAGGCGAAGACCGCGAGCCCCACCAGCAGCGGCAGGCGCACCGCCAGGGTGGTGGGGGTGGTGAAGAAGCCGGGCATGGCCATCAGGCATAGGCGCTTCGCCGCCGCCCGGCCAGACGGGGCGTGCGGGGCCGGCCCCTGGCGGGGCGCCGCGCCCGGGCCGGCATGGCGCGGTGTCCCGCCGCGCCGCAGGGCCGGGCCGCGGCCCCCCCGAAGGGACGCGGCCCGGCAGGTCAGGCTACTGCTTCTGGATGCCGGCCTGGGTGACCACGGCCTGCCACTTCTCCACCTCGGCGCGGACGAAGCCCTGCGCCGCCTCCGGCCCGGTGCCGACGGGCGTGGCGCCGAGCGCGGCCATGCGCTCCTGCACCGAGGCCTGGCGCAGCTGCGCCGCCGCATCGGTGGCGATCTTCGCCGCGACCGGGCCGGGCAGCCCGGCGGGGCCGATGATGGCGCCCCAGGTCGAGGCCTCGAAGCCGTCGAAGCCGCCCTCGGCCACGGTCGGCAGGTCGGGGAACATCGGCAGGCGCTGCGCCGCGGTGGTGGCGATGGCGCGCAGCTTGCCGGTCTGCACATGGCCGAGCACGGCGGGCAGCGTGTCGAACATCAGGTCGACGCGGCCGCCGATCAGGTCCGGATGCGCCGCGGTGGAGCCGCGATAGGGGATATGCGTCATCGCCGCGCCGGCGCGGTGGGCGAACATCTCGGCCGCCAGATGCACCGCGCCGCCGGTGCCGGCGAAAGTGATCTCGCCGGGCTTCGCCTTCACCAGCGCCGCCAGCTCGGCCACCGAGCGGGCCGGGAAATCCGGCCGCGTCACCAGCAGCAGCGGCACCGAATAGATCTGCGTCAGCACCGAGAAGTCGCGGATGGTGTCGAAGGGCGTGGTGTAGAGCGCCGCATTCACCGCGTGATTGACCGAGACAAAGCCCAGCGTGTGGCCATCCGGCGCCGCCTTGGCCACCGCATCGCTGCCGACGATGCCATTGGCGCCGGTGCGGTTCTCCACCACCACGGGCTGGCCCCAGAGCGGCGTCAGCTTCTCGGCGATCAGCCGCGCCGCGATGTCGGAGGCGCCGCCGGGCGTGTAGGGCACGATGATGCGGACGGTCTGCGAGGGCCAGCCGCCCTGGGCGCGCGCGGTGCGGGAGAGCAGCGGCAGGGCCGCCAGCGGCGCGGCGAGCGCCGCGCGTCGGGTGAGCGTCATCGGTCGTTCCTCGTTCTTTCTTGGGATGGTTCCGGCCGGGGCGCGTGGCCCGGCCGGTGTCGCGGGGGGCTGGCCCCCGCCCTGGCGCGCCGGCCGGACGGCGCGCGGCCTACTTCGCGGCGGCGGCCTGCAGCAGGCCCCATTCGCCGAGGCGCCGGCGCAGCTCGGCCTCGGCGCGCGGCGTCAGCGGCCAGGCGGAGGGCGGGCGGGTCGGGCCGCAATCCTCGCCCATCATCTGCAGCGCCGCCTTCACCACCGAGACATTGGTGCCGTTCTGCTCCTCGGCGCGCAGCGCCTCGAAGGCCGACATGGTCTCGATCAGCTGCGCCGCGCGGGCATAGTCGCCGGCCTCCAGCGCCGCATGGATGGCCACCGAATGGGCGGGCCAGACATTGATCAGGCCGGAGGTGTAGCCGCGCGCGCCGACCGCGTAGAAGGGCGGCGCCCAGGTCTCGGCCAGGCCGCCGATCCAGGCGATGTCGAGGCCGCGCGTGGCGCGGATCAGCTCGCCGAGGCGCAGCGGCGTCGGCGCCGCCCATTTCACGCCCACCACGCCCGGCACCTGGCAGAGCGCGATGATGTTGTCGATGCCGATGCCGTCATTGCGCAGATACAGCACCACGGGCAGGCCCTGCCCGGCCTCGGCCACGCGCTGCACATAGGCCAGGATGCCGCGCGGCGAGACGAAGGGATCGGGCGGCTGGTGCACCATCAGCGCGGTGGCGCCGGCGGCGCGCGAGGCGCGGGTCAGCGCCACGGCATCGCCGATGCTGCGGCCGATGCCGGCCAGCAGTGGCACCCGGCCGGCCACCTGCTCGGCCGCCATGTGCACCGCCGCCTCGGCCTCGGCGGTGGTCAGGCCGTAGAACTCGCTGGTGTTGCCATTGGCCACCAGCACATGCACGCCGGCCTGCACGGCGCGGTCCACCACCGGCTTCAGCTTCGCCGGGGCCAGCTTGTCCTCGGCGTCGAAGGGGGTGACGAGGATGCCGGAAATGCCGTTCAGCGCGGCGCGCAGCCCGGCCGGAGCGGTGGTCATGGTGTTTCCCTTTCATTGTGGTCGAGCGCGTCGAGAATGCCGCTGGCCTCCAGCGAGCGCGTGACATGGGCGCGCATCCTGGCCTCGGCCCGGACAGGGTCGCGGCGGCGGATGGCGGAGAGGATGGCGGCGTGCTCGCGCCAGGCGCGGCGCGGCTCCTGCGGGGTGGAGCGCAGCGCGCGCAGCCGGCCGAAATGGTCATAGGCGCGCAGCGCCTGCAGCGCGCGCAGCAGGAAGGCGTTGCCGGCCAGCGCGTCGATCGCCGCGTGGAAGCGCTCATTCGCCTCGGCCAGGGCGGCGATGTCGGGTGCCGGGCCGGGCTGGCGGCTCAGCGCATGCATGGCGCGCAGCTGGCCGCGCAGCGCGGCGATGGCCACCGGCTCGGCGCGGCGGGCGGCCAGGTTGGCGGCGGTGCCTTCGAGCGCCACGCGCATCAGCCCCATCTCGGCCAGGCGGTCGGGGCCGAACTCGGCCACCAGCGTGCCGCGGCGCGGCAGGGTGACGACCATGCCCTCCGCCTCCAGCCGGCGCAGCGCCTCGCGCACCGGCTGGGCGGAGATGCCCAGGCTCTGCGCCAGGGAGCGTTCGGAGAGCTTCTCGCCGCCCGGCAGGCTGCCATCGACGATGGCGTCGCGCAGCCGGCGATAGGCGCGCTCGGCGAGCGACATCATATCCTCGGCGGCGAAGGGCAGCAGCTTCGGGGCATCGCTGGGCAGCATGGCGGCAGGCTAGACCGGGCAGCGCGTGATCTGCAATAGCAGATATCACACAGCGCCGAGGGCCCCGCCGCCGCCGCTCGACAGCCCAGGCCTGGCCGGCGATGCTGCCGGCGGAGGAGCCCCGCATGCCGCAGCACAGGCCGCCCAGCGCCGAGGCCGCGCCGCCCGAAGGGCTGCGCCTGGTCGCCGCGGATGGCGTGCCGCTGGGCGGCTTCCTCTGGCGCGCGGCGCCCCTCGCCGGGGCCGAGGCGCGTCCCGTCGTGGTCATCAGCCCCGCCACCTCGGTGCGCTGCCGCTACTATGCGCGCTTCGCCGCCTGGCTGGCGGCGCAGGGCATCGACGCGCTGACCTTCGACTATCGCGGCATCGGCGAATCGCGCCCGGCGCGGCTGCGAGGCTTCCGCGCCGGCTGGGCCGATTGGGGCGAGCTGGACCTGGAGGCGGCGCTGGGCGCGGCGCTGGCGCGCTTTCCGGGGCGCGATCTGGCGCTGGTCGGGCATTCCATCGGCGGGCTGGCGCTCGGCCTGGCGCCCTCCGCCGCCCGGGCGCGGCGGCTGCTGACGGTGGGCGCGCAATACGCCTATTGGCGCGACTACGCGCCCCGGGCGCGGCCCGGCATGCTGCTGAAATGGCATCTCGCCATGCCGCTGCTGACCGCGCTGTTCGGCTATATGCCCGCCCGCCGCCTGGGCTGGATGGAGGACACGCCGGCCGGCGTGGCGCGCGACTGGAGCGGCATGGGCCCGCGGCTGGAGGCGCAGCTGCGCGACGGGCCGGCGCTGGCGGCGCGGCTCGGCACCCTCCGCGCGCCGCTGCTGGCGGTGAGCCTCGCCGACGACCCGCATGGCACGCCGGCGGCGGTGGAGCGGCTGCTGGCCTATTTCACCGCGAGCCCGCGGCACCGGCTGCATCTGGACCCGGCGGCGCTGGGGCTCGGGCCGGTCGGGCATTTCGCCTTCTTCCACAGCCGCTTCGCCGCCACGCTCTGGCCGCTGGCGCGGGACTGGCTGGTGGCCGGGCGGCTGCCCGAGGGCGCCACGCCCTGGCCGGCGCCGGCGGCCCGGCCCATGCGGCGGTCCATGACCGGCGAGATGGCGCGGCTGTGACCGGCAAATCCCGATTTTCCAGTCCTCTCGGCGCGGATACTGTTGCGCCGCCTGAGCCAAGCTGGCACCTCTCGCCCATGCTGCAACGACGCCTCCTGCTCGGCGGCGCCGGCGCTCTGCTCGCCGGCTGCTCCACCGCCCAACCCTCCGCCCCGGCCGCCAGCCCCGCGCCCGTCGCGCCGCCGGTCGCCCCCCCGGCGCCCGCCCCGGCCGCGCCCCCGGCCGCCAGCCCGGTGGTGATCGACGAGGCCGCCTTCCAGCGCTTCATCGCCGGGGTGCGGCAGGAGGCGGCGCGCAATGGCGTCTCCAACGCCATCCTGGCCCGCTCGCTGGACCGGGCGAAGCCGCAGCCGCGCGTGCTGGAGCTGGACCGCAAGCAGCCCGAGGGCGTGCTGAGCTGGGAGCAGTATCGCGACCGCATCGTGTCGCAGACCCGCATCCAGAATGGCCGCCGCGCCTATGCCGAGAACCGCGCCCTGCTGCAGGCGATCGAGGCGCGCTTCAACGTCTCGCCGCGCGTCATCGTCGCCATCTGGGGCATGGAGACGAATTTCGGCGCCAACACCGGCGGCTTCAACGTGGTGGACGCGCTGGCGACGCTGGCCTGGGAAGGCCGCCGCGCCAGCTTCTTCCGCAACGAGCTGATGGCGGCCCTGCGCATCCTCGAGGGCGGCCATATCGCGCCGGAGCGCATGCAGGGCTCCTGGGCCGGGGCCATGGGCCAGCCGCAATTCATGCCGACCAGCTTCGAGCGGCTGGCGGTGGATTTCGACGGCGATGGCCATCGCGACATCTGGGACAATCGCGGCGACGCGCTGGCCTCCATCGCCAATTACCTGGCGCGCAGCGGCTGGCAGGCCGGCCAGGGCTGGGCGATCGAGGCGCAGCCCCCCGCCGGCTTCGACATCCAGCGGGTCGATACCGAGACGCGCCGCTCCATGGCCGAATGGAGCCGCCTCGGCTGGCGCCGGGCCGATGGCTCGCCCCTGCCGGCCAGCGGCGACGCCAATCTCGCGGTGCCGACGCGCAGCTCGGGCCAGGTCTTCCTCGGCCTGCCCAATCTGCGGGTGATCCGGCGCTACAATTCGCCGATGAATTACGGGCTGGCGGTCGGGCTGCTGGCCGACGCGGTGGCCTGACTCAGGCGGGCGGCGGGGTGTCTTGCTCCGCCGCGCCCTCGCGCAGGGCCTCGGTCAGCAGCGCCGCCAGGCTTTCGCGCCGACCGCGGCCGACCAGCATGCCGACCTCCCGCGCATAGCGCGGCTCCGGCACCGCCAGCCGGCGGAGCGCGCGGCCGGCCGGCGCCTCGATGCCCCAATCCGGCAGCAGCGCGACCCCCAGCCCTTGCGCGACCAGGATGACGATCGCCTCCTGCGCGTCCAGCTCGAACAGTTCGCGCACCGAGAGGCGGTGGTCGCGCAGATAGTCGGTGACCAGCCGCCCGCTCCAGGATTCGCGGTCGGCGCGGATCAGCGGCGCGGCGCCGAGCAGCGCGGCGACACTCTCCCCCGCCAGCCCGGCGGGCGCGATCAGCGTCAGCGCCTCGCGCCGCAGCGTGTGCCAGGCCAGGCTTTTCGGCAGGGCGAAGGGCGGCCGCACGGCCAGCACGCAATCCAGCTCGCCGCGCTCCAGCCGCTGGTGCAGCTGGGCCGAGGTGCCGGGCACCACCTTGATCTCCACCCCCGGATGCCGCTCGGCCATGCGGCGCAGCGCCGTCGGCATCAGGCTGATCAGCGCGGTCGAGATCGAGCCCACCCGCAGCTGCCCCGAGGGCTGGCCGAGCTGCGCCGCGTGGCGCATCTCCTCGACCCGGAGCAACATCTCCCCGGCCAGGCCGAGCACCGCCCGCCCGGCCTCGGTCGGCACCAGGGAACGGCCGTGGCGCACCAGCAGCCGGGCGCGCAGCTCGCGCTCCAGCGCCGCCACCTGCTCGGCCACCGAGGCGCTGGCCAGGTTCAGCCGCCGCGCCGCCGCGGCCAGCGAGCCGGCCTCGGCCACCGCGCAGAAACTGGCCAGGAAGCGGGTGTTCATCGGCATGCCCTCCAAAGCACGGAATATCCGATGTCTGACCCTGGAACAAATCGGGTTTTCCGCGCGGCGCCCTGCCGCCATACAGGCTCGCCGCCCGTCCGCGCCATCCGCGCCGGCGGCGGCGCCTGACGGAGGAATTCCATGCCGCTCGACCACACCGCCAAGGGCGTCTACCCGATCGCCCCCACCCCCTTCGACGCCGAGGGGCGGATCGACTACGCCTCGGTCGACCGCATGACCGATTTCTACCTGGAATGCGGCAGCACCGGCATGACCGTGCTGGGCGTGATGGGCGAGGCGCCGAAGCTGGACGGGGCCGAGGCGCTGGAGCTGGCCACCCGCTTCGTCACCCGCGCGAAGAACATCCCGGTCATCGTCGGCGTCTCCGCCCCCGGCTTCGCCGCCATGCGCAGCCTGGCGCGCGCGGCGATGGACAAGGGCGCGGCCGGCGTGATGATCGCCCCGCCCAACACGCTGCGCACCGACGACCAGATCGTCACCTATTACCGCCAGGCCAGCGAGGCGATCGGCGAAGACATCCCCTTCGTCATCCAGGATTTCCCGCAGACCTTCTCCGTCGTCATGACGCCGGGCGTGATCCGCCGCATCGTGCAGGAGAATTCCGCCTGCGTGATGCTGAAGCATGAGGACTGGCCGGGCCTGGAGAAGATCTCCACCCTGCGCGGCTTCCAGGCGGATGGCTCGATGAAGCCGATCTCGATCCTCTGCGGCAATGGCGGGCTGTTCCTCGATTTCGAGGTGGAGCGCGGCGCCGATGGCGCGATGACCGGCTACGCCTTCCCCGACATGCTGTGCGACATCGTCCGCCTGCAGGCGGAGGGCAAGCGCGACGAGGCGCATGATCTGTTCGACGCCCATCTGCCGCTGCTGCGCTACGAGCAGCAGCAGGGCCCGACGGGCCTGGCCGTGCGGAAATACGTGATGGCCAAGCGCGGCATCATCGCCTCCGACGCGCAGCGCAAGCCGGGCGCCAGCCTGACCGCCAAGGCCAAGGCCGAGGTGGAATATCTGCTCGCCCGCGTCGCGCGGCACGATCCGCGCGCCGGCCGCAGCATCTGAGCGGCGGGCGCCGCCGCTCCGCCGGCGGCGCCATAACCTTTGCTTGACCAGCCGGGCGGCGCCTTGCCGCCGCCCGGGTGGCGGTCAAGATGCGGCGCGAGGCCGCCCCCCGGCGGCAACCCCGCCAGGACCGCCGATGCGCATTGCCCAGGACAGCCTTCCCCGGACCGCCCGCCGCCTGGCGCCGCGGCGATGAGCGACGCGGCCTCGCCCTGGGCGCAGGCGCGCGGCGCGCCGCAGGCCATGCCCGGCGCCCCGCCGCCCGAGGCTCCCGGCGCCTCCGCCGCCCTGCCGGCGCCGGAGACCGGCATGGTGACCGGCCGGGTGCTGCATTGCGTCGATATCCCGGCCCTCGACCTGCCCGGCTACCGGCTGCTGCAGGGGCTGATGCTGGAAGGGCCGCTGCGCCAGGCCAGGGGCGGCTGGCTCGCCTGGCTGCCCTTCATCCTGCTGGGCGGGCTGGCCGGCTTCGCCGCCGCGCATTTCGGCCTGACCGCCGAATTCTGGGTGGCGACCGGCAGCGGCCAGGGGCTGGTGCTGGGCGGGCGCGGCGTCTTCATCGCCATCATCGCCCTGCTGACGGGCAGCGCCCTGCTGGTGACGCTGCGCATGCTGCGCAGCCAGGGCCGCGTGCTCGCCGCCCTGCACCGCAGCGCGCCGCGCCTGCTGGGGCCGCACCGGCTCTGCCTCGGCGAGCACGGGCTGGCGCTGACCACGCCGCGGCAGATCTTCGCCGCGCGCTGGGAGATGCTCTCCCCCGCCCGCCAGGCCGGCGCCTGGGTGTTCCTGCTGGCCGATAACAGCATCGCCTTCTGGCTGCCGCACCGGCTGCTGGCCGAGCATCCGGAGGGCCCGGCCATCCGCGCCCTGCTGGCGGCGCGGATCGGCCTGGGCAAGGGCGTCTGACCCTGCCCATACCGCAGCATCGCGCAGCCCCCGGGGCTGGACGGCGCGCCTGCCCCGACGCAGGGTGACCGGATGTCCGACCCCGCCATCCCGCCGGAGATCTCCGCCAAATACGAGCTGCGCGGCACGCTGGGCCGCGGCGCCAGCGGCGTGGTGCTGGACGCCTTCGACCGGCTGATCCAGCGCCGCGTCGCCATCAAGCTGGTGCAGCTGCCGCCCGGCGGCGAGGCCGAGGCGGCGGAGACGCATCAGCGCTTCCGGCGCGAGGCGCAGGCGGCGGGCCGGCTGTCGCATCCCGGCATCGTCGCCGTCTACGACTATGGCGAGAATGACGGCCAGGCCTGGATCGTCATGGAGCGGGTCGGCGGCGGCACGCTGAAGGCGCTGCTCGACAGCGGCGTGCGCCTGCCGGTCGCGGAGGCGGCGCGCATCATCACCCAGGTGCTGGAGGCGCTGGCCTATTCGCATGCGCGCGGCGTGGTGCACCGCGACATCAAGCCGGCCAACATCATGCTGGACGATGCGGAGGATGCCGCCGCGCCGCGCGTGAAGATCACCGATTTCGGCATTTCGCGGCTGGAGGATTCGGCGATCACCCGGCTCGGCACCGTGCTCGGCACGCCGAGCTCGATGGCGCCCGAGCAGCTGCGCGGCGAGCCGGCCGACCAGCGCGCCGATATCTGGGCCGCCGGCACCGTGCTGTACCAGCTGCTGACCGGGGAGAAGGCGTTTTCCGGCGGCTTCCAGGCGGTGATGCACAAGGTGCTGCACACCGAGCCGGTGGCGCCCTCCCTGCTCAGCGACAGCCTGCCGCGCGGCTTCGACGCGGTGATCGCCCAGGCCTTGGCCAAGCGGCCGCAGGAGCGGTTCCAGAGCGCCGCCGATTTCGCCCGCGCGGTGGCCGAGGCGGCGCGCGAGACGCCGCCCCCCGCCTTCGCCGGGGCCGGCCCGCTGCCGGGGCTGGAGGAGGATGCGACGCTGGTCGGCGCCGCCCCCGCCCGGCCCGGCCCGCGCGCCCCGGGCCCGGCGCCGGCCGCGGCGAAGCGGCGTGTCCCCGCCTGGCTGCCGGCCCTGGCCCTGCTGGCGCTGGTGGGCGGCGGCGCCGGTGCCTGGTGGCTCTGGCCGCGCGGCCCGGTGGGCGACCCGGCCGCCGGGCGGACCGATATGGCGCAATCCGGAGCGGGCCAGTCCGGAACAGGACAGTCCGGAACAGGCCAGGCTGGAACAGGCCAGGCCGGCAATGGCCAGCCCGGCCCCGATCGATCCGGCACGGGCCAACCCCCCGCGGGCCAGACCGACACCAGCCAGGGCGGCACCCCCAGGCCCGACCGGCCCGAAGAGGCGGGCGGCCAGGCCGCGCAGGGCGGCACGCCGCCGGCCGGCGGCGCGGCGCCGGAAGCTGGCGGGCCGGCCCCGCAGGGCGCCCCGGGCGACGCCACGCCGCCCCAGGCCCAGGGCGGCCCGCAGCCGGAGCGCGCGCCGCAGCCCAGCGACGCCTCGCCGCCGGCCACGGCCGAAGGCGGCCGCCCCGCCACGCCGCCGCCGCCGGACAGGCCGGCCGACCCGCCGGCCAGCGCGCCGGGCGAGGGCCGGCGGGAGAACCCGGACGCGGCTCCACGGGATCCCCAGGGCGGCGCCAGCCCGGCGCCGCAGCGCCCCGCCGACCCGCCCGCCCCCCGCCCGGACACCCCGTCGCCGGGCGGAGAGGCCCGGCCGCAACCGCCAGCGCCGCAACCGCCCGCCGACGGGACCGCCCGCCCGCCCAAGAAGCCCCCGGCCGAGCCCGGCGAGACCCAGCGCCTGGAGGACACCCAGCGCCCGCGCCCCGGCAACGAGCCGCCGGCCGCCGCCCAGCCCCCGACGCCCGAGACGCGCCCCGCCCGAGACGCGCCCGCCCGAAGCCGCGCCCGCCCCGAGGCCCCCTGCACCGCCCCCTGCGCCCCCCACAACGCCGGGGGCGTCGCCGCAGCAGGCCGCGCCGGCCCAGCCCGAAACGCCGCCGCCCTCACTGCCGCCGGGCGGCTGGATGCCGGAGGGCCGGCCGGGCCTCTCGCCCGAGCCCGGCCCGGGCCAGGCGGCACCGGCGGCTCCGGGTGGTGGCGCGCCGCAGGGCCGGCCGCAGCCAGGCCCTTCCCTGCCCGGCTTCGCCGTGCCGGATCTGGCGCCCTCACCGGATGCGCTGCCGCCCGGCCGCCCGGGCGGCGAGCCGCCCGCCACCCCGGCGGCGCCCTCCGGCGCGGCCGGCATCGCCGCGGCCATGCGGCAGGCGCTGGCCGCCTCCTCCTGCGCGCTGGTCTCCGGCAGCGCCGGCGATCAGGGCGGCGTGCTGGGCGGCGCGGTGCGGCGCGGCGAGAGCGCCAGCCTGGCCGCCTCGCTGCAGCGCGCCGGCCTGCCCGCCGGCGCGGTGCGGCTCGAGCTGCAGGAATTCATCGGCCCCTATTGCCCGCTGGCGCCGGTGCTGGCGCCCTTCCTGGCGCCGCCCGGCGCGGCCCCGGTGCTGCGCCGCGATGGCGGCACGCCGCTGCTGCAGGGCGACCTGCTGCGGCTCGACATCGTCATGCCGCAGGCGCCCTCCTATCTGGAGCTGATCTACCTGACGACCGACGGCCAGGTGGTGCAGCTGCAGCCGCCCGAGGCGCAGGCTGCCGGCGCCCGGCTGCGCAAGGGCGATCCCGGCCCCGGCTTCCCGGGCTGGGTGGTGGAGGAGCCCTTCGGCACCGATCTGCTGCTGGTCATCACCTCCGACCGCCCGGTCTTCCCGGCCGGGCGCCCGGTGGTGCAGCCGATCGCCGAGTTCACCGCCCTGGCGCAGCAATCGCTGCAGCGGCTGCGCCAGGAGGGCGGCCGGGCCGAGATCCGCCCGCTGGTGGTCACGGTGGCGCCGCGCCGCTGAGGCCCGCTGTGTTCAGCGCGCGGCGGCCTCCGGCGCCGCCGCCAGCGGCAGGCCCTCGAAGAAGGCGCCGGCGCGCAGCGTCTCGCGCAGATTCTCGAGCTGCGCCTCGCCCAGCCCGAGCAGGCCGGCGCGGAAGAAGCGGCGATCGGGGGTGAACAGCAGATAGGCCTGCATCTCGCTGGCCATCAGGTCGTCATTGCGGGTGTCGTAGCCCTCGCGGCCGAGGAAGCGGCGGAAGGCGTCGCGCTCCGCCTCCACCAGCTGCTCCTGCCAGACGCGCCGCACATGGGCGGCGTAGAAGGGCAGGGTGAAGTCGTGGCCATGGCCGATCTCGTGCCGCAGCGTGGTGCGGCGCGCCGCCATGTCCACCGGCCCGCCCGGCGCGACGATGGAGAGCAGCGCGATCTCCCCCACCGGCTCGGCCCGGCGGGCCAGCGCATATTGCTCGGCCACCCATTGCTCACCCGGGTTCAGCGGCACGCCGTCGCGCGCCGCCAGCGCCAGGAAGCGCGCCACGTCGCTGCCGCGATAGTCATGGCCGTAATAATAGCTCTCGGCGCGCTGCCCGGTGCGGGCCAGCAGGGCGCGCAGCTCGGCCTCGGCCAGCACGCGGTCGCGCGGCGCGCCGGCCTTCTCCACCAGCGCGGCGATGCGGTTCAGCGCGGCGCCCTGGCTGGCGAGGTCGGGGAAATCCAGCACGAAGATGCGCGGATTCTCGGCCAAGCGCAGCAGGCGCGGCGCCGTGGCCCGGTGCGCGGCGATGCCGGCCTCGTCCAGCAGCGGGATGTCGGGCAGCACGGCCGGCGGCCGCAGCGGGCCGCCCTGCTCCAGCGGCAGGGTCAGGATCGGCGGCGGCGGTTCCGGCAGGGCGGCAGGCGGTGCGGGCGTGGCCGGGGCGGGCGCGGTGGCGGGCGGCGCGGCAGGCGCGGCCTGCGGGGGCTGGGCTTCAGGGGTGGGCGCTGCGGGGGCCGGGGCTGCGGGCGCCATGGCCTGCCCCGCCGGGCGCGGCGCGCCGTCATGCCGGCCCGGCAGCCCGACCAGCGCGGCGCCGGCCAGGCCGAGCCCGCCCAGCAGCCCGAGCCCGATCAGCCAGGGCCCGGCGCTGCGGCGGCGGCGCGGCGCCGGCAGGCGCGCGGCCGGCCACAGCCCGGTCTCGCCCTCCCGCCGCGGCCCCGGCCAGGGGCTGGGCGGCGGTGGCAGGCGGACGGTGTCGTCCGGCGGCGCAATGCGGGGCCCTGCTGGCCCCGAAGGCTTGGGCGGCACGGCCGGACGCGGCTCAGCCGCCGAGGTTCAGCACCTGCACCCGGCGGTTGCGCGGCTCCGGCACCTGGTCGGGCGTCGGCACCAGAAGCTGGGTCTGGCCATAGCCCACCGCCTCCAGCCGCGCCGGGTTCACGCCGAATTGCCGCACCAGCAGCTCGCGCACCGCCAGGGCGCGGCGGCCGGAGAGCGACTGGTTCAGCGCCTCCGACCCCACCGTGTCGGTATGGCCCTCGATGCGGAAGCGATAGGGGCCGAGCGCCTCGCTGTTCAGCGCGCGGCCGAGCGGCGCCAGCGCCTTCACCGCATCGGGCGAGAGGGTGGCGGAGCCGGTGGCGAAATGCACGGTGATCGACACCGCGGGCACCTCCGGCGGCGCGGTGGTCAGGCGCGGCGTCTCCGGCGTGCCGGGGCGCGGCGGCGGCACGGCGGCATTGCCGGCCAGGGCGGGCCCCTCGGCCGTCGGCGGCGGCGCGGCCGGCGCGGCGGCGGCAGCGGGGTCGTCGCCGGGGCGGCCGGCCGGGGCCGCCACGGCGTCCTCGCCGGAGGGCAGGCGGATGCCGCGGGTGCGCGGCCGCAGCTGCTCGATCAGCCGCTGGGTCTCCGCCCCCTCGCCCGCCGGGCTCAGCACCGGCGCCTGGGCCTGCGACACCACCGGCGCGGCAAGGCCGAGGAGAAGCGCCAGACAGGCGGGGGCGAGCGGCGGACGGGGCATGGCGGGCGGGTCTCCTGCAAGGCCCGCCGCTCTAGCATGCGGGGGCGGCGGGCCCAATTCACCGTCGCGTTCACGCCCCTTCGGGGGCGGCGGCGGGCGGGCGGCTGCGCATGCCCTCCACCAGCAGGCCGATGATGCGCCCGGCGCGGCGCCGCCAATCCGGCCCCGAAGGCGCGTTGTACAGGCCGAACAGGGTCTGCATCACATCCTCCGCCTCGGCATCCGGGCGCAGCCTTCCGGCGGCGACGCCCTGCTCCACCAGCCGCGCGACGATGTCGGGGAAGCTGGCCTTGGCGGCGTGCATCAGCTCGGGCTGCGCCTGCATCACCTGGCGCAGCGCATCGCCCAGGCCGCGCTTGGTGGCCATGTAGTCCAGGCTGCGCTGCAGGAACTGCGCCAGCGCCTCCTCCGGCGGCAGGCTGGCGGAGAGCCGCGCGCCGGCCTCCAGCATGGCGTCCAGCTCATCTCGGTAGAGCGCCTCGACCAGCGCCTCGCGCGTCGGGAAATGCCGGTAGAGCGTGCCGATGCCGACCCCGGCGCGGCGCGCCACGGCCTCCAGCGGGGCGGCGACGCCCTGTTCGGCCAGCAGGGCGCGGGCGGCGTCCAGCAGGCGGGCGCGGTTGCGGCGGGCATCGGCACGCAGCGCGCCAGTCGCCTTTTTCGCATCCGGAACGCCATCCGTCACCACCGCATCCTCCATCACAGGCACGACTCTCCCCTTGACCGGACCCTCCCGGATCCCGATTGTAGAAAACGGAGGCATCCTCCGTTTACTGCCTTACCCCGATTATCCGCCCAACGGGAGAGCCTGTCATGCCCCTGCCCCGCCTTCGGGAGGATCACACCGCGAAACCCGGCGGCGCCATCGCCCTCACCGTGAACGGCGAGGATTACATGGTGTCGGCCGAGGATCGTACCACCCTGCTCGACGCGCTGCGCGAGCATCTGCGGCTGACCGGCGCCAAGAAGGGCTGCGACCACGGCCAGTGCGGCGCCTGCACCGTGCATGTCGATGGCGTGCGCGTGCTCGCCTGCCTGACCCTCGCCCGCCAGGCGGAGGGGCTGCCGGTCACCACCATCGAGGGGCTGGCCGGGCCGGATGGCACGCTGCACGCGGTGCAGGCCGCCTTCCTGGCGGAGGACGCCTTCCAGTGCGGCTTCTGCACGCCGGGCCAGATCATGTCCGCCGTCGCCTGCATCCGCGAGGGCCATGCCGGCTCCGCCGCGGAGATCCGCGAATACATGTCCGGCAATCTCTGCCGCTGCGGCGCCTATCCCAACATCCTGGCCGCGGTGCAGCGCGCCGCCGCCACCCTGCGAGAGGAGCCCGCGCGATGAGGGACTTCACCTATCACCGCGCCGCCACCCTGGACGAGGCGCGGCATTACGCCGCCGCCCCCGGCACGGCGCTGCTGGCCGGCGGCACCACCCTGCTGGACCTGGCGAAATGCCGTGTCGAGCGGCCGGAGCGTGTCGCCGACATCACCCGCCTGCCCGGGCTGGAGGATATCCGCGCCGAGGAGGGCGGGCTGCATCTGGGCGCGCTGGTGCGCATGGCGCGCGCCGCCCGCCACCCCGCGCTGCGCGCCGCCTGCCCGGCGGCGGCCGAGGCGCTGGCGCTCTCGGCCTCGGCGCAGATCCGCAACATGGCGACGCTGGGCGGCAACCTGCTGCAGAAGACCCGCTGCGCCTATTACCGCGACCCGGTGAATTTCGCAGAGTGCAACAAGCGCAATCCGGGCAGCGGCTGCGCGGCGCAGCAGGGGGCGACGGGCGGCCATGCGCTGCTCGGCGGCAGCGAGGCCTGCATCGCCACCTATCCGGGCGATTTCGCCGTGGCGCTGGCCGCCTTCGACGCGGTGATCGAGACCGGCACGCGCTGGATGCCGGTGGGCGATTTCTTCCTGCTGCCCGGCGACACGCCGCAGCGCGAATTCGCCCTCGAACCGGGCGAGGTCATCACCGCCATCTGCCTGCCCGACAGCGCCGCCGCGCGCCGCTCCACCTATCTGAAGCTGCGCGACCGCGCCTCCTATGAATTCGCCAGCATCAGCGTCGCCGCCGGGCTGGCGCTGGGCGCCGATGGCCGCATCGCCGAGCTGCGCCTGGCGCTGGGCGGCGTCGCCACCATCCCCTGGCGGCTGCGCGCGGTGGAGGCGGCGCTGATCGGCGCGGCGCCGACACCGGCCCTGCTGCGCGAGGCGAGCGCGCTCGCCATGCGCGGCGCCGCGCCGCGCGAGGACAACCGCCACAAGCTGGCGCTGGCGCCCCGCCTGGTGCACCGCGCCCTGGAGCAGCTGCTGCAGGAGGCGCCGGCATGATGCCGCAGCCCCCCGCCGGACAGCGCGGCGATGCCGGGGACGGCATTGGCGGCCGCCCGCCGCGCATCGATGGCGAGGCGAAGATCCGCGGCCAGGCGCGCTACGCGCTGGACCAGCCGGTGGAAGGGCTGGCCTATGGCGCGCTGGCCACCGCCAGCATCGCCGCCGGCCGGGTGCGCCGGGTGGATGCGGAGGCGGCCAGGATCGCGCCCGGCGTGCTGCTGGTGCTGACGCCGCAGAACACCCCGCCGCTGCGCCCCGCCGCCAGCTGGACCGGGGCGCCGACCACGGCCAGCGAATACCGCGCCCTCGACCCCGTCATCCGCCATGCCGGCCAGCAGGTGGCGCTGGTGGTGGCGGAGACGCTGGAGCAGGCGACCGAGGCCGCCGCCCTGCTGCGCATCGAGTATGACGCGGCGCCGGCCATCGCCGATTACGAGGCGCCGGGCGCCGAGGCCGGGCCGCCCCTGCCGCCGCTGACCATCGAGCGCGGCGACGCCGCCGCGGCGCTGGCGCAGGCCGCGGTGCGCATCGCCGCCGAATACCGCACGCCGCGCGAATACCAGGCGCCGATCGAACCGCATGGGCTGATCGCCCGCTGGGAGGGCGACCGGCTGACGCTGTGGGAGCCCAGCCAGTGGCTGGACGGCATGGCGCGCAACTACGCCGAATGGTTCGGGCTGGAATTCGACCAGGTCCGCATCGTCTCCCCCTTCATCGGCGGCGGCTTCGGCAGCAAGGCCATCGCCCTGCCGCATGGCGCCATCACCGCCCAGGCGGCGCGGCTGCTGGGCCGCCCGGTGAAGCTGGCGCTGACCCGGCCGCAGACCTTCACCGGCTATGGCGGACGGGCGGCGACGCGGCAGCGCCTGGAGCTCGGCGCCGATGCCGAGGGAAGGCTGCTGGCGATCCGCCAGCGCGGCTGGCAGGAGACCTCGCAGCAGGGCGGCTGGGTCGAGCCGCTGAACGCGGTGACGGCGCTGATGTATGCGGTGCCGAATATCAGCAGCGAGCAGCGCCTGGTGCCGGCGCATACGGTGACACCGTCCGCCAAGCGCGCGCCGGGCGAGAATCCCTCGGCCTTCGCGCTGGAATGCGCGATGGACGAGCTGGCCCATGCGCTGGGCCTCGACCCGCTGGAGCTGCGGCTGCGCAACGAGCCGGAGCGCGACCCGCATTCCGGCCAGCCCTGGTCCAGCCGCCGGCTGCGCGAGGCCTATGCGGCGGGCGCCGAGGCCTTCGGCTGGTCGCGCCGCGACCCGCGGCCGGGCGCCATGCGCGACGGCGTGCAGCGCATCGGCTGGGGCATGGCGGCCGGCACCTATCCGGTGAAGCGCAGCCCCGGCGAGGCGATGGTGCGCATCCTGGCCGATGGCGGCGTCGAGGTCGCCAGCAGCACCAGCGACATGGGCACCGGCGCCTACACCATCCTGGCGCAGACCGCCGCCTCGGTCTTCGGCCTGCCGCTGTCGCGGGTGCGGGTGACGCTGGGCGATTCCACCCTGCCGCGCGCGCCCGTCACCGGCGGCTCGCAGATGGCCGGGCTGATGACGGGGGCGGTGGACAAGGCGGCGCGCGCGGCGCGGGACGAGCTGATCGGCCTGGCGCTGAGCGATCCGCGCTCACCGCTGCGCGGCATCGCCAACACCCTCTCCGTCACCGACGGCCTGCTGGTGCCGCTGCGCGGCGAGGCGCCGCCGCTGCCGGTGGCCGAGCTGCTGGCGCTGACCGGGCGCGACCGGGTGGAGGCGCTGCGCGACACGCTGGCGGAGAACGGGCTGCAGCCGGAGGACCGGCACCGCGCCTTCACCACCGTCTCGGCGATGCGCTCCTCCACCGATGGCGAGCATTCGATGCACAGCTGGTGCGCGCATTTCGTCGAGCTGGCGGTGGATGAGGCGCTGGGCAGCATCCGGCTGCGCCGCATCGTCACCGCCTTCGATAGCGGGCTGCTCTACAATCCGCGCCTGGCGGAAAGCCAGATCAAGGGCGGCGTGGTGATGGGCATCGGCCAGGCGCTGCTGGAGGGCGGCATCGTCGACCGGCGGCATGGGCGGGTGGTGAATGGCAATTTCGCCGATTACCTGCTGCCCACCCAGGCCGATATCCCGCCGATCCAGGCCATCTCGGTGGGCGAGCCGGATCTGCACGCCTCGGCGCTGGGCGGCAAGGGGGTGGGCGAGCTCGGCATTGTCGGTGTCGCCGCCGCCATCGCCAATGCGGTGTTCCACGCGACCGGCAAGCGGGTGCGCGACCTGCCGATCACCCTGGCCGACCTCGCCTGACGCGGCGGGGTCGGGCCGGGGCGCCGTCCGGCGTGCCATCGGCCCGCCAACCGGACAAAAAGCCGGCGGGCGTTCAGGCCGCCAACCGGAAAAAAAGCCGGCGGGCGGTCAGCCCGCCGGCGTCCAGGCCGGGTTGAGCAGGGGCGAGGCCGCGCCGAGGGCGCGCCGCGCCGCCCAGTATTCCGCGTGCAGCCTGTCCACCAGCGCGGCGGCCGGGCGCACCGCGTCGATGCCGGACACGCTCTGCCCCGCGCCCCAGATCTCCTTCCAGCGCTTCTTGCGGTCGCTGCCGAAATCCATGGCGCTGGGGTCGGAGGCGGGCAAATTGTCCGGGTCCAGCCCGGCGCGGCGCAGCGAGGGCTTCAGGTAGTTGCCATGCACGCCGGTGATCAGGTTGGTGTAGGACGATGTCGCCCGCGCCCGCCTCCACCAGCATCTGCTTGTAGTCGGGCACGGCGCGCGCTTCCTCCGTCGCGATGAAGGCGCTGCCCATATAGGCGAAATCGGCGCCCATCGCCTCCGCCGCCAGGATGCCGCGGCCGCTGGCGATGGCGCCCGACAGGGCCAGCGGCCCGTCGAACCAGCGCCGGGTTTCCTGCAGCAGGGCAAAGGGGCTTTGCGTGCCGGCATGGCCGCCGGCGCCGGCGGCGACCAGCACCAGCCCGTCCGCCCCCTTCTCCACCGCCTTGTGCGCGAAATCCTGGTTGATGACGTCGTGCAGCACATGGCCGCCATAGCCCTGCACCGCCGCGAACACCTCCGGCCGGGCGCCGAGCGAGGTGATGACCAGCGGCACGCGATGCTTCACGCAAAGCGCGAGATCCTGCTCCAGCCGGTCGTTGGAGCGGTGCACGATCAGGTTGATGGCGAAGGGCGCCGCGGGACGGTCAGGATGCGCCGCGTCATGCGCGGCCAGCCGCGCGCGGATCTCGGAGAGCCATTCGTCGAGCTGCTCGACCGGGCGCGCATTCAGCGAGGGCATGCTGCCGATGACGCCGGCGCAGCATTGCGCCACCACCAGCTCCGGCACCGAGACGATGAACAGGGGCGAGCCGATCAGCGGCAGGCGCAGCCGCCCCTTCAGGCCGTGCAACAGGGTCATGCCGAACTCCAGGACGTTTTCCGTCCCGGAGTGTGCGGCCGAACCGGGCGCCGCTCAAGCCGCGGCGCCCGGGCGGGTCAGGCGGTCAGGCGCGGAACCAGCCATCGATGCGCGAGCCATGCTCGCCGATATAGGCCTCCACCGCCGCGTCCGGGCTCTTTTCCTGCGCCACCAGCATGGCCGCCTCCAGCTCGGCCAGCGGCATGTTCAGGCGGGAGAGGAAGCGCGCCAGCTGCGGCTGCTGCTCGGCCAGGCCCGGCTTGCCCAGCGCCAGCACCTCCTCCTGCCCGCCCAGCGTGCCCTTCGGGTCGGCCAGGTAGCGCAGCTCATGCTTGCCGAACATCCAGTGCGGGCTCCAGGCGGTGGCCACCACCCAGTTCTCGCGGCGCATGGCGCGCTCGACCATGCTGAGCATGGCGGCCTCGCTGGATTCCTGCAGCGTGTAGTCGAGGCCGTATTCCTCGATCGTCTTGCGCGACAGGCGGGTCAGGCCGGCGCCGGGCTCGATGCCCTGGATGCGGCCGCCGAGCTTGCCGCGCACATCGGCCTTGGCCAGGTCGGCGATCGAGCCCAGCTCGGCCTCCGGCACATAGGCCGGCACCACCCAGCCCAGCCGCGCGCCGCTGTAGAGCACGCCGAGCCGCTCGACCTTGCCCTCGACGCGGGTCCAGTAATCGGCATGGGTCTGCGGCAGCCAGCACATCAGCATGGCGTCGACATCGCCGCGCAGCAGCCCCTGGTAGAGCGGCGCGACATCGGTCTGCACCAGCTCCACCTTGGTCTCCAGGCGCTGCTCGGTCAGCCTGGCGGCGAGGCGGGTGATGAACTCGGCATCCGCCCAGGGGGCGAAGCCGAACTTCACCGTGCCGGCGGCGCGGGCGATGCGCGGGGCGGAGAGGCCGAGGGCGGTGCTGGTCAGGGCGGTCGCGGTCAGGCCGAGCAGCGTGCGCTTGCCGATCATGCGGGATCCTTTCGTGGACAGGCTTCTGTGAAACGGAGGGAGGAGGGCGCAGGGCGGGCGCCCGGCCGCGCGAGGCGCAGCCGGTGCCCAGCCCTGGGCGGATTCAGCGATCAGGCGCGGCGGGGTTCGCCGGCCGGGTCGGGGGCATGCGCCTCGGCCTGCGGCGCCGCGGCGCGGCTGCCGAGGAGCTGGCGCAGCCCGGCGCCGAGGCCGGCGCGGCCCTGGCCGAAGCTCTGGGTGATGCGGTCCAGCAGCACCGCCAGCACCACCACGGCCAGGCCGCCCTCGAAGCCGGTGCCGACATCGAGGCGCTGGATGCCGGTCAGCACCGTGTTGCCGAGGCCCCCGGCGCCGATCATCGAGGCGATGACGACCATCGACAGCGACAGCATGATGGTCTGGTTGATGCCCGCCATGATCGAGGGCAGCGCATTCGGGATCTGCACCTTCAGCAGCAGCTGCGTCGGCGTGCAGCCGAAGGCGAGGCCGGCCTCGATGAATTCCGAATGCACCTGGCGCAGGCCGAGATTGGTCAGCCGCACCACCGGCGGCATGGCGAAGATGACCGTCGCGATGGTGCCCGGCACGGCGCCGAGGCCGAAGAACATCGCCGCCGGGATCAGGTAGACGAAGGCCGGCATGGTCTGCATCAGGTCGAGCACGGGGCGCGCCACGGCCTGCACCCAGTCGCTGCGCGCCATGGCGATGCCGAGCGGCACGCCGACCAGGATGGCGAAGCCGGTCGCGGCCAGCACCAGCGACAGCGTCTCCATCATGCGGGCCCAGAGGCCCATGCCGTCGATCAGCAGCAGCGCGGCCAGCGCGAAGAGGGCGAATTTCCAGCCCACGCGCCACAGCGCCAGCAGGGCGATGACGGCGATGACCGCCGGCTCCGGCAGGCCGGTCAGCAGGTCGCGCAGCGCGCCGGTGACCAGCCCGATGGCGCTGGCAAAACCGTCCAGCGCCGGGGTGAAATGGTCAAGGACGTAGTTGACGGCGCTGTCGGCGAGCTCGCCGACACGCAGGTCGAGATCCAGCATGAAGATGGTCCTTGTGCGGTGGGCGGGCTCAGTTGCCCGAGCGGTCCAGCGTCATCAGCAGGGCGGATTTGCTGATCGAGCCGACATAGCGGCGCGATCCATCCACCACCGGCACGGGAAAGGGGCTCTGCGCCACACGGCCCATCACCTCGGACAGCGTCTCGCCGGCATCGATCGGCTCGACCTCCGGCAGGAAGGCGCGGTGATACGGGTCGGCCTCGCCGCTGCGGGCGGCGCGCGCCAGCGAATCGGCGCTGACCATGCCGTGGTAGCGCTTGTCGCGGCCGACCACGATGGCGATGTCGCGATCATGCCGGCGCATGCGCTCCAGCGCCGCCGGGATCGCCAGGCCCTTGCGCTCGATCAGCGTCACCTGCGTCTCGCGCGCGATGTCGCCGGCGCGGAACACCTGGCTGACATCGACATTGCGGAAGAAGGAGCGGACATAGTCATTGGCCGGCTTCGTCACGATCTCGTCCGGCGTGCCGACCTGCACCACCTCGCCATGCTGCATGATGGCGATGCGGTCGCCGATGCGCATCGCCTCGTCGAGATCATGGCTGACGAAGACGATGGTGCGGCTGTGCTCGGATTGCAGGCGCAGCAGCTCGTCCTGCATCTCGGCGCGGATCAGCGGGTCGAGGGCGGAGAAGGCCTCGTCCATCAGCAGCACGGTGGGCTCGCCCGCCAGGGCGCGGGCGAGGCCGACGCGCTGCTTCATGCCGCCCGACAGCTCCTCGGGCCGGCTCTGCGCATAGGCGCCGAGGCCGACACCCTCCAGCGCGGCCATCGCCTTGGCGTGGCGCTCCGCCTCCTTCACGCCGGCGACCTCGAGGCCGAAGGCGGCGTTGTCGAGCACGCTGCGATTGGGCAGCAGGGCGAAGGACTGGAAGACCATGCTCATGTCGCGGCGGCGCAGCGCGATCAGCTCGGCGGGCGACATGCGGGTGATGTCCTGGCCATCGACCAGGATGCTGCCGGCGGAGGGCTCGATCAGCCGGTTGATCAGCCGCAGCAGCGTGGATTTGCCGGAGCCCGAGAGCCCCATGATGACGAAGATCTCGCCGGCATGAATGTCGAAGCTGGCGTCGCGGACGCCGATCGTGCAGCCGGTCTCGGCCAGGATCTCTTCCTTGCCGCGGCCCTGCCGGACCATCTCGACCGCCGCGTCGGGGCGGTCGCCAAAGACTTTGAAGACGTTGCGGAGCGCGATCTTCACCTGCGGCTGGGCGTCGCCGCCCATCGGGGTTGTGGGTTCCATTGCGTCCTCTGGCCTGCCGCCCGCCTTCGGGGACGGCACCACCTCCATAGGGTTTCGGTCAGGCGGCGGGCGCCGGATGCGCCCCGAAAAAGCCACAATCTGTGGAGCCGCCGGCTCAGTTGGCACCGGTCATAGAGGGCCGATGCTGAATTGTCCAGTCTCCTGCCACAATTGACCCTTCACATCTGCCCCAGCAATGCAGTCGATACCCGAGTACTTTCACGGGCACACCAGAATACAGGCTTCGACATGCGGGCAAAGTGCTCGCGCCGGCGCTGCATTTCTGATCTTGATGCTGCATCGAACAGAGTATGGTCTTTCGCGGCGCCTCCGTCATTCTGTCATCGCTGCCGGGAGGGCGCCGTTCGCCGCCGCCTTATTGCCCTGCTTGCGGCGGGACAACGCCAGGCCCATGGTCGGGTTGCGCCCGCCGGGATCGCCGCCCGGCGCGCCCCGGGGAGGACACCGCCATGCTGAAGGGCATCGACCCGCTGCTGACGCCGGACCTGCTGCACATGCTCTGCGCCATGGGCCATGGCGACAGCATCGTGCTGGCCGACGCGAATTTCCCCGCCGCCGCCCGCGCGCGCCGATTGCTGCGCCTGCCGGGATTGCCGGCCGATGCGGTGCTGCGCGCCATCCTCAGCGTGCTGCCGATCGATGATTTCATCGAGCACCCGGTGCGCAGCATGCAGGTGGTGGGCGATGCCGCCGCCGTGCCGGAGGCGGTGCAGGCCTTCGCCGCCGTGCTGGCGCAGCACGGCCAGAAACCCCCCGCCCCGCTGGAGCGCCACGCCTTCTATGCCGAGGCCGAGCGCGCCTATGCCATCGTGCAGACCGGCGAGCGCCGCCTCTACGGCAATCTGCTGCTGACCAAGGGCGTGATCGCATGAGCCGCGTCGACGCGCATCACCATATCTGGGACCTGTCGCGCCCCGGCTATGGCTGGATCGCGCCGGATTCGCCGCTGCGGCGCGATGTCGCGCTGGAGGAGTTGCGGCCGCTTCTGGGTCCGGTGACGGCGACCCTGCTGGTGCAGGCCGATGATTCGGAGGCCGAGACCGAATACCTGCTGCGCCAGGCCCGCAATTCGGGCGGGCTGGTGCGGGGTGTGGTCGGCTGGACCGACCTCGCCGCACCCGACGCGGAAGCGCGCATCGCGGCGCTGGCGCGCGATCCGCTGCTGAAGGGGCTGCGGCCGATGCTGCAGGACATCCCCGAGCGCGACTGGATCCTGCGCGAGGATGTCGCGCCAGGGCTGCGGGCGATGCGGCGCGCCGGGCTGCGCCTCGACCTGCTGGTGCTGCCGCATCACCTGCCCCTGCTGCCGGAGCTGGTGGCGCGCCATCCCGACCTGCCGATGGTGATCGACCACGCCGCCAAGCCGCCGATCCGCGACGGGCGCTTCGAGCCCTGGGCCAGCGACATGGCGCGCGCCGCCGCCTGCCCTGGCCTGCACTGCAAACTCTCCGGCCTGCTGACCGAGGCGCCGCCGGGCGCGGAGGCCGGGACGCTGCGCCCCTGGGTCGCGCATCTGCTGGCGGTGTTCGGCCCGCAGCGGCTGATCTGGGGCAGCGATTGGCCGGTGCTGGAGCTGGCCGCGCCCTATGCGCGCTGGCTGGCGCTGACCGACGCGCTGCTGGCCCCGCTCGCCGAGGCCGAGCGCGCCGCGATCCTCGGCGGCAATGCCCGGCGCTTCTACGGGCTGGGCTGAGTCGGAAGCGGCAACACGGCTTTGTGCGCTTGACCCCCTGTCGCCCGGCGCGCAGAAGCCGCCGCCTTGTCAGCAAGGAGGGTGAGCATGCTGGTGACATGGTCGGGCTGGGGTCCGGCATCCGCGGTGATCCTGCTGGGCTGCCTGGCGGCGGCCAGCTTCGGCCTGCGTCCGCTGCTGCTGGAGCAGCTCGGGCTGCAGCCCGCCGTCTATGTGGCGAATGGCTTCGGGCTGCTGCTGGGCGCGGCGCTGAACCTGCTGCTGGCGCGCTGGCTCTCATCGCGCCCCGAGGATGACGGGCAGCACAGCTTCCTCGGCCTCGGCATGCTGGCCTGGTCGGTGCTGGCGCTGCTGGGCGGCGCCGCCATGGTGGTCTACGGGCTGTTCCTGGCCAGCTGAACCCGGCTTGCGCGCCGGCGCCGCGGCGCCGAGATTGCGGCATGACCATCGATCCGCGCCTCGCCCAGGCCTTCGCCCCGCATCAGACGCTGGCGGCGGCGCTGCTGCCCGCCCTGCCGCAGGGCGATGACGGGGCGCATGACATGGCGCATCTGCTGCGCGTCTGGGCCAATGCGCGGGCGATCCAGGCGGCGGAGGGCGGCGATGCCGAGCTGCTCGCCGCCGCCGTGCTGCTGCATGACAATGTCGCGGTGGAGAAGAATTCGCCGCAGCGCGCCATGGCCTCGCGCCTGGCGGCGGAGCGCGGCGCCGCGCTGCTGGCGGCGCAGGGCTGGCCGCCGGCGCGCTGCGCCGCCGCCGCGCATGCGATCGCGTCGCACAGCTTCTCCGCCGGCATCGCCCCGGAGACCCTGGAGGCGCGCATCCTGCAGGATGCCGACCGGCTGGACGCGATCGGCGCCATCGGCATCGCGCGCTGCTTCTACACAGCCGGCCGCATGGGCAGCGCGCTGTATGACGCGGCCGATCCGCGGGCCACCGCGCGCCCGCTGGCGGATACGCGCTTCGCCCTCGACCATTTCCACACCAAGTTGCTGCGCCTGGCCGAGGGTTTCCAGACCGCGGCGGGCCAGCGCCTGGCGCAGGCGCGGCAGCAGAGGCTGCGCCGCTTCCTCGACGAGCTGGCCGAGGAGGCGGGCTTCCCGCCGGGCTGAGCGGCCTAGATGCCCGGCATCATGTTGGCGTCGAGATTCTGCATCACCCAGAGCGAGCCGATCACCACGATGCCGACCACCACGGCGGTGAACAGGAAGGCCATCAGGGTCCAGCGCTCGCCGGGCGCAGTGCGCAGATGCAGGAAATACACCAGATGCACCGCCATCTGCGCCACGGCGAGGACCAGCACGGCGGGCACCGCAAGGTCGCGCGGCAGCCAACCGCCGAGCACGATGGCGAAGGGCAGCGCCGTCAGCGCCAGCGACCAGAGCAGGCCGCGCAGATAGCCCAGCGCATCGCCATGCGCATGCGCCGATTGCGCGGCGGCGGGGTCGGGGCCCGGGCGGGCCGGGTGGCGGGAGGCCAGCATGCTCAGAGAACTCCCAGCAGATAGACGATGGTGAAGACACCGATCCAGATGACGTCGAGGAAGTGCCAGAACATGCTGAGGCAGTTCAGCCGCGTCAGGTTGGTGTCGCTGAGCCCCTTCACCGCGACCTGCGCCATCAGCACGCCGAGCCAGAGCAGGCCGGCGGTGACATGCAGCCCATGCGTGCCCACCAGGGTGAAGAAGGCGGAGAGGAAGGCGGAGCGGTCCGGCCCCGCGCCCTCGGCGATCATGTGGTGGAACTCGTTCAGCTCCATCGCCAGGAAGGCGAGGCCGAGCAGCGCCGTCAGCCCCAGCCAGGACAGCGCCACCCGCCGGCGGCCGCGCACCGCCGCCAGCATGCCCATGCCATAGGTGATGCTGCTGGCCAGCAGGATCATCGTCTCGGTGAAGACATAGGGCAGGTCGAACAGCGCATGGCCATCCGGCCCGCCGGCGGTCGCGTGGCTGAGCACCGCATAGGTGGCGAAGATCCCCGCGAAGAGGATGCAGTCGCTCATCAGATAGATCCAGAAGCCGAGCGCCACGGTCGGCCCGGCATGGGCATGCGCCTCGGCCGCCGAATGGCTCTGCGCCGGCGTCTCGGCGCCGAGATGCTCGATCTCGAAAGTGTGGGCGGACATGCTCAGGCCTCCTGCAGGCTGTGGCCGGCCTGCATGCGCCGCGCATGCGCCGTCTCGGTGCGGGCGACCAGCGCGGCCGGCACCTCATAGCCGTGATGCTCGAACCAGGAATGGGTGATGGCGGAGAGCACCATGCCGGCCAGCCCCAGCGCCGCCATCCACCAGATGTGCCAGACCAGGGCGAAGCCGAGCACGACGCTGAAGCCGCCAATGACGATGCCGGTCGGCGTGTTGCCCGGCATGTGGATCGGCTGGAAATCCTCGCGCTTCGGCGACAGGCCCTGCGCCTTCATGTCCCAATAGGCGTCGATGTCGCGCACATGCGGCGTCTCGGCGAAATTGTAGAAGGGCGGCGGCGAGGCGATGGCCCATTCCAGCGTGCGCCCGCCCCAGGGATCGCCGGTCAGGTCGCGCAGGCTCTCGCGCTGGCGGATGCTGACGATGATCTGCGCGATCTGGAACAGGATGCCGCAGAGGATGACCAGCGCGCCCAGCGCCGCGACATACAGATAGGGCTGCCAGAGCGGATTGTCGGAATGGTTCAGCCGCCGCGTCATGCCCAGGAAGCCCAGGATGTAGAGCGGCATGAAGGCCAGGTAGAAGCCGATGATCCAGCACCAGAAGGCCTTGCGGCCCAGCCCCTCATGCAGACGGAAGCCGGTGGCCTTCGGGAACCAGTAGGTGAAGCCGGCGAAGCAGCCGAACACCACGCCGCCGATGATGGCGTTGTGGAAATGCGCGATCAGGAACAGGCTGTTGTGCAGCACGAAGCTGACCGGCGGCAGCGCCATCAGCACCCCCGTCATGCCCCCGATGACGAAGGTGATGATGAAGCCGATGGTCCACAGCACCGGCGTGTCGAAGCGCACCCGGCCGCGATACATGGTGAACAGCCAATTAAACACTTTCACGCCGGTCGGGATCGAGATGATCATCGTCGTGATGCCGAAGAAGGCATTGACGTTGGCGCCCGAGCCCATGGTGAAGAAGTGGTGCAGCCAGACGATGAAGGACAGCACGGTGATGCAGACCGTGGCCCAGACCATGGCGTGGTAGCCGAAGAGCCGCTTGGCGGAGAAGGTCGAGACGATCTCGGAGAACACGCCGAAGACCGGCAGGATCAGGATGTACACCTCCGGATGGCCCCAGGCCCAGACCAGGTTGATGTACATCATGGCGTTGCCGCCGGCCTCGTTGGTGAAGAAATGCGTGCCGGCGTAACGGTCGAGCCCGAGCAGCGCCAGCACCACCGTCAGGATCGGGAAGGCGGCGACGATCAGCATGTTGGCGCAGAGCGAGGTCCAGGCGAAGATCGGCATGCGGAACATCGTCATGCCCGGCGCGCGCATCTGCAGGATGGTGACGATCATGTTCACCCCGGCCAGCAGCGTGCCGAGGCCGGAGATCTGCAAGGCCCAAAGATAATAGTCGACACCGACGCCCGGGCTGTAGTCGAGCCCCGAAAGCGGCGGATAGGCCAGCCAGCCGGTGCGCGCGAACTCGCCGACGCCGAGCGAGATATTGACCAGGATGGCCCCCGCCGCGGTCAGCCAGAAGCTGAGATTGTTGAGGAAGGGGAAGGCCACGTCGCGCGCGCCGATCTGCAGCGGCACCACCAGGTTCATCAGCCCGACGATGAAGGGCATCGCCATGAAGAAGATCATGATGACGCCATGCGCGGTGAAGATCTGGTCGTAATGCTCCGGCGGCAGGTAGCCGGCGCCGCCGCCCGAGGCGAGGGCCAGCTGCAGCCGCATCATCAGCGCGTCGGCGAAGCCGCGCAGCAGCATCAGCCCGGCCAGGATGATGTACATGATGCCGATATTCTTGTGGTCGACCGAGGTCAGCCATTCCGACCACAGCCAGCCCCAGCGGCGCTGCCGCGTCAGCAGCAGCGCGACCGCCAGCGCGGCCAGCGCCATCATGCCGACCGCCGCCATGATGATCGGCTCGTGATAGGGAATGGCGTCGAGGGTGAGCTTGCCCAGCATGGCGCTACTCCTGGGGTGCGGCCAGCGCCGCGTGATGCGCGGGCGCAGGGGCCGCCGAGAGGTGCCGGTCCATCATGCCGCCCGGCGCGCTGCGGCGCAGGATCGCGGCGAAGAGATCGGGGGTGACGCGACTGTAATGCGCGACGGGGGCGCGTTCGCTCGGCCTGGACAATTGTTCATAGGCGGCGGCGTCCAGCGCGCCGCCCTCGGCGCGCAGCCGCGCCACCCAGGCGTCGAAACCGGCGCGGTCCGAGGCATGCGCGATGAACTTCATGTCGGAGAAGCCGGCGCCGCTGTAATTGGCCGAAAGGCCGGCATAATCGCCCGGCGCGTCGGCCAGCAGGTCGAGCTGCGTCACCATGCCGGCCATCGCATAGACCTGGCTGCCCAGCTGCGGCATGAAGAAGGAGTTCATCACGCTGCCGGAGGTGATGCGGAAATGCACCGGCGTGCCGACAGGCAGCGCCATCTCGTTCACCGCGGCGACGCCCTGGTCGGGGTAGATGAACAGCCATTTCCAGTCGAGCGCGACGACCTCGACATTCACCGGCGGCACGCCGGATTCGATGCGGCGATAGGGGTCCAGCTGATGCGTGGCGCGCCAGGTGATCACCGCCAGCGCCAGGATGATGGCGCAGGGCACCGCCCAGACCACCGCCTCGATCCGCCCCGAATGGTCCCAGTCCGGCGTGTAGCGCGCCGCCCTGTTGCCGGCGCGGTAGCGCCAGGCAAAGGCCAGCGTCATGATGATGACCGGCACCACCACCAGCAGCATCAGCCAGGTCGCCGTCAGCATCAGCGATTTCTCGGCCAGGCCGATCGGCCCCTTCGGGTCCAGCACGCCCTCCTGGCAGCCGGCCAGCCAGGGCAGCGCGGCCAGGAGCGGCAGGCAGGGCCGCCAGCCCCGCCGGGCGCTTGCCGGTGTGTGTCTCATCCTCGGTCCCATCCTCGCGGGCGCGGCGCCCCGGCCGGCGGCGCGGGCGCGCCTGGCCGGGGGCCTGCCGCCCGGTTGCATCCTGTCGCGTTCCTGGACATCCCTGGCCGGGGCGATGCCGCAGGCGCGGGGCGCGGGCGGATCAGCGGCGGCGTCCGGGCCGCGCTGGGGCGGCCCGCCTGCGGCCGGCGGCGATGGCGCCGGCTCTTGCTGCACCGCACTACAGAGGGCGGAAAGCCCCGGCAAGCCGGGCGGCCCGGCCGCATGAAGCCGGCATGACGTGGGCGTCATCGCTGTCGTGCAGCGCAAGTTTGCGCAACAGAGCGCAACAGGAGGTACCGCCGCGCCCACCCCGCCGTGGCCAGCTCCGCCCCGGGCTGGCGCCGCCGGCCGCGATGCGGGAGGCTGCCTCCCGGACCGGCGGGGAGACAGGCATGCGGCAGGCGACGGGGCACCCTGGGCAGGACGGCAGGCCGAGGCGGGCGGCGATGGCCAGGCGGCCGCCCGGCCGGGGCCGGGTCGCGCCCCGCCTTGCCGGGCCCCGCCGCGCATGAGCGGCGATCTCGCCCTGGTGCTGGGGCTGCTCGGCCTGTCGGTGCTGCTGTTCCTCCTGGGCCGGCCGCGCATGGATGCGGTGGCGCTGCTGATGCTGCTGGCGCTGCCGCTGAGCGGCGTGCTGACTCTGCCCGAGGCGCTGTCCGGCTTCAGCGACCCCTCCGTGCTGCTGGTGGCGGCGCTGTTCGTCATCGGCGAGGGGCTGGTGCGCACCGGCATCGCCCGGCGGCTCGGCGACTGGCTGGTGCGCTCGGCCGGCGGCAGCGAGACGCGGCTGATCGTGCTGCTGATGGGCATCGTCGCGCTGCTCGGCTCGGTGATGAGCTCGACCGGGGTGGTGGCGCTGTTCATCCCGGTGGCGCTGCGGGCGGCGGCGCGGCTGCGCCTGGCGCCGGGGCGGGTGATGATGCCGCTCAGCGTCGCCGCGCTGATCAGCGGCATGCTGACCCTGGTGGCCACCGCCCCCAACCTGGTGGTGGATGCCGAGCTGCGGCGCGAGGGGCTCGGCGGCTTCGGCTTCTTCAGCCTGACCCCCTTCGGCCTGCCGATCCTGGCGCTCGGCATCCTCTACATGCTGGTGGCGCGGCGCTTCCTGGGTGGGGCGGCGGCGCCGGAGCTGGCGCGCGGCGGCCGCCCCAGCCTGGCCCGGCTGGTCGAGGATTACGGGCTGGATGCGCGGGCCCGCCGGCTGCGCCTGCGCCCGGGCTCGCCGCTGGCCGGGCAGCGCCTCGGCGCGCTGCGGCTGCGCCAGCTGCATGGGCTGACCATCCTGGCGATCGAGCGGCCGCGCCGCTTCGGCAGCGCCTGGCTGGAGCCGGTGGCCGAGGCGGTGCCGCAGCCGGGCGACGTGCTGCTGGCCGAATGGCCGGTGCCGGAGGCGGCGCTGGCCGAGCGCTGCGCCGGGCTCGGGCTGGAGGCGCTGCCGCTGGAGCAGGAGGCGCTGGTGGCGCAGCCCAGCCCGCTCGGCCTGGCCGAGGTGATCGTGACGCCGGATTCCCGGCTGGTCGGCCGCTCGGTGCTGCAGGCGGGCTTCCGCGACCAGTATGGGCTGAGCGTGGTCGGGCTGCGCCAGGGGCGGCAGGCGGTGCAGCAGGGCCAGCTGGAGCAGGTGCTGCAGACCGGCGACACGCTGCTGCTGGTCGGGCCCTGGCGGCATCTGCGCCGCTCGCAGCGCGGCGGGCGGGATTTCCTGCTGCTGAACCTGCCGCCCGAGCTGGAGGAGCCCGCCCCCGCCGCCGACCGCGCGCCGCAGGCGCTGCTGGCGGTGCTGGTGATGGTGGCGCTGATGGTCAGCGGGCTGGTGCCGCATCTGCTGGCGGCGCTGATCGGCTGCGCGCTGATGGCGGCGACGCGCTGCATCGATCTCGACGCCGCCTATCGCGCCATCCACTGGCCCAGCCTGGCGCTGATCATCGGCATGCTGCCCTTCTCGCTGGCGCTGCAGAAGACCGGCGGCATCGCGCTGGCCGCCGACGGGCTGGTGCGGCTGATGGGCGATGCCGGGCCGCATGCCATCCTGGCCTGCCTGTTCGCGCTGACGGCGGTGACCGGGCTGTTCATTTCCAACACCGCGACGGCGGTGCTGATGGCGCCCGTGGCCATCGCCGCGGCGCGGGCGCTGGACGCCTCCCCCCTGCCCTTTGCCATGATCGTGGCGCTGGCCGCCTCCACCGCCTTCATGACGCCGGTCTCCTCGCCGGTGAACGCGCTGGTGCTGGGGCCGGGGCGCTACCGCTTCGCCGATTTCCTGCGCATCGGCACGCCGCTGGCACTGCTGGTGATGGCGCTGTCGGTGCTGCTGGTGCCCTGGCTGCTGCCGCTGCGCTGACGCGCCGCCACCGGCTTGACGCGGTTTCTGTTGCGCCGCAGCATCGTCGCGCCTGTTCCCGGAGCCGCCATGCCCAGCCGCCGCGCCCTGCTCGCCCTGCCCGCCACCCTGGCCGGGCTGTCGCCCCTGGCGCGGCCGGCCCTCGCCCAGGGCGCGCCCCAGCCGGGCGCCGCAGCCTGGCCGAGCCGCCCGGTGCGGATGGTGGTGCCCTTCGCCGCCGGCGGCAGCACCGATGTCTCGGCCCGCATGCTGGCGCCGCGGCTGCAGGCGCTGCTCGGCCAGCCCATCGTCATCGAGAACCGCGCCGGCGCCGGCGGCACGCTGGGCTCGGATGCGGTGGCCAAGGCGGCGCCCGACGGCCACACCTTCCTGATGGGCACCATCTCCACCCATGTGCTGGCGGTGGGGCTGTACCGGGAGCGGCTGCCCTACGACCCGGAGCGCGACTTCGCCGCCGTGGCCGCCACCGTGCTGGTGCCGATCTGCATCACCGTGCACCCCTCGCTCGGCGTCGCGACGCTGTCCGAGTTCATCGCGCTGCTGAAGGCCAATCCGGGCAAGTACAGCTATGGCACGGGCGGCGCCGGCGGCTCGGCGCATATCGCCGCGGTCAGCTTCCTCAACGCCATCGGCGCCGAGGCGACCCACATCCCCTATCGCGGCAGCGCGCCGATGCTGAACGACCTGGTGGCGGGCCAGGTGGCGGTGGGCTTCGACACGCCGGCGCTGATCGCCCAGCATCACCGCAGCGGCGCGCTGCGCTGCCTGGCCATCGCCACCGACGAGCATTCGACGCTGATGCCCGAGGTGCCGACCGCCGCCGAGGCCGGGCTGCCCGGCTACAAGGCCTATTCCTGGTTCGGCGTCTTCGCCCCCGCCGGCACGCCGGCGCCGATCGTGCAGGCGATGAACCGCGCGGTGCGCGCCGCGGTGCTGGAGCCCGCCACCGCGCAGCGCCTGCGCGAGATGGAGCTGCCGCCGCTGCCGCAGGACAGCCCGGCCGATTTCGCCGCCTTCCTGAAGAGCGAGCTGGCGCTCTGGGTGCCGCTGGTGCGCGCCAGCGGCGCCACCGCGGACTGACCGGAACCGGCAGACCGGGCCGCGCCGCCACAAGCCTGAGCGAAACCGTAAACGAAAGTTGAATTTTGCTGGGCGGCGAGCATCGCCGCGTGCATAAGGCGCCCGGTCTACAACGGGAGCGGGATGTGAACAGGCCGGCGGAACGCTCGTCCTGGTGGGGGCGGCTCGGGGCGGTGCCGGGGCTGCGCCAGGGCATGATGGTGGGGGCGCTGTGCCTGGCCACCGGCGTGCTCGGCTCGGTCCTGGTCTATGAGAATGGCCGCAGCACGCTGATCCGCGAGCACGGCGCCCGGCTGGCCGGCCAGGCCGCCGAGATGGCGCGCCGCATGGATGGCGAGCTGGATGAGTGGGCGACGCAGGTCGAGCGTCTGGCCCGCTTCCAGGTGTTCCGCCAGCAGCCGCCGGACCGGGCGCTGGCGCGCGGCCTGCTCGAGGATCTGCGCATGGCGGCGCCGACCTTCTCCTGGATCGGCTTCGCCGGGCGGGATGGCCGCGTCATCGCCGCCACCGGTGGGCTGCTGGAGGGGGTCGATGTCTCCCAGCGCCCCTGGTTCGCGCCCGGGCTGCGCGGCCCCTTCCTGGGCGATGTCCACCCCGCCGTGCTGCTGGCCAAGCTGCTGCCCGAGGCGCAGGGCGGCGGCGAGGGCGCCTATTTCGTCGATGCCGCGGCGCCGGTGCTGGCCGAGGACGGCACGGTGCTGGGCGTCATCGCCGGCCATCTGACCTGGCGCTGGGCCGACAATCTGCGCCAGCAGATGCTGCGCCAGGCCTCCTGGCGGCCGGCCCCGGAGATCCTGGTGCTGGGCGCCGACGGCACCGTGCTGCTGGGCCCCGAGGCGGAGCGCGGCAAGCCCTGGACCGGCCGCCCCCTGCCCGCCGGCGAGGAGCCGGGCTGGGAGGCGGTGGAGCCGCCCCAGGGCCCGGCCCTGCTGGTCGGCCATGCGCGCGCCAGCGGCACGCCGCAGCGGCCGGGGCTGAACTGGGTGGTGGTGGCGCGCAGCGAGCGCGAGGCGGCGCTGGCGCCGCTGCGCGGCATGGCGGGCTGGCTGACGGCCTCGACGCTGGGCATCGCGCTGCTGGGCGGGCTGATCGCCGGCTGGCGCAGCCGCCGGCTGGGCCAGGCGCTGCAGAGCGTGCTGGGCGGCAGCCTGGGCGAGGAGCAGCTGGCCAGCAGCCTGGCGCGCTTACGCGACCAGGCCTGGCGCGACCCGCTGACCGGGCTGCTGAACCGCGCCGGCTTCGAGGCCTGGCGCAGCGCCCGCGCCCATGCCTGGACCGGCTGCGCCGTGCTGGCGCTCGACCTCGACGGCTTCAAGCCGATCAATGACCGCTACGGCCATGCCGCGGGCGATGCCGTGCTGCGCGAGATCGGCGCCTGGCTGCTGACCCATGTGCGGGAGGGCGATGCGGCGGTGCGGCTGGGCGGCGACGAGTTCCTGGTCTGCCTGCCCGGCCCGCCGGAGCAGGTGCAGCAGGCGGCCGAGTCGGTCGGCCAGGGGCTGGACGCCATGCTGCGCGAGGGGGTGCCGACGCCGGCCGGCCTGCTGACGCTGGGCTGCAGCATGGGCTGCGCGCTGCTGCCGCCGGCGCAGCCGGATTTCGACAGCGCCATCGCCGATGCCGATGCGCGGCTCTACGCCGCCAAGCGCGAGCGCCAGGCGCAGGGGGCGGCGCCCTCCCGGCCGGGCTGAAGCGCCGCCGCCCGCCAGGCGCCAGGGCAGCGGCGGGCGTCAGGGCAGCGGCAGGCTGGTGATCTCGGCCTCCACCCCGGCCTCGGCGCTGCCCAGGATGGTCAGCGCGTCATTCTCCGCCACCAGCTGCTCCAGCCGCAGGCTGGGCCGGGTCAGGGTGACGCGCAGCCCGCCGGTCAGCGCCGGGTCGGCGGCGCGGGCGCGCAGCGCCGCCAGCGCGCCGTCCATCACCCCGCGCAGGTCATAGACCGCGATACCCTCCAGCCAGGCGCGGATGCGCCCCTCGAAGAGCAGCGTCGCCAGCGACCACAGCGTGCTGTCGAGGTCGCGGGCGAAGCGCAGCTCGGTCAGCGCCACGCGGCTGCCATCCGGGCTCAGCACCGGCCGGGCGGAGAAGGTGACATGCCCGGTGGTGTCCGGCAGCAGCCCGGGCAGGCTGGCCTCGAAGGTGACCGCCAGCGCCAGCGCCGGGTGGCTGGGATAGAGGAAGATGTCGCGCACCCGGAGGGTCAGCGTGCCGAGCGGCGTCTCGACGGGGATGTCGCGGCCGCCGAACTCGGCCACCAGCCAGTCGCGGATCATGTCGTAGCCGGCGCGCACCGGGATGGCGACGCGCAGCCGCCCGTCGCGCTCGCTCCAGCGCTCCGGCAAGGCGCGCAGCGGCGGCAGGAAGCCGGGCTCGGCCGCCGGCGGCGGCGTCGAGGAGATGGCGGTGCTGGCCCGGAGCGCCAGCATCACCGACAGCGTGTCCGGCTCGAAGCTGATCTCGGACAGGCCGATCGCCTGCGGCTTCAGCAGCAGGTGCAGGGGTGGCGCCGCCGGCAGCTGCAGCGCGACGCTGCGCGGCTGCCACAGGGCGAAGGCCTGTTCGCGCAGCGCGGCGCAGGGCAGCAGATTGGCCAGCTGCGCCGGCAGGCCGGCCAGCGCCTCATCCACCCGGGCGCGCAGCCGCTCCTCCACATCGATCCAGACGCCGCCGATGATCTCGAGCCGCGGGCTGCGCAGCCAGCGATAGCGCGAGGTGACGCTCCAGACCGGGCACCAGCCCTCATCCAGGGTCAGCTTCAGGTCGAGCTGCAGCTCGGCCTCGGCATCGATGCGGTTGGCGTCCAGCGCCAGCAGCGCCGCCAGCCCGCCGCCCAGCCCCGCCGTGCCGCCGACGCCGAGCCGCGCGGTGGCGCGCAGCCCCTCCCCCGTGCTCTGCAGCGCGACGGGGCCGAGGCGGCGCAGCGTGATGTCATAGACCGTCTCGGCGCCGGGCTCGCTGGCCTGGCGCAGCTCAGCGGGCAGGTTGCGCTCGGCCGCCTGGCGCAGCAGGTCGAGCGGCAGGCGCAGCTTCAGCGCCACGCGGCTCTCGCGCTCCGGCAGCAGGAGCTGCGAGGAGCGGCGCGGCGGATCGTCCAGCAGCGCCGCCTCCTGCCGCTGCAGCCAGAGCAGCCCGCTCAGGCCAAGCCCGGCCAGCACCGCCAGCGGCAGCCAGCGCCGCCATGGCCCGCGCCGCCGGCGCCTCTTTTCCGGTTCACCCGCCATGCGGCGGCGTCCTAGCAAGCACGGGCGTGGCGCGCCGCATCACGTCGGTGTCAGGCCGCGGCGGCGGGCAGCCCGGCCGGCGCGGCGCCAGCCTTGCCTCAGGGCTCGCGGCACAGCCGCTCCACCGCCTCCGCCTGGCCCAGGATCACCGGGCGGCGCCACTGGCCGGGATCGCCCTCGAAGCGTTCGAAGGGCTGCCAGCCCTGATCGCCCAGCACGCGGATGGCGCAGCCCGCGGCCTGCGCCAGGGCGAAGCCGCCGGCGACATCCCAGGCATTGGGCCGCTCGAACCGCGCCACCTCCAGCAGCCCGGCGGCGACGAAGGCGCATTCGATGGCGGCCGAGCCGGTGCGCCGCGCCTCCCAGCCCTGCGGCGAGCGCGGCGAGGCATCGACAAAGCCGGCCAGCCGCCGCCGCACCTCCGGATTGTGCAGCGGCTGCATCGCCTGGCCCTCGAAATGCAGCGGCCCGCCCTGGAGGGCGTGGTAGACGCCGGCGCGCAGGTCATGGCTGGTGGCGCACCACACCGCGCCCGCCACCGGCGCGCCGTCCAGCAGCACGCCGATCGAGCCGGCGAACAGCGGAAAGCCGTTGATGTAGTTGGCGGTGCCATCCACCGGGTCGACCGCCCAGAGGAAGCGGGCGCCGCGCGCCGGGCGCTCGGCCGATTCCTCGCCCAGCACGTCATGCTCGGGGAAGCGCTCGGCCAGGCGGGCGCGGATTTCCGCCTCCACCGCCTGGTCGACCTCGGAGACCGGGTCGCGCAGGCTCTCGCCCCCCGTGCCGCCGGGCTTGTAGCGCACCGCCGGGCTGCGGCCGATCTCCTGCTTCATCTCGCGCCCTGCCAGCGCCGCCAGCTCCACCGCCAGCCCGCCGATCTGCCGCAGCAGCGCGGGCGGCACCGCCTCCGCCGCGCTCACGCCGCGCGCTCCAGCGCCCGCGGCACCAGGGTGGGCAGCACCCTCTCCTCCAGCCCCAGCGTCACGCTCATGGCCTCCTCCGTCAGCGGCGTGTCGTCCAGCCGCACCGGGCCGCCGGGCCAGTCGATGCGGATCCGTCGCCCCTGGCGCAGCAGCACCGGCGCGCGGCCCTGCTCCGGCGCGTCCAGCCAGGCCAGCAGCGCGCCGCGCCGCTCGGGCGGCAGCAGCACCAGGTCGAGCAGCCCGTCATCCGGCCGCGAGCCCGGCGCCAGCGGCAGGTTGGGGCCGAAAAGCGGGATGTTCATCACCTCCAGCAGCAGCGTCTCCCCCTCCCAGGCCGCGCCATCGACGCTGAGCGCGACGCGCTGCGCCTCGGTGTTGGCCAGGATGGCGCGGAAGGCGGCGCGGCCGGCCTCGATGCCCTTCAGCCCCTTCTCGTCGGCCCGGTCGATGGCGCGCGCGAAGGCGCCGAACCCCGCCGCCTCCAGGAAGGGGCGCCGGCCGAAGGGGCCCTCCGCATAGGCCAGGTTCAGCATCCGGCGCGGCGCGGCGCGCCAGCCCGCGGCCAGCGCCTCGACCGAGGGCCAGGGGCCGAGGGCGCGGGCCAGGTTGTTGGCGGTGCCGCAGGGCAGCACCGCCAGCGCCACGCCGCGCCCGGCCAGGGCCGGGGCGATGCGGCCCACCGTGCCGTCGCCGCCGGCGATGATGGCCAGCTGCATCGGCCGGGCCAGCCCCTCCCGCAGGGCCTCCCCCTTGGCCCCGCACAGGCTGAGCGAAAGGCCGCCGGCCCGCAGCGCCGCGGCCAGCTGCGCCGCGGAATGGGTCTCGTCCCCGGCATCGGGGTTGTGGAAGAGCGTGGCTTGCATGCGCCAGCAACAGACGAGCCCCGGCTCGGGTTCCGTTTCTTGCGGTGCGGCGCCGCTTAAGGGTTCCTTCAGCGAGAGCGCGGAGAGTTGAGCGGCCCGCCTGGACCGGCGCCGCCGGCGGGGGCGACGCACCATGCCGGCTGGTCCGCCGGTGCAGGGAACCCCGCATGCTGTCCTTCATGCAGAATCTCAGGATCGGCACCAAACTCGGCCTGGCGGTCGGGCTGCTGACCCTGGCCAGCCTTGGCATGCTCTATGCCAGCCTGGCCGGGCTCTCCAGCCAGGCGGAGGTGACACGCGAATTCGGCACCGTGCGCGTGCCGCGGCTGGTGCATGCCCAGGCCGCGAGCAGCGCCATCAACGCCGCCGCGACGGAGGAGAAGAACGCCATCCTGGAAACCTCCGTCGAGGCGGTCGAGCAGCGCCGCGCCCAGTTCGAGACGGCGGCGCAGCAGACCGCGACCGAGCTGCGCGAGCTGCGTGGCCGCGCCGCCGCGGCGCGGGTGCCGCTGGTGCAGGAGGCGGAGACAGCGCTGCAGAACTACCGCGCCGTGGTGGCCCGCATCCTGGAGCTCGCGGCGCAGAACCGCGATGCCGAGGCGATGGCCCTCTCCACCGGCGAGGCGCGGCTCGCCCGCCGCCGCATCGTCGAGATCCTGGACGGCATCGTGAGCAGCAACCGCGAGGAGATGCGCGCCGGCCTGGCCAAGGCGGAGCAGGAGCACGAGACGCTGCGGTTCAACCTGCTCGTGGGCGCCGCCATCGGCCTCGGCCTGGCGCTGGCGCTGGTGGTCTGGATCGCCCGCTGGCAGATCAGCCTGCCGCTCGGCCGTATCACCACCGATATGGGGCGGCTGGCCGGCGGCACGCTGGACCTCAGCATCGCCGGGCAGGCCCGGAAGGATGAGGTGGGCGCGCTGGCCCGCGCGCTGGAGGTGTTCCAGAGCAATGCGCGGCAGGCGCGCGACCTCGCCGCCGCCCAGGCGCGGGAGCAGCAGGGCAAGGAGCAGCGCGCGGCGAAGCTCGCCGCGCTGGTGCGCAGCTTCGAGGACACGGTGAACGGGCTGACCGGCCATCTGGCCGCCGCCTCGACCGAGCTGGAGGCGACCGCCGCCTCCATGTCGCAGATCGCGAAGCAGACCAATGACGAGGCCGGGACGGTGGCCAGCGCCGCGCGCTCGACCAGCGGCGGGGTGCAGACCGTGGCGGCGGCGACCGAGGAGCTGACGGCCTCGATCGGCGAGATCAGCCGGCAGGTGGCGCAGGCCACCGCGGTGACCGGCCGCGCCGTGCAGAATGCGCGCGACACCGACATGACGGTGCGCACCCTCGCCGCCTCGGCCAACAAGATCGGCGAGGTGGTGAGCCTGATCACCTCCATCGCCGGGCAGACCAACCTGCTGGCGCTGAACGCCACGATCGAGGCGGCCCGCGCCGGCGAGGCCGGCAAGGGCTTCGCCGTCGTCGCCTCGGAGGTGAAGAACCTGGCCAGCCAGACCAGCCGCGCCACCGACGAGATCGCGGCGCAGATCGCCGAGATCCAGTCCGCCACCTCCAACACGGTGAACGCCATCCAGGCCATCGCCGCCACCATCGAGGAGGTCAGCGCCATCACCGTGACCATCGCCGCGGCGGTGGAGGAGCAGAGTGCGGCCACCAGCGAGATCGCCCGCACCGTGCAATCCACCGCCCAGGCGACGGAGGAGGTGACGCGCACCATCGCCAGCGTCAGCCGCAATGCGGGGGAGACCGGCGCCGCCTCGGCCGAGGTGCTGACCGCCGCCTCGGAGCTGTCGCGCAGCTCGGAGAAGCTGCAGGCCGAGGTGGGCAGCTTCCTGGGCGAGGTGCGCGCCGCCTGAGGCGTCCCCTTCCCTCCGGCCCCGCGCCGCGCCCCCCAGGGGCGGCGCGGGGCTGCGCCGTCTTGCGCAACGCCATTGCAATGCGAATGATTATTAATATCATGATGGCGCCGCAGGAGACGCGCCATGGACCATGCCGATGCCGATGAACCGACGCAGAGCGCCGCCCTGCCGCCGCTGGAGGCCGCGCTGCTCTGGAGCATGCGGGCCTGGGCCATCGGCCTCAGCCGCGGGCTGCGCACCGAGGCGGAGATCGCCGCCCTGTATGGCGAGCTCGGCGTGCCCGGCGCCGCCTTCGTGCTGGACCGCTTCATGCTGGCGCTGAATCGCGGCGCGCAGCGCATGATCGACGTCAATTGCGTCTGCCATCCCGGGCTCAGCCAGGACGAGTTGGACCTGGTCGATGTGCTGGCGCTGCAGCAGGAAGGCCGCGCCGAGGACGCCATGGCCGTGCTGCGCCGCCTGGCCAGCCCGCGCGAGGCGGCGCAGGCCGCGCAGGCGGCGGCGGAGCTGGTGCGCATGCTGAACCGCGAGGGGCATTGGCTGCCCCGCGCCTCGGCGGCGCTGCGCCGGCATGGCTTCGCCGCCCAGCGTGCCTGGAGCGGCCAAGCCCCGTCGACCTGCCTGCACTGACGGCGCGCGGCGGGCGCCGGGCCATAACGTCCGCAAGCAACGCCCGCATGAAAGGCATGGCGGCGAGGATGCCCCGCCGCCGCTTCGCCACGCGACTGCCCGCAGCCATCGCGGGCGATCATCATGGCGGCCAGGCCCGACACGCCCCGCCGCCCGGCGCGTCAGCGGCCGGGCAGCATCGCCGCCAGGCCGCTCAGGCGGCCATCACCCAATGCCCCGCCGCCACCTCCTGCAGCTGGGCGCCCGGCGGCGGCGGCACCGGCTCGTAGCTGATGCGGCGGCGCTGCGCCTCGCGCTCCGGATCCGGGATCGGCGCGGCGGAGAGCAGGGCGCGGGTATAGGGGTGGCGCGGATCGGAGAAGACCTGCGCCACCGGCCCCATCTCGACGATGCGGCCGCGCAGCATCACCGCCACGCGGTGGCAGAGATAGCGCACCATGCCGAGATCATGCGCGATGAACAGATAGGCCACGCCCATCTGCTCCTGCAGGTCGAGGAACAGGTTGATGATCTGCGCCTGGATCGAGACGTCGAGCGCGGTGATCGGCTCATCCGCCACGATCAGCTTCGGCCCCAGCGCGATGGCGCGGGCGATGCCGATGCGCTGGCGCTGCCCGCCGGAAAACTGATGCGGGAAGCGGTCCATGAAGCGCGGATCCAGCCCGACCTGGGCGAAGAGGGCGGCCACGCGCTCGCGCTGCTCGGCGCGGCTGGCGACCATGCCATGGGTGCGCAGCGGCTCGCCGACACTCTCCCCCACCCGCAGCCGCGGGTTCAGCGAGGAGAAGGGGTCCTGGAACACCACCTGCAGCCTCTTGCGCACCGGCGCCAGGGCGGCGCCATGCAGCTTGGTGATGTCCTGGCCCTCGAAGCGGATGCGGCCGGCGCTCGCCTCCTCCAGCCGCAGCACCATGCGGCCGGTGGTGCTCTTGCCCGAGCCGGATTCGCCCACCAGCCCCAGCGTCTCGCCCGGGGCGATGGCGAAGGAGACGCCATCCACCGCGCGCAGCGTGCGCACCGGCTGGCCGAACAGGCCGCGCTGCAGCACGAAGTCGCGGGTCAGGCCCTCGACCTCCAGGAGCGGGGCGGCGCTCATGCCGCCCGCCCGCGCGCGTCGCGCAGATCATACCAGGCGGCGACGAGATGGCCGGGCACGCCCCCGGGCGCCTGCGCCAGCGGCGGCACCTCCTGCCGGCAGCGCTCGGTGGCCCAGGGGTTGCGGGGGGCGAAGGGGTCGCCCGGTGGCGGGTGGTAGAGATCGGGCGGCTGGCCGCCGATCTGCTGCAGCCGCGGCCGGCCGCCGGGCTGATCCGGCACCGGCGGCCGGTCGTGATCGGGCAGCGAGCGCAACAGGCCCCAGGTATAGGCGCTGCGCGTGTCGCGGAACACGGCGCGGGTGGGCCCGCGCTCCAGGATGCGGCCGCCATACATGACCTGCACCGTGTCGGCGATGCCGGCGACCACGCCCATGTCATGGGTGATCCAGATCATCGCCATGCCGAGCTTCTTCTTCAGGTCGCGCATCAGGTCGAGCACCTGGGCCTGCACGGTGACGTCGAGCGCCGTGGTCGGCTCATCGGCGATCAGCAGCTTCGGCTCGCAGGCGATGCCGATGGCGATCATCACGCGCTGGCGCATGCCGCCGGAGAATTCATGCGGGTACTGGGTGACGCGCTTCTGCGGCTCGGGAATGCCGACCAGGTCGAGCAGCTCCACAGCGCGCCTTCGCGCCGCGCTGCGGCTCATCCGGCGGTGGCAGACCAGCGCCTCGACGATCTGGGTGCTGACGCGCAGCACCGGGTTCAGCGCCGTCATCGGGTCTTGGAAGATGATGCCGATCTCGGCGCCGCGGACCTGGCGCAGCTCGGCCTCCGACATGGCGAGCAGGTCGCGGCCGCGGAACAGGGCACGGCCGGCGGCGATGCGGCCGGGCGGGCGCGGGATCAGGCCGAGCAGGCTCAGCACATGCACGCTCTTGCCGCTGCCGCTCTCCCCCACCACGCCCAGGGTCTCGCCCTCCTCCAGGCTGTAGGTGACGCCATTGACCGCGTGCACGCTGCCCTCCGAGGTGTCGAAGCGAACGGTGAGGTCCTGGATCTCGAGCAAGGGCATGGGCGGCTCCGCGTTATCGAGAATGATTCTTAGTATCATTCTTAACAGGACCGCAAGCAGGCGCGTGGCGCCGCGCGGCCCGACGGGCGAGGCGAACGGGAGACAGGCTTCAGGAAGCGCGGGCCGAGGAAGCGGCGGCCGGGCGATGGCGGCGCGTCCTGCCAGGCAGGCCATGGCGTCATGGCGCAGAAGCAGAGCGGCCGACAAGACGGCGGATTTCGCGGGACGGACCAGCCGGGAGGGGCAGGCTCAGCCGGAGAGGCGCCGGGCCGGCGCGGCCCGGCTCAGGCGGCGCTGCGGCGGGGGCGGCGCGGCGTGGGCGGGCCGGCGGCGACGCCGGGCAGCAGGGCCAGCTGCATCGGCGCGGGCGGCTGCGCCGGCATGGGACGCGGCCGCGGCGTGCTGGGCACGGCGGTGGCGGGCGGCGGCAGCGGCACCGGCCAGAAGCATTCGGCGCGGCCTTCCTCGCCGCGCAGCGCCAGGAAGACCACGCGCTCGATGCCGCCACGCTCGGCCGGCTCCAGCGCGAAGCGGAACATCAGCCCCTGGCTGCTTTCCGTCTCCCCGCCGAAGGCCATGGCCATCTGCGCCGCCTCATCCTCCTGCTGGCGCAGGGTGCGGCGGTTCGGATCCTCGGCATCGCCGCGATAGAAGCGCACGGGAATGCCGTCGATCAGGAAGACGAAGTGATGCGTGTGGTCGAGCACGCCGAGCCAGGGATAGCGCCCGGCCTCGGCGGCGGCGCGCAACTGGTGGCGGCTGAAGGAATAGGCGCGGCAGCCGACCGACCAGGGATCGTCGCCGGCCTCGTAATCGGCCATGCGCAGCGCCTGCTCCCGCCCGCGGACCAGCAGCCGGGCGGCGGCGACCAGGCGATCTTCCGTCAGGGACGGATGCAGCTCCCAGGGGAGGCGGCTCCGCATCGGCCGTTGCGCATCGCTCATAATGGTACAGATAGGCAACCTTGCCGGCGCGGGAAAGGGTTTTCTGCACCAAGATCCTGTGATTCCTGCGATTTTGCCGCGAAACCCCGGCCGGGGACGCAGATCCCCGGCCGGGCGCCGGCAGCGGCGCCTCAGTTCAGCCCAGACAGCGCCTCGGCGATGGTGCCGAACAGCCGCTCGATCTCGGCTTCCGAGATGATCAGCGGCGGCGACAGCACCAGCGTGTCGCCCGAGGCGCGGATCAGGATGTCCTTCTCCAGGCAATGGCGCAGCACGGCGGCGCCGCGCTCGCCCGCAGCCCCCGGGCGCGGCGCCAGCTCGACCGCGGCGAGCAGGCCGATATTGCGGATGTCGACGACATGCGCCTTGCCCTGCAGCGCATGCGCCGCCGCTTCCCACACGGTCGAGATCCCGGCGCAGCGTTCGAACAGCGCCTCCTCCTGATAGGTCTCGATGGCGGCGAGGCCGGCGGCGCAGGCCAGCGGATGCGCGGAATAGGTATAGCCATGCATCAGCTCGACCGCTTCCGGCGCGGCGGCCATGAAGGCGTCATGCACGCGGCGATGCACCAGCACGCCGCCCATCGGCACCGCGCCATTGGTCATGCCCTTGGCGCAGGTGATGATGTCCGGGGTGACGCCGAAGGCATTGGCGGCGAAGGGCGCGCCGATGCGGCCGAAGCCGGTGATCACCTCGTCAAAGATCAGCAGGATGCCGTGCCGGTCGCAGATCTCGCGCAGCCGCTCAAGGTAACCCACTGGCGGCGGCAGCACGCCGCCCGAGCCGGTGACCGGCTCGACGATGACGGCGGCGATGGTCGAGGCGTCATGGATCTGGCACAGCGCCTCCAGCTCATCGGCCAGATGCGCGCCCCAGGCGGGGCGCCCGCGCGAGAAGGCGTTGTGCTCAGGGTGGTGGGTGTGCGGCAGATGGTCGACATCGCCCAGCAGCGGGCCGAAATCGCGCCGGTGGCGGGCGATGCCGGCGACCGACAGCCCGCCGAAGCCCATGCCGTGATAGCCCTTGGCGCGGCCGATCAGCCTTGTGCGGCGGCCATCGCCGCGCGCCTGGTGATAGGCGCGGGCGATCTTCAGCGCGGTGTCCACCGCCTCCGACCCCGAATTGGCGAAGAAGATGTGGTCGATGCCCTCCGGCGCCATGCCGGTGATGCGCGCGGCGAGGGTGAAGGCCAGCGGGTGGCTCATGCCGAAGGAGGAGACATAGTCCAGCGCATCGGCCTGGCGCTTGATGGCGTCGGCGATGCGCGGCGCGGCATGGCCGGCATTGACGCACCACAGCCCGGCCATGGCGTCCATCACCTGCCGCCCCTCGGCGGTGGTGTAGTACATGCCGCGCGCGCCGGTGAAGATCTTTGGATTGGCCTTGAACTGACGGTTCGCGGTGAAGGGCAGCCAGAAGGCCTCCATCGCCTCGCGGCTGAGCGGCGCCTCGTCCAGGGTGGTGGTCATCACAGCCTCCGCAGCGCGCGCCCCGCCCGGCCCGCCTGCCGGGCTTCGGAATGAAGCGCATTTTCTAACGCTAAAAGACATTCCGCCCGGAGGAGGGCCGCGCGTCAAGCCGGAAGCGGCGCGGCCTCCCCCTCGGCCGCGGCGCGGCGCAGCCCTTCTTCCTGCCCGGGATGGTGCGGCAGCACGCTGGCGCGCTCCAGATGCCGGCGCAGCAGCAGCGAGGCGATCTCCATCTCGCCCTGGTCGATGCGGTCGAGGATCTCCAGATGCTCGGTGCAGGAGGCGATGACGCGGGCGAAGCCATAGCCCCAATCATAGTTCAGGAAGCGGCGCAGCCGGTTCTGCTGCTGCACCACCAGCAGCATGTGCCGGTTGCCCGCCCCGGCCACCAGCCCTTCGTGGAAGGCGGCGTTCATCTCGAACAGCCGGATGCTGTCGGTGTCCTTCCAGGGCGAGGTGAGCATCGCCTGATGGGCGCGGCGCATCTGCTCCACCCAGCCCGGCGCCAGGGCATAGCCCGGCTGCAGCAGCGCCGCCGGCTCCAGCACCAGGCGCAGCATATAGCTCTCGGCGCGGGAGCGGCGATCCTCCAGGCTCGGCATGAACTGCCAGCCATGGCCGGGCTTGCGCTCCACCATGGCGACCTCGGCCAGCCGCGCCAGCACGCGCAGCAGGAAGGCGCGGCGGACATCGTAGCGGCGCATCAAATCGGCCTCGGTCACCTCGGCCGGCAGGCGCTGCGCCACCCGGTCCTCGGCGATGCGGATGCAGAGCTGCTCGACCGCATCCGCCCCCTCGGCCGGCTCGCCCCCCGCCTCGGGCGGCGGCAGCGCGGCCAGCAGGTAGCCGCCGCCCTCGCGCCGGGCCAGCACGCCGCGCCGCGCCAGCTCCTCCATCACCGCGCGCACCGGGGTGCGGGAGACCTGCAGCATGCGGGCCAGGCCCGGCTCGGTCAGCCTGGTGCCGGGGGGCACCGCGTCGCGGCGCAGCGCCTCGACCAGGCGGTGGATCAGGTCGCGTTGCAATCGGCTGGGTTCGGGCGGCATTTTCTGTTTCCTGTCCGCTCAAAGTACACTAGCGTTTCGGGACCGACCAGCGGAGTTCGCGATGTCCCGAGCCCAGCCCCTCCCTTCTCCTGCCGGAGGCGCCGCATGAGCCTGGCCCAGCATAGCCTGGCCACCGGGGAGAATGGCGCGCTGTGGCAGGCGGATGCGGCGGAGCTGGCGATGCGGATCCGCAAGGGCGAGATCTCCAGCCGCGAGGCGGTGCAGGCCTGCCTGGAGCGGATGGACGCGCTGAACGGGTCGCTGAACGCCGTGGTGCGGCGCATGGATGCCGAGGCATTGGCGGCCGCCGACGCCGCCGATACCGCGCGCCGCCACGGAGAGACCCTGCCGCCGCTGCATGGCGTGCCGGTGACCATCAAGGTGAACACCGACCAGGCGGGCCATCCGAGCGATGGCGGCATCGCCGCCTATCGCGACCACATGGCGGCCGAGGACAATCCGGTGGTGGCCAATCTGCGCCGCGCCGGGGCGGTGATCATCGGCCGCACCAACACCCCCTGCTACTCCATGCGCTGGTTCACCGAGAACAGCCTGCATGGCGATACGCGGAACCCCTGGGATGCGCGGGCGACGCCGGGCGGCTCCTCCGGCGGCGCGGCGGCGGCCGTCGCGGCGGGCTTCGGCCCGATCGCGCATGGCAATGACATCGCCGGCTCGGTCCGCTACCCGGCCTATTGCTGCGGCGTGTTCGGGCTGCGCCCGGGGCTCGGCCGCATCCCCTCCTTCAATCCCAGCGCCAAGGGCCATGCCAGCATCACCAGCCAGCTGATGGCGGTGCAGGGGCCCATGACGCGCTCGCTGCGCGACCAGCGCCTGGCCTTCGCCGCCATGGCGGTGCCCGATCCGCGCGATCCGCGCTCGCTGGCGCCGCAGGCGCCGCCGCCGCCGCGCCGGAAGCGCCATGCGGCGCTGGTGCCCGCCCCCTCGGGCGGGTCGACGCATCCGGCGGTGCAGGATGCGGTGCGCGCCGCAGGCCGCGCCTTGGCCGCGGCCGGCTGGGTGGTGGAGGAGATCGAGCCGCCGGCCCTCTCCGAGGCCGCCGAGCTCTGGGGCCGCATCGGCGGGCCCGACACCATCGCCCGGCTGCTGCCGCTGGTGGCGCAGCATGGCGATGAGGGCATCCGCGAGGCGCTCGGCCTCTGGGCGGAACACTGGCCGCTGCGCGACCCCGCCGCCTGCCTGGAGGGGCTGACCCGCCGCATGGCGCTGCTGCGCGAATGGCTGCTCTTCCTGGAAGACTGGCCGGTGATCGTGGCGCCGGTCTCCACCGAGCCGCCCTTCCCCGTGGCGCATGACCGGCGCGACACCGCCACCACTGCCGCCATCATGCAGGCGCAGCGGGTGATGCTGGCGGTCTCCGCCCTTGGCCTGCCGGGGCTGTCGGTGCCGACCGGCCTGGCCGAGGGCCTGCCGATGGGCGTGCAGCTGATCGGCGCCCTGCACCGGGACGAGGCGCTGTTCGACGCCGCCGAGCCGATCGCCGCCGCCCTGCCCATGCCCGCCTTGCCGATCATCGCCTGAGGAGACACGACATGCCCCGCCCCGCCGGCCATGGACGCCGCCTCAGCTATTATGATTTCGGCCGCACCACGGTGCGCGCCTGCCAGGCCGATCCGCGCTTCTCCTACTGCGCCTATGTGCCGGAGAGCTATGAGGAGGATGGCGCCCAGGACTACCCGCTGCTGGTCGCCATGCATGGCACCGGGCGGATGATGGAGCTGTACCGCGACACTTTCGCATCACTCGCCGAGGCGCGGCAGCTGATCGTGCTGGCGCCGCTCTTCCCCGCCGGCATCACCGGGCCGGAGGATCTCTCCAGCTACAAGATGCTGCGCGCCGGCGATCTGCATTACGATGCCGTGCTGCTGTCGATGGTGGAGGAGATGCGCGCGCGCTACCGCATCCGCGGCCACCGCTTCTCGCTGTTCGGCTTTTCCGGCGGCGGGCATTTCGCGCATCGCTTCCTCTATCTGCATCCCGGCCGGCTTGCATCCGTGTCGATCGGCGCGCCCGGCCTGGTGACGCTGCTGGACGACAGCTACGATTTCTGGCCCGGCGTGCGCGACTGGGAGAGCCGCTTCGGCCAGCGCATCGACATCGACGCGATGCGCGAGGTCGCCGTGCAGATGGTGGTCGGCGGCGACGACACCGACACCTGGGAAATCACCATCCGCCCCGGCGACCGGCTGTGGATGCCGGGCGCCGATGCCGCCGGCGCCAACCGGCAGGACCGGCTGCGCGCGCTGCGCGCCAGCCTGGAGGCGCGGGGCATCGCCGTGCGGCACGACACCGTGCCGGGCGTGGCGCACTGGATGCCGGGCGTCGCCCCGGCGGTGATCGACTTCTTCACGGAGCATCACGCGGCCTGAAGACCGCGGATGTCAGGGGGGTGCCGGCGGCGCCGGACGGAGAGAAAGGGAAAGAGGATGATGAGACCGCGCAGCATGGCGCTGGCCGCCCTGGTGGCGCTGGCCGCCTGGCCGCTGGCCGCCTGGGCCCAGGAAACGCCGCAGCGCGGCGGCCGGGCGACGGTGGCGCTGAACGCCGATATCCGCAGCCTGGAGCCGGGCATCAACCGCGATGCCAACACCGACGCCGTGGTGCACCACATCTTCGAGGGGCTGGTCGCCTATCGCACCGATGTCAGCGTCGGCCCGGCGCTGGCCGAATCCTGGAGCGTGTCGGAGGACGGGCTGAGCTGGCGCTTCACCCTGCGCGAGGGGGTGCGCTTCCACAATGGCGCGACCCTGACCTCGGCCGAGGTGAAGGCGAGCTGGGACCGGCAATGGGGCAATAGCGGCTGGAGCTGCCGCCGCTTCTTCGATTCGCCCGACGGGCTGCAGGTGCAGGCGGTCGAGGCCGAGGATGCCCGCACCATCACCTACCGCCTGGCGCGGCCGAGCGCGCTGCTGCTGCCGCAGCTGGCCAATATCCAGTGCGGCACGGTGGTGTTCCACCCCGACAGCATCGGCGCCGATGGCAAATGGCGCGCGCCGATCGGCACCGGCCCGTTCCAGCTGCAGGAATGGCGGCGCGGCGAATTCGTCACGCTGCGGCGCTTCGATGGCTATGTCGCCTCCACCGCCCCCGCCAGCGCCTTCTCCGGCGCGCGCCAGGCGCTGCTGGACGAGGTGGTGTTCCGCGTCATCCCCGACCCCAACGCGGCCGAGGCGGCGCTGCTGACCGGCGCCGTCGACATCCTGCCCAGCGTCGAGCCCGAGCGCGCCGACAAGATGCGCGAAGCCGGCGTGCAGATGCTGACCGCCCCCGGCCTCGGCTGGACCACGATGCTGGTGCAGACGCGCGACGCGGTGCTGAAGGATGTGCGCATCCGCCGCGCCATCGCCCATGCCATCGACCTGGCGCAGATCGCCGAGGTGCGCACCGGCGGCGGCGCCGGGCCGAACCCCTCGGCGGTGGGCGATTCCAGCCCCTTCTTCGACGAGGCCTTCCGCGGCTGGCCGGCCTATGACCCGGCCGCGGCGCGGCGCCTGCTGCGCGAGGCCGGCTACCGCAACCAGCTCATCAAGATCCAGGCCAATCGCCGCTATCCCGGCATGTACGACAATGCGGTGGCGATCCAGTCGATGCTGACCGCCGTCGGCCTGCGCGTCGAGCTGGAAGTGCTGGACTGGGCGACGCAGCTGAACAACTACCTCAACGGCAATTTCCAGCTGCAATCCTTCTCCTATTCCGCGCGGCTCGACCCCTCGCTGATGTTCAACTCGATCATCGGCGACAAGACGGCGCAGCCCTGGGCGCAATGGGAGGATCCGGAGGCGCGCCGCCTGCTGGCCGAGAGCATCACCACCACCGACAATGCCCGCCGTGGCGAGGTGTTCCGCGCGCTGCATGCGCGCATGCAGCAGGAGGTGCCGATCATCGGCCTGTATTACGACCCGCAGCTCGGCGCGGCGCGGCCCACGATCCGCGGCTATGCGCCGCAGGTGGCGGGGCGGATGATCACCTGGGGCGTGTGGCGGCAGCCATGAGCCGCATCGCACAGGCGGGGGGCTGAGCCATGCCGCTCTATGCCCTGAAGCGGCTGGCGATGGCGCTGCCAACGCTGCTGCTGGTCTCGCTCGGCGTGTTCCTGCTGCTGCGGCTGGTGCCGGGCGACCCGGCGGAGCTGATGCTGGGCGACAGCGCCGATGGCGTGGCGCTGGCCGCGCTGCGCGCCGAGATGGGGCTGGACCGCTCGCTGCCGGTGCAGTTCCTGCGCTGGCTGGGCGCGGCGCTGTCCGGCGATCTCGGCCGCTCCATCGGCAATGACCAGCCGGTGCTGCCGCTGGTGCTGCAGCGCTTCCAGGTCACCGCCTCGATCGTCTTCGCGGCGGTGGGCCTGGCCGCGCTGGTCGCCGTGCCGCTCGGCCTGATCGCCGCCTGGAAGCAGAACAGCGGCACCGACCTGGCCATTGTCGGCGGCGCGACGCTGCTGCTCTCGGTGCCGAGCTTCTGGCTCGGCCTGCTGATGCTGCTGGCCTTCGGGCTGAAGCTCGGCTGGGTGCCGGTCGTCGGCTATGTCGGCTTCTCCGAGAATGCGTGGGAGGCGCTGCGCTACATCGCCCTGCCGGTCGCGACGCTCACGCTGATCGAGATCGGCGTGCTGACGCGCATGTCGCGCGCCGCCGGCATCGATGTGCTGCGGCTGGAATTCGTGGCGCATGCCCGCGCCAAGGGGCTGCCGGAGCGCACCGTGCTGCGGCGCCATGTGCTGCCCAACGCCTTCGCGCCGACCCTGACGCTGATCGGCATCGTGCTGGGCAATCTGCTGGGCGGCGTCGCGGTGATCGAGACGGTGTTCACCCTGCCCGGCCTCGGCCGGCTGCTGGTCGATGGCATCTATGCCCGCGACTATCCGGTGGTGCAGGGCTGCATGCTGTTCGTCGCAACCATCTATGTGCTGGTCAATCTGGCGGTGGACCTGCTCTACCCGCTGTTCGACCCGCGCGTGACGGCGGAGTGAGGCCGATGCGCCTGCGATTGAACGCTCTGGCCGGCGCCGTGCTGGTCGGCTCCATGGTCGCCATGGCCCTGCTCTCCCTGGTCTGGACGCCGCGCGACCCGATGGGTGTGGCGCTGCGCCAGCGGCTGAAGCCGCCCTCGGGCGACTACCTGCTCGGCACCGACGAGGTCGGGCGCGACGTGCTCAGCCGCATCATGGAGGGCGCCGGCGCCAGCGTCACCGTCGCCGCCTGCACCGTGCTGCTGGCGGTGCTGCTGGGCTCGGCGATCGGGCTGCTGGCCGGCTTCCTGCGCGGCTGGCCGGACCGGCTGCTCTCCATGGTCAATGATTCGCTGCTGGCCTTCCCCGGCATCCTGCTGGCGCTCGGCCTGCTGGCGGTGTTCGGCGCCAGCCAATGGGGCATCGTGGCGGCCCTCGGCCTGGCCTATGCGCCGACGGTCGCGCGCATCGTGCGCGGCACGGTGCTGTCGCTGCGCGAGCGCGAATTCATCGAGGCCAGCCGCGCCATCGGCAATTCCGAGAGCTACACGCTGTGGCGGCATGTGCTGCCCAACACCGTCTCGCCGGTGATCGTGCTGGCCACCAGCATGTTCGGCTGGGCGATCCTGTCGGAAAGCGCGCTGTCCTTCCTGGGCCTCGGCGTGCCGCCGCCGGCGCCGAGCTGGGGCAACATGCTGGCCGCCAGCCGCCCCTATCTGGACAGCGCGCTGTGGCTGAGCCTGTCGCCCGGGCTGTGCATCGCGCTGACGCTGCTCGGCGCCAATCTGCTGGGCGACGCGCTGCGCGACCGGCTCGACCCGCGGAGCGAAGCCCGATGAGCCCGAGCCAGGACACGCCCCTGCTCTCGGTCGAGGGGCTGCGCATCGCCGCCGGCGGCACCGAGGTCGTGCAGGGCATCTCCTTCGCCATCGCGCCGGGCGAGATCCTGGCGCTGGTGGGCGAATCCGGCAGCGGCAAGACGGCCACCGGCCGCGCCGCCATCGGCCTGCTGCCGCCCGGGCTGCGCGCCTCGGGCGGCGCGATCCGGCTGCGCGGCGAGGATCTGCTGGCGGCGCGCCCCGACCGGCTGCGGGCGCTGCGCGGCGCCGAGATCGGCATGGTGTTCCAGGAGCCGATGGTCTCGCTGAACCCGGCCATGACGATCGGCGCGCAGATGGCCGAGGGGCTTGCGCTGCACCGGAAGATGTCGGCCGCCGAGATCCGCGCGGCCAGCCTCGCCATGCTGCGTCGGGTGCATATCCGCGATCCAGAAGCCTGCCTCTCCGCCTTCCCGCATGAATTCTCGGGCGGCATGCGGCAGCGGATCATGCTGGCCTCGGTGATGCTGCTGCGCCCCGCGCTGCTGATCGCCGATGAGCCGACCACCGCGCTCGACACGCTGGCGCAGCGCGAGATCCTCGACCTGATGGTCGAGCTGGCGCGCGACAACGGCACCGCCGTGCTGCTGATCACCCACAATCTGGGGCTGGTCGCGCGCTACGCGCATCGCGCCGTGGTGCTGCAGCGCGGCCTGGTGGTGGAGCAGGGCCCGGCGGCGGCGCTGCTCGGCGCGCCGCAGCACGCCTACACGCGGGCGCTGGTGGAGGCGCTGCCGCGCCGCACGCCGCGCCCGCCCCGCGCCGTCGACACGGCGCAGCCGGTGCTGGAGGCGCGCGGCCTGGAGGTGACCTATCCCGGCCGCCGCCGCTTCTTCCGCCGCCAGCCTTCGGTCGCCGCGGTGCGCGGCGTTGACCTCGCCATCTATCCCGGCGAGACGGTGGCGCTGGTGGGCGGCAGCGGCTCGGGCAAGACGACGCTGGGGCGCGCCATGCTGCGGCTGGTGCAGCCCACCGCCGGCCAGCTGCTGTTCCGCGGCGAGGATGTGACGCAGGCGAAGGGCGACCCGCTGCGCCGCTTCCGCCTGGCCTGCCAGATCGTCTTCCAGGACCCCTATTCCTCGCTCGACCCGCGCATGCGCATCGGCGAGATCGTGGCCGAGCCGCTGCGGCATTTGCCCGATCTCGACGCCGGCGCGCGCCGCCGCCGCACCGAGCAGGTCTTCGAGGAGGTCGGCCTGCCCGGCCTCGCCCACCGCTTCCCACATGAGCTTTCGGGCGGGCAGCGGCAGCGCGTGGCGATCGCCCGCGCCATCATCCGCAACCCGGCGCTGGTGGTGGCGGATGAGCCGGTGAGCGCGCTCGACATGAGCGTGCAGAAGCAGATCCTGGCGCTGTTCCGCCGGCTGCAGCAGGAACATGGCTTCGCCTGCCTGTTCGTCTCGCATGATCTGGCGGCGGTCGAGGAGGTCTCCGACCGCGTCATCGTCATGCAGCAGGGCAGGCTGGTCGAGCAGGGTCCGCGCGACCGCATCTTCGACCATCCCGAACACCCCTATACCCGTGAATTGCTGGCGGCGGCGCCCCGGCTGGACGCGCTTCCGCAGAGGATCCTGGCATGAGCAGCATCGAACCCTTCCCGCTGATCGAGCTGAGCGGCACGCCCGAGGCGCGCGGCCGCGCCTATGGGCGGCAGGCGGCGTCGCGGGTGCACCGCTCGCTCGCGCATTACGGCCAGCAGCTGACCGCCGGCGGACAGGATGCGGGGGCGGTGCGCGCCATGGCGCGCGATTTCGTCCCCCAGGTCGAGGCCTTCGACCCCGCCTATGTCGCCGAGATGCGCGGCATCGCCGAGGGCGCCAATGTCGCCTTCGAGGACATCCTGCTGATCAATTGCCGCACCGAGATCCTGCAGCTGGCCAAGCGCCGCGCCGACCGGATGCGGGAGGAGGAGGCGCGCAACCCGGATGGCTGCACCGGCGCCATCCTGCTGCCCTCGGTGACGCAGGATGGCCGGCTGGTGCATGGCCAGAACTGGGACTGGAAGCAGGAATGCGCCGAGACCGGCGTGGTGCTGCGCATCCGGCGCGAGGACGGGCCGGACATGCTGACCTTCGTCGAGGCCGGCGGCCTGGCGCGCTGCGGCATGAACGCCGCCGGCATCGCGGTGACGGCGAACTATCTCAGCAGCGAGCGCGACTACACCCGCCAGGGCGTGCCGCTCTCCCTGCTGCGGCGCAAGGTGCTGGAGCAGGAGCATGTGGCCCTCGCGCTCCGCACCCTCTACGCCACGCCGAAATCCGCCTCCAACAACCTGATGCTGAGCCATGTCGACGGCTTCGCCCTCGACATCGAATGCGCCCCCGATGAGAGCTTCCTGGTGCAGCCGGAGGCCGGCATGCTGGTGCATGCCAATCACTGGCAGAGCCCGGTGGCGCTGGCCAAGCTGCGCGAGGCCGGGGTGGAGAGCACGCCGGACAGCCTGTATCGCGACCTGCGGGTGCGGCAGATCCTCGACTCCCATCGCGGCGCGCTGGGCATCGAGGCGATGCGCGAGGCGCTGTTCGACGACTGGCAATCGCCCTGGTCGGTCTGCCGGCCGCCGCGGATGAATCTGGGCGGCAACCTCTCCGCCACCGTCGCCATGATCCTGATGGTGCCGGCCGAGGGGCGCATGGAGATCGCGCCGCTGCCGGCGCTGAACCGGCATTTCACCCGCTACGACCTGCAGCCGGGCCGCGCCGCCGTCGCCGCCTGAGATCCTGGCGCGCCGCGCCGCCTCCGCGTAGGATACCCCCCTACCCTATCGGAGGCGGCGCATGCACACGCTGCGCGACAAGCGGAAGCTGCTGGCCCGGGTGCGCCGCCTGCGCGGCCAGGTGGAGGCGATCGAGCGCGCGCTGGAGGAGGAGGCCGGCTGCGAGCAGGTGATGCACCGCATCGCCGCGGCCCGCGGCGCCATGGCGGGGCTGATGGCCGAGGTGGTGGAGGACCATATCCGCCACCATCTGGTCGACCCCGCCCGGCATCCCGGCGCGCTGGACGAGGCGGCGGCGGAGCAGCTGGTCGACCTCGTCCGCAGCTACCTGAAATAGGCGGCGCGCATGACCCCCTTTGCCGAGCTGCTGCAGCAGGGCGCGGCGCAGGCCTGGCTGTTCATCCCCTCCGCCATCCTGCTCGGTGCGCTGCACGGGCTGGAGCCGGGCCATTCCAAGACGATGATGGCGGCCTTCATCGTCGCCATCCGCGGCAGCGTCGGCCAGGCGGTGCTGCTCGGCCTGTCGGCGGCGCTGTCGCACACGCTGGTGGTCTGGGCGGTGGCGCTGCTCGGCCTGGCCTATGCCGGCCGGTTCGACACCGCCACCTCCGAGCCCTATTTCCAGCTCGCCTCGGGCGGCATCGTGGTGCTGGTGGCCTTGTGGATGCTGTGGCGGCAATGGCGCGCGCTGCACCCGGCCGCGCATCACCACCACCATCATGACCATGACCATGACCATGACCATGACCATGACCATGACCATGACCATGACCATGACCATGACCATGACCATGACCATGACCATGACCATGACCATGACCATGACCATGACCATGACCATGGGCCTCCGCCCGCCTGGCCCGGCCCGCAAGAGGATGGGCAGGACCACCATGCGCGCGCCCATGCCGAGCAGATCCGCCGCCGCTTCGCCGGCCGCGCCGTGACCACGCCGCAGATCGTGCTGTTCGGCCTGACCGGCGGGCTCATCCCCTGCCCCGCCGCCATCACCGTGCTGCTGCTCTGCCTGCAGCTGCAGCATGTGGCGCTGGGGGCGACGCTGGTCATGGGGTTCTCGCTCGGCCTGGCGGCGGTGATGGTGGCGGTGGGGGTGGTGGCCGCCATCGGGCTGCGCCGGGCGGAGCGGCGCTGGTCCGCAGGCTTCGCCACCCTGGCCCGCCGCGCGCCCCTTCGCCTCGGCGCTGCTGATCCTGCTGGTCGGGCTCTATATGGGCTGGAGCGGCTGGTCGGGTCTCGCCTGAGCCGCGAAAATGACGGGGCGGCAGGCGCGGACGGCGCGGAAATCCGCTATGAGCGGCGGGTGCCGCCGGAGAACCGCGCCCCATGCCCTTGCCCACCCGCCAGCCACCCCTGCATGAGCGGGTGAAGCGCCAGCTCTCCGAGGCCATCGCCCTGGGCCATTGGCCGGCCGGCCATGTGATCCCCGGGGAGACGGCGCTGGCGCGGGATTTCGCGGTGGGCATCGGCACCATGCGGCGGGCGCTGGCCGATCTGGTGGCCGAGGGCCAGCTCAGCCGCCAGCCCAAGCGCGGCACCGTGGTCACCGGCCGCGCGCCGCTGCATTCGCTGCGCTTCTTCTACCAGTATTTCCGGCTGCACAGCGCGGATGGGGCGCTGCTGCGCTCGCGCGTGCAGCTGCTGGAGCTGCGCCGCCGCCCGGCCAGCGCGGCGGAGGCCGAGCGGCTGCAGCTCGCCCCCGGCGCGCCGCTGATCACGCTGCAGCGGCTGCGCCTGGTGGAGGGCGAGCCCGCCATGCTGGATGATTTCCGCATCAGCGCCGAGCGCGCGCCGGATTTCCCCGAGGCGCCGGAGGCCGCGCCCGCGCTGATCTACCGCTATCTGCTGGAGCGCAACGGCATCCGCCTCTCCGCCGTGCGGGAGGAGCTGCGCGCCGTGCTGGCGGAGTCGGAGACCGCCGCGCTGTTCCGGCTGGCCCCGCCGGCTGCGCTGCTGCGCATCGATTCCGTGGCCTATGACCAGGCCGGCCAGCCCTTCCTGCTCTCGACCCACCACGCGCCGACCGAGCGGCGGATCTATGTGAACGAGGTGCGCTGAGCACCCAGGCGCGGGGCGGCGGCGGCGCCGCCCCGCGCCAGGCCCGATTCGTCAGGCCAGGCTGGCGTCCAGCGTGATCTCGGCCTTGAGCAGCTTGGAGACGGGGCAGCCCGCCTTGGCTTTGCCGGCCAGCTCCTGGAACTGCTCCGGCGTGGCGCCGGGCACGCTGCCCTTCAGCACCAGATGCACGGCGGTGATGGCGAAGCCATTCTCCTGCTTCTCCAGCGAGACCGTCGCCCTGGTGTCCAGCCGATCGGCCTTCAGCCCGGCCTGCTCCAGGATCAGCGACAGCGCCATGCTGAAGCAGGCGGCATGGGCGGCACCGACCAACTCCTCCGGATTGCTGCCCGGCTTGCCCTCGAAGCGGGTGGCGAAGCCATAAGGGTAGGCGGAGAGCGCGCCGCTCTCGGTCGAGATCTCGCCCTTGCCGTCCTTGATCCCGCCCTGCCAGACGGCGCTGCCATGCTTCTTGATCATGCTGTTCTCCGTGGAGTGGTTGCACCCGGGGGAGAATGCCCCAAGGCGCGGAAGGATGCCTGCCTGGCCGCGGCCGCCCCCCGACCGTGCCAGGCGCCATCAGCCACGCGGCTGCTCCCCGGCGCAGAACAGCCGCCGCAGGCTGTGGAGGAAGGCGGCGACGCGGTCATCGGCCAGGCGGTAGAACACCGCCTTGCCGGCGCGCCGGGTGGCCACCAGCCCCGCCGCGCGCAGCCCCGCCAGCTGCTGCGACAGGCCGGGCTGGCGGATGTCGAGCAGGACCTCCAGCTCGCCCACCGCCCGCTCGCCCTCGACCAGCGCGCAGGCGATCAGCAGCCGGTCGCGATGCGCGAGGCTCTTCAGGAAGGCGGTGGCCTCGGCGGCGCGCGGCGGCAGGGCGGCGGCGTCCATGGCGCTACGCCCAGGCCGCGCCGGGCAGCACGTCGAGCGGGATGGACAGGCAGCGCCGCCCGCCCGGCCCCGGCTCCGGCAGGCGGCCGCCGCGCAGATTCACCTGCAGCGCGTGCAGGATCAGCTTCGGCATCGGCAGGGTGCGGTCGCGCGCCTGGCGGGCGGCGACGAAGCTCGCCTCGTCGCGGTGGCGGGTCAGGTGGATGTTCTGGGCCTTCTGCTCGGCCACGCTGCTCTCCCAGCGCGGCGCGCGGCCGCCGGGGGCGTAGTCATGCCCGGTGAAGAGCCGCGTCGAATCGGGCAGGGCCAGGATCGCCTGGATCGAGCGCCACAGCGCCGCCGCGTCGCCGCCAGGGAAATCTGCCCGCGCCGTGCCGGAATCGGGCATGAACAGCGTGTCGTGGATGAAGGCGGCATCGCCCACCACGATGCTGACCGAGGCCAGCGTATGGCCGGGCGAATGCATCACCCGCGCCTGCAGCCCGCCGATGCGGAAGGTCTCGCCCGGCGCGAACAGCCGGTCCCAGTCATCGGCGCGGAAATGCCCCTCGGGAAAGCCATAGAGCCCGGCCCACAGCGCCTGCACCTCGGTCACCAGGGCGCCGGTGGCCATGGGCGCGCCGGTGCGCTGCTTCAGATAGGGGGCGGCGGAGAAATGGTCGGCATGCGGATGGGTGTCGAGGATCCAGACCGGGCGCAGCCCCCGCTCGGCGATGAAGTCCAGGATGCGATCAGCCTGGATCGTCGCGGTGGCGCCGGATTTCTCGTCGTAATCCCGCACCGGGTCGATGATGGCGCAGTCCCGCGTCGCCGGATCGGCCACCACATACTGGACGGAGCCGGTGCGCGCCTCGTGGAAGGCGGTGATCTCGGGGCGGGCGCTCATGCGGCGCGGCGCCCGGTGGCATGAAGGGCGGGCGCGTGCTGGCGGGTCATGGCGGGGGCTCCTTCCCGGCGCGGCCGGCCGCTCCGGCCCCGCCGGGCGGCAGGCTTGCATCAATTGCAAAGAATCGAAATCGTCTTCCCGAACATGGCGTGGCTCAGGCCTCGTGGAAGGTGGTGAAGGCCGCGGCCGGCTCGCGCTCCGACACCAGCCGGTTCACCGCCGCCGCGGGGTCGGCCCAGCCCAGCGCCATGCCGCAGACCACCATCTCGGCCTCCGGGATATCGAGCGCCTCGCGCAGCAGATGCGGGTAGTTGGCGAAGGCCGCCTGCGGGCAGGTGTCGAGGCCGAGGCCGCGCGCCGCCACCATCACCGATTGCAGGAACATCCCATAGTCAAGCCAGCTGCCCTGCTCCATGTCGCGGTCGATGGTGAAGATCAGCCCGACCGGCGCGCCGAAGAAGCGGTAGTTCAGCCCTTCCTGGCGCATCCCGCCCTCGCGGTCGCCGCGCTGCACACCCGCCAGCTCATAGAGTTTCCAGCCCACGGCGCGCCGCCGCTCCAGATAGGGGGAGCGCCATTGCCTCGGGTAGTACTGGTATTCGCGCCGCGGCGCCTCGCCGGCGGCATGCGCGGCGGAGAGCCGGTCGCAGAGCCGGGTGAGCGCCGCGCCGGTCAGGGCGTGCAGCTTCCATGGTTGGATGTTGCTGCCGCTGGGGGCGCGGGCGGCGGTGTCGAGGATGCGCAGCAGCGTCTCGCGCGGCACCGGGCGCGGCAGGAAGGCGCGCACGCTGCGCCGGCTGGTGATCGCCTCGAGGGCGGCTTCGCTCATGGCTGTCTCTCCCTGTCGCCGCCCAGGCTGCCATGGCGGCCGGCCATGCAAAAGGGCCCGGGGGAGCGTCTCCCCCGGGCCCCGTCCCGCCCCTACCGGGGCGATGGCTCACTCGGCCGGCTGCATCACCGGGCCGCCGAGCACCGGCGCGTCGATCTCCTCGCGCGGCAGCGGGCGGCCGGCCATGGCGGCATCCAGCCGCTCCTTGTCCAGCTCGCCCTCCCAGCGGGCGACGACGATGGTGGCCACCGCATTGCCGACCAGGTTGGTCAAAGCGCGGCACTCGGACATGAAGCGATCGATGCCGAGGATCAGCGCCATGCCGGCGACCGGCACGGAGGGCACGACGGAGAGGGTGGCGGCGAGCGTGATGAAGCCGGCGCCGGTGATGCCGGCCGCGCCCTTGGAGGAGAGCATGGCCACCAGCAGCAGCAGCACCTGGTCCCAGAGCGAGAGCTGGATGCCGCAGGCCTGGGCGATGAACAGCGCCGCCATCGTCATGTAGATGTTGGTGCCGTCCAGGTTGAAGCTGTAGCCGGTGGGCACCACCAGCCCGACCACCGACTTCTTGGCGCCGGCGCGCTCCATCTTCTCCATCAGCGTCGGCAGCGCGGCTTCCGAGGAGGAGGTGCCGAGCACCAGCAGCAGCTCCTCCTTGATGTAGCGGATCAGCGCCAGGATGGAGAAGCCATTGTAGCGGGCGACGGCGCCGAGCACGACCAGCACGAAGAGCAGCGAGGTGATGTAGAAGGTGGCGATCAGCAGCGCCAGATTGGCGATGGAGCCGATGCCGTAGCGGCCGATGGTGAAGGCCATGGCGCCGAAGGCGCCGATCGGGGCGGCCTTCATCAGGATCGCCACCAGCTTGAACATGCCGGCCGAGGCGGAGTGGAACAGCTTCATCAGCGGCTCCGCCTTCTCGCCCACCGCGGCCAGCGCGATGCCGAGCAGCACGGAGAAGAACAGCACCTGCAGGATGTCGCCGGAGGCGAAGGCGCTGACCGGCGAGGCCGGGATGATGTTCATCAGGAAGCCGGTGATCGTCGTCTCATGCGCGCGGGCGGCGTAGCCGGAGACGGCGGAGGCATCGAGCGTCGCCGGGTTGATGTTCAGCCCCGCGCCCGGCTGGATGACATTGCCGGTGATCAGGCCGACGATCAGCGCCAGGGTCGAGAAGACCAGGAAGTAGAGCATCGCCTTGCCGGCGACGCGCCCGACCTTGCCGAGGTCGCGCACACCGGCGATGCCGGTGACGACGGTCAGGAAGATCACCGGCGCGATCACCATCTTCACCAGCTTGATGAAGGCGTCGCCCAGCGGCTTCATGTCCGCGCCGGTCTGCGGGTAGAAATGGCCGAGCAGGATGCCGGCCGCGATGGCCACCAGCACCTGCACATAGAGATGCTGATAGAACCGCTTGGGCGAGGACGGGGCCGCCGTCGCCAGATCCAGAGACGCCATGGACGTTCCTCCACCAGGGCCACGCCCTTTCCGGGGCGGCCATACCGATCAGAAAAGCCTGTCCGCACGCGGCGGAGCTGGCCCTTCCATGGCAAGCGCGATGCCAGCCGAAACGCGCCCGGAGGAGATTTCTAACTCTTTGGTCTTATACATCTTTGCATTGCAGCATTCCCAGAGACGGCCCGGTGTCTGTGTGGATTTCCACACAGGGGCGGCGCCGCGGGTGCGGGAATCCGCCCAGGCCGGGCGGGGGGCGGCATGAGGCGGGGCCTGCGCCCGGGCTGGCCCAGACGGGCCGGGCTGCTGCTGGCCGCGCTGCTGCTGCTGCTGGCGCTGGACCGGCTGGCGGTGACCCTGGCCGGCCGCGTGGCGCTGGCCGATCTGGAGGGTGCCTCCCGCGCCGCCGCCGGGCTGCGCGCCGCCGTGCTGCGCGCCGAGATCGACAAGCAGCGCAGCCTGCCGGTGATCCTGGCGCAGGACCCCGATCTGCGCCTGGCGCTGGAAAGCCGCGACCCGGAGCGGCTGGCGACGCTGAACGCCAAGCTGGAGGCGCTGAGCGCCGGCACCCGCAGCGCCGTGCTCTACGCGCTGGATGCCGGGGGGCTGACCCTGGCGGCCAGCAATTGGCGCCTGCCGGACAGTTTCGTCGGCAGCGACTACGCCTTCCGCCCCTATTTCCACGACGCCCTGGCCGAGGGCGCGGCCGAGCATTTCGCCCTCGGCACCGTCAGCCACCGCCCCGGCCTCTACCTCTCCCGCCGGGTGGAGGGGGCCGCCGGCCCGCTCGGCGTCATCGTGGTCAAGGCCGAGTTCGACGCGGTGGAGGAGGCCTGGTCGCGCGCGCCCGAGCCGGTGCTGGCCACCGATCCGCGCGGCATCGTCACGGTGACCAGCGTGGCCGACTGGCATTTCCGCATGACGCAGCCGCTGGAGGAGGCCGAGCAGCGGGCCATCCGCGACAGCCTGCAATTCGGCGAGGCGCCGCTGCTGCCGCTCGGCCTGCGCCCGGCCGCCCTGCCCGGCCTGCCGGCGCTGGTGCGACCCAGCCCGGTGCCGGCCGATTCGCATGTGCCGCCCGGCCCCTTCCTGGCGGTGCGGGAGGCGGTGCCGGGCACCGGCTGGATGCTGACCCTGCTGGCCCCGGTGCAGCCGGCGCTGGAGCCGGCCCGGCTGGCGGCGCGGGCCACCGCCTGGGCGCTGGGCGGCGCGGCGCTCGGCCTGCTGGTGCTGGCGCTGCGCCGGCAGCGGAGGCTGCGCGATGAGCGCGCCCGCGCCCAGGCCCGCCGCACCGCGCTGGAGGCCGAGGTGGCGCAGCGCACCGCCGAGCTGCGCGCCGCCAATGCCGAGCTGCGCGACGAGGTGGAGGAGCGCCGCCGCGCCGAGGCCGCGCTGATGCGGCTGCGCGACGAGCTGGGCCAGGCCAACCGGCTGGCGGTGCTGGGCCAGATCACCGCCAGCGTGGCGCATGAGATCAACCAGCCGGTCGCCGCCATCCGCAGCTTCGCCGACAATGCCGCGCTGCTGGCCGAGCGCGGCGACAGCCACGCCGCGCGCCGCGCCATGGGCACCATCGCGACGCTGACCGAGCGGATCGGCGCCATCACCGCCGGGCTGCGCGGCTTCGCCCGCAAGAGCACCGGCGAGACGCGGCCAGAGCCGGTGCGCGGCGCCATCGAGGGCGCGCTGCTGCTGCTCGGCCACCGGCTGCGCCAGCACGGCATCGCGGTGGAGCTGGCCATCGCGGGCGAGCCGTTGGTGCGGGCCGAGCGGGTGCGGCTGGAGCAGATCCTGGTCAACCTGGTGCAGAACGCCATCGAGGCGCTGCAGGACCAGCCGGAAGGCCGCATCGCCATCGGCGCCGCGGCGGAGGGCGGGCGGGTGCGCATCCGCGTCGCCGACAATGGCCCCGGCCTGGCGCCCGCCGTGCGGCAGGCGTTGTTCATGCCCTTCACCACCACCAAATCCGCTGGGCTGGGGCTGGGTCTGGTGATCTCGCGCCAGATCGCCGCCGATCTCGGCGGCACGCTTGACGCGCCGGAGACTGCATCCGGCGCCATGTTCGTGCTGGAGCTGGAGCTGGCCGCCTGATGGATGTGCTGTTCGTCGACGATGATGCGATGCTGCGCGAGGCCAATCTGCAGAGCTTCGCGCTCGCCGGGCTGGAGGCGATGGCCGTGCCCTCCGCCGCGCGAGCGCTGGAGGTGGTGGACGACGCCTTCCCCGGCGTGGTGGTGACCGATATCCGCATGCCCGGCATGGACGGGCTGGCGCTGTTCCGCCGGCTGCGGGCGGCCGATGACGGGCTGCCGGTCATCCTGATCACCGGCCATGGCGACATCCCCATGGCGGTGGCGGCGATGCGCGACGGCGCCTTCCACTTCCTGCCCAAGCCCTATCCGGCGGAGCAGCTGGTCACCTCGGTGCGGCACGCGCTGGAGCAGCGGCGGCTGGTGCTGGAGAACCGGCGCCTGTCGCGCGCCGTGGCGCTGGCCGAGGGCGACAGCACGCTGCTGGGCGCCGCCCCCGCCATGGAGCGGCTGCGCGCCACGCTGCGGCAGATCGCCGACACCGATGTCGATGTGCTGGTCGAGGGCGAGACCGGCAGCGGCAAGGATGTGGTGGCCGGCGCCCTGCATCGCTGGAGCCGCCGCGCCCACCGCCCCTTCGTGGCGCTGAATTGCGGCGCGCTGCCCGAGAGCGTGATGGAGAGCGAGCTGTTCGGCCATGAGGCCGGCGCCTTCACCGGCGCGCAGAAGCGCCGCGTCGGCCGCATCGAGCATGCCGATGGCGGCACGCTGTTCCTCGACGAGATCGAGGCGATGTCGCCCGCCATGCAGGTGAAGCTTCTCCGGGTTCTGGAAAGCCGCGAGATCGCGCCGCTCGGCACCAATGAGGTGCGGCGGCTGGATCTGCGCGTCGTCGCCGCCACCAAGCTGCCCTTGCTGGAGCTGGTGAAGCGCGGCGGCTTCCGCGAGGATCTCTATTACCGCCTGCATGTGGTGACGCTGCGCGTGCCGCCGCTGCGCGAGCGGCGCGAGGATGTGCCGCTGCTCTTCGCGCATTTCCTGGAGCGCGCGGCGCGCCGCTTCGGGCGCGAGGCGCCGGCGCTGGACGCCGCGCTGCGGGCGCATCTGGCGCAGCATGACTGGCCCGGCAATGTGCGCGAGCTGACGCATTTCGCCGAGCGTGTGGCGCTCGGCCTGGCCGCGCCGCCAGCGGAGACCGCAGCGCCGGCGCTGCCCGAGGCCTCGCTGGCCGAGCGGGTCGATGCCTATGAGGCGCTTCTGCTGCGCCAGGCGCTGGCCGAGCATGGCGGCGCGGTGCAGCCGGTGCTGGAGGCGCTGCGCCTGCCGCGCAAGACCTTCTACGACAAGCTGCGCAAGCACGGCATCGAGGCGCAGGAATACCGCGCCGAGCGCAAGGGCGCCGGGGAGCCCTAGCCCCGGCGCGGCGCCGCGGTCAGGCGGTCAGCCAGGCCGTGGCCCAGAGGGCGAATTTGCCGTCGCGCACCACCCGCACCAGCGGGAAGCCGGCCCCGCGCAGCGCCGCTTCCAGCGTGCGCGCGGTGAAGCCGGTGCGGTGGCCCATGAAGCCATTGCCCTGCGCCAGCGAGGCGTTGTGGCCATAGATCATGTCGAGCGGCGTGATCGGCCCCATGGGCGACATGTAGGCGGGGTCGCCCAGGCGATCCTGCGCCACCAGCTCCGCCACCTGCTGCAGATCCGGCAGGGTGATCAGCACGAAGCCGCCCGGCTTCAGCACCCGGCGGAACTCGGCGAAGGCCAGCGGCACCTCATGCGGGTAGAGATGCTCGACATTGTGCGAGGACCACACCGCATCCACCGAACCCGCGGCGACCTCGCCCATCTCGGTGATCGAGGCGATGATGTCGGGCTCAACCCCCGGGTCGATGTCGAGCCGCAGCTCGCGCCATTCGCCGGCGGGGAAAAACTCGGCCGGCAGCTTGGCCGGGTTGGCCAGGCCGCAGCCGACATGCAGGACGGTGCGGAGCTGCGCCTCGAGCGCGGTGTCAGGCATGGGCATGTTGCTCCATCGGTGCGGGATTTTGCCGCAGCTTCTCGAAATAGGTGGGGGCGAGGTGGCCGCCCTGCCGGCGATCATGCTCGCCCAGCAGATGCAGCACCACGTCGTAGGATTGGTAGCAATCGTGCAGGATCGCGGCCATGGCGAGGATCTGCCGCGCGGTCAGCTCTTCCGGCCGGGTGAAATCGCGCAGGAACAGCCCATCCGCCCAGACAAGCTGGCTGAGCCCGGCATAGATGTCCTGGTTCACCAGCATCGGCCGCAGCGTGCGGCTGACGATGGGGAAGAAGCGGTGGAAGATGAAGCCCTGGCTGCGCAGATAGCGCTCCACATCGCTGAACAGCGGCTGGCCGCGATAGAGCGGCAGGAACTCCACCTCGGCCTGCACCACCACCGCGTCGCGCAGCCGCGCCTCGGCATGCTGCAGCACCATCAGCTCGGCGCCCTGGATGTCGAGCTTCAGCAGATCGGCGCCGGCGGTCTCCGGCACATCGTCCAGCCGCACCGTCTGGATCTCCTCCCGCCCCAGCACGGTGCCCCAATCGGGGAAGCCGTGGAACAGGCCGAGGATCGCCGGGTCCGGCTCCAGCAGCGAGGTCATGCCGGGCGCCTGGCAGAGATGCAGCACATGCCGCCCGCCATCGCCCACCGCATGCGGGAAGTAGCGCTCCAGCGGCCCCTTGCGGGCATCGAGCACCGCCAGCGCCTCGGGGTTGGGCTCGAAGCCCACCACCTCGGCATCGCCCCGGCGCAGCATGCCGATATAGGGCGGCTCGGAATCGATCGGGTTGGCGCCGATATCGATTACCTTCACCCGCACCCTCCCGGCCGGCAGGGCAGGCCCCGCCAGCTGGTTGAAGCTCGCCGGACCGCCCTCGCCCATCGCCATCCTGCCCTTGCCCCGCCGCGCTTACAGGAACAGCGCGCTGACCTGGCTGGCCGTCATCGCGCCGATCTGGGTGGTCGTGAAGGCCGCGGTCTGCACGCTGGTCAGCGCCGCGATGTCCTGCGTCTCCAGCCCGCCGATCTGCGTCGTGGTCAGCGCCGCCAGCTGCGTGGTCTTGAGGCCCAGCATCTGGGTGGTGGTCAGCGCGGTGATCGCCGTGCTGGTCAGCGCCGCCACCTGCGTCGTGCTCAGCGCGCCCAGATTGGCGGTACCGAGCCCGGCCACCTGGGTGGTGCTCAGCGCCGCCATGGCAGTGGTGCCGAGCCCGGCCAGCTGCGTCGTGCTCAGCGCGTTCAGCTGGGCGATTCCGAGGCCACCGATCTGCGTCGTCGTCAGCGCCGCAAGGTCGGTCGTCTCCAGCCCGCGCAGCTGCGCGGTGCCGAGGCTGCCGATCTGCGTCGTCGACAGGGCACCGATCTGCGTCGTGGTGAGCGCACCGACCTGGGTCGAGGTGAGACCGCGCAGCTGCGCGGTGCTCAGCACACCGACATCGGTCGATTCCAGGCCCACCAGCTGGGTGGTGCTCAGCGCCCCCAGCTGCGCCGAGGTCAGGCCCGCCATCTGCGTCGTCGTCAGCGCCGCCAGATCGGTCGTCTCCAGCCCGCGCACCTGCGCCGTGCTCAGCGCGCCCAGCTGCGAGGCCGACAACCCGCCGATCTGCGTCGTCGTCAGCGCCGCCATCTGCGTCGTCGTCAGGCCGCTCAGCTGATTGGTCGCCAGCGCTCCCACCTGCGTGGTGCTCAGCGCCCCCAGCTGCGTCGTGGTCAGCGAACCCAGCTGCGCCGAAGTCAGCCCGCGCACCTGCGTCGTGCTCAGCACCGCAAGGTCCGTCGTCTCCAGGCCGCGCAGCTGCGCCGTGCTCAGCGCCGCCACCTGGGTCGAGCTCAGACCACCCACCTGCGTTGTCGTCAGCGCCGCAACCTGCGTGGTGTTCAGGCCCGCCAGCTGCGCCGCCGCCAGGCTGCCCAGCTGCGTGCTCGACATCGCGCCCAGCTGCGTCGTGGTCAGCGCCGCAACCTGCGCCGAGCTCAGGCCCCGCAGCTGCGTCGTGTTCAGCACGCCGACATCGGTCGATTCCAGACCCGCCACCTGCGTGGTCGTCAGCGCCCCCAGCTGCGCCGAGGTCAGGCCCGCCATCTGCGTCGTCGTCAGCGCCGCCAGATCGGTCGTCTCCAGACCGCGCATCTGCGCCGTGCTCAGCGCGCCCAGCTGCGAGGCCGACAACCCGCCGATCTGCGTCGTCGTCAGCGCCACCACCTGCGTCGTTGTCAGGCCGCTCAGCTGGTTCGTCGCCAGCGCCCCCACCTGCGTGGTGCTCAGCGCGCCGAGCTGCGTCGTGGTCAGCGAGCCCAGCTGCGCCGAAGTCAGCCCGCGCACCTGCGTCGTGCTCAGCACCGCCAGGTCCGTGGTCTCCAGGCCGCGCAGCTGCGCCGTGCTCAGCGCCGCGACCTGGGTCGAGCTCAGCCCCGCCACCTGGGTCGTCGTCAGCGCCGCCACCTGCGTGGTGTTCAGGCCCGCCAGCTGCGCCGCCGCCAGGCTGCCCAGCTGCGTGCTCGACATCGCGCCCAGCTGCGTCGTGGTCAGCGCCGCAACCTGCGCCGAGCTCAGGCCGCGCAGCTGCGTCGTGTTCAGCACACCGACATCGGTCGATTCCAGACCCGCCACCTGCGTGGTCGTCAGCGCGCCCAGCTGCGCCGAGGTCAGGCCCGCCATCTGCGTCGTCGTCAGCGCCGCAAGGTCGGTCGTCTCAAGCCCGCGCACCTGCGCCGTGCTCAGCGCGCCCAGTTGCGAGGCCGAGAGGCCGCCGATCTGCGTCGTCGTCAGCGCCGCCACCTGCGTCGTCGTCAGGCCGCTCAGCTGGTTCGTCGCCAGCGTCCCCACCTGCGTGGTGCTCAGCGCGCCGAGCTGCGTCGTGGTCAGCGAACCCAGCTGCGCCGAGGTCAGGCCGCGCACCTGCGTCGTGCTCAGCACCGCCAGGTCGGTCGTCTCCAGCCCCCGCAGCTGCGCCGTGCTCAGCGCCGCGACCTGGGTCGAGCTCAGACCACCCACCTGGGTCGTCGTCAGCGCCGCCACCTGCGTGGTGTTCAGGCCCGCCAGCTGCGCCGCCGCCAGGCTGCCCAGCTGCGTGCTCGACATCGCGCCCAGCTGCGTCGTCGTCAGCGCCGCGACCTGCGCCGAGCTCAGGCCCCGCAGCTGCGTCGTGTTCAGCACACCGACATCGGTCGATTCCAGGCCCGCCACCTGCGTCGTGGTCAGCGCCCCCAGCTGCGCCGAGGTCAGGCCCGCCATCTGCGTCGTCGTCAGCGCCGCCAGATCGGTCGTCTCCAGCCCGCGCATCTGCGCCGTGCTCAGCGCGCCCAGCTGCGAGGCCGACAACCCGCCGATCTGCGTCGTGGTCAGCGCCGCCACCTGCGTCGTCGTCAGGCCGCTCAGCTGGTTCGTCGCCAGCGCCCCCACCTGCGTGGTGCTCAGCGCCCCCAGCTGCGTCGTGGTCAGCGAACCCAGCTGCGCCGAGGTCAGGCCCCGCACCTGCGTCGTGCTCAGCACCGCAAGGTCCGTCGTCTCCAGGCCCCGCAGCTGCGCCGTGCTCAGCGCCGCCACCTGGGTCGAGCTCAGCCCCGCCACCTGCGTCGTCGTCAGCGCCGCCACCTGCGTGGTGTTCAGGCCCGCCAGCTGCGCCGCCGCCAGGCTGCCCAGCTGCGTGCTCGACATCGCGCCCAGCTGCGTCGTTGTCAGCGCCGCGACCTGCGCCGAGCTCAGGCCCCGCAGCTGCGCGGTGCTCAGCACGCCCACATCGGTCGATTCCAGGCCCGCCACCTGCGTCGTGGTCAGCGCCCCCAGCTGCGCCGAGGTCAGGCCCGCCATCTGCGTCGTCGTCAGCGCCGCAAGGTCGGTCGTCTCAAGCCCGCGCACCTGCGCCGTGCTCAGCGCGCCCAGCTGCGAGGCCGACAACCCGCCGATCTGCGTCGTGGTCAGCGCCGCCACCTGCGTCGTGGTCAGCCCGCTCAGCTGGTTGGTCGCCAGCGCTCCCACCTGCGTGGTGCTCAGCGCCCCCAGCTGCGTCGTGGTCAGCGAGCCCAGCTGCGCCGAGGTCAGGCCACGCACCTGCGTCGTGCTCAACACCGCAAGGTCCGTCGTCTCCAGCCCGCGCAGCTGCGCCGTGCTCAGCGCCGCGACCTGGGTCGAGCTCAGCCCCGCCACCTGCGTCGTCGTCAGCGCCGCCACCTGCGTGGTGTTCAGGCCCGCCAGCTGCGCCGCCGCCAGGCTGCCCAGCTGCGTGCTCGACATCGCGCCCAGCTGCGTCGTCGTCAGCGCCGCAACCTGCGCCGAGCTCAGGCCCCGCAACTGCGTCGTGTTCAGCACGCCCACATCGGTCGATTCCAGGCCCGCCACCTGCGTGGTCGTCAGCGCCCCCAGCTGCGCCGAGGTCAGGCCCGCCATCTGCGTCGTGGTCAGCGCCGCCAGATCGGTCGTCTCAAGCCCGCGCATCTGCGCCGTGCTCAGCGCGCCCAGCTGCGAGGCCGACAACCCGCCGATCTGCGTCGTCGTCAGCGCCGCCACCTGCGTCGTCGTCAGGCCGCTCAGCTGGTTCGTCGCCAGCGCCGCGACCTGGCTGGTGGCCAGCGCGCCGAGCTGCGTCGTGGTCAGCGAGCCCAGCTGCGCCGAGGTCAGGCCGCGCACCTGCGTCGTGCTCAGCACCGCAAGGTCGGTCGTCTCCAGCCCCCGCAGCTGCGCCGTGCTCAGCGCCGCGACCTGGGTCGAGCTCAGCCCCGCCACCTGGGTCGTCGTCAGCGCCGCCACCTGCGTGGTGTTCAGGCCCGCCAGCTGCGCCGCCGCCAGGCTGCCCAGCTGCGTGCTCGACATCGCGCCCAGCTGCGTCGTGGTCAGCGCCGCAACCTGCGCCGAGCTCAGGCCGCGCAGCTGCGTCGTGTTCAGCACACCGACATCGGTCGATTCCAGACCCGCCACCTGCGTGGTCGTCAGCGCCCCCAGCTGCGCCGAGGTCAGGCCCGCCATCTGCGTCGTCGTCAGCGCCGCAAGGTCGGTCGTCTCAAGCCCGCGCACCTGCGCCGTGCTCAGCGCGCCCAGCTGCGAGGCCGACAACCCGCCGATCTGCGTCGTCGTCAGCGCCGCCACCTGCGTCGTCGTCAGGCCGCTCAGCTGGTTCGTCGCCAGCGTCCCCACCTGCGTGGTGCTCAGCGCGCCGAGCTGCGTCGTGGTCAGCGAACCCAGCTGCGCCGAGGTCAGGCCGCGCACCTGCGTCGTGCTCAGCACCGCCAGGTCGGTCGTCTCCAGCCCCCGCAGCTGCGCCGTGCTCAGCGCCGCGACCTGGGTCGAGCTCAGACCACCCACCTGGGTCGTCGTCAGCGCCGCCACCTGCGTGGTGTTCAGGCCCGCCAGCTGCGCCGCCGCCAGGCTGCCCAGCTGCGTGCTCGACATCGCGCCCAGCTGCGTCGTCGTCAGCGCCGCGACCTGCGCCGAGCTCAGGCCCCGCAGCTGCGTCGTGTTCAGCACACCGACATCGGTCGATTCCAGGCCCGCCACCTGCGTGGTCGTCAGCGCGCCCAGCTGCGCCGAGGTCAGGCCCGCCATCTGCGTCGTGGTCAGCGCCGCCAGGTCGGTCGTCTCAAGCCCGCGCACCTGCGCCGTGCTCAGCGCGCCCAGCTGCGAGGCCGACAACCCGCCGATCTGCGTCGTGGTCAGCGCCGCCAGCTGGGTGGTGTTCAGCGTCGACATCTGGGTGTTGGCGAGCGCCGCCATCTGGCTGGTCGCCAGCGCGCCCAGCTGCGTCGTCGTCAGCGCGTTCAGCTGCGCCGAGGTCAGGCCGCGCATCTGCGCGGTGCTGAGCACCCCGATATCGGTGGATTCCAGCGCCGCCACCTGCGTCGTGCTCAGCACGCCGAGCTGCGTCGTGCTCAGCACGCCGATCTGCGTGGTGGTCAGCGCCGCCAGCTGCGTTGCCTTCAGCGCGGCCATGTCGGCGCTGCCGAGGGCGGCCACCGCGGTGGTGGTCAGGCTGGCGATCTGGGTGGTGGTCAGGTTGGCAATGACGGACATGATCGGTTCACTCGCCCGGAGGGTCGGATGGCGGCGTTAGACGGCGGCAGCGTGGGCGCCCCGGGGGGGGCGCTGCGCGGCTCGGATCGGGGGATCGTCATCCGGCGCGGCCCGCAACGGGCCGCCGGCCTGGCGCCATCCTGTCCGGACGGAAACGCCGCAGGGCGAGGCCTGCGGCTGGCGGGGCAGGTCGATGAGGCTCGGCGTCTTCTGTCGCCGGCGGCAGGACTGCAACGGGGCCAAGACCCTCTCCACTTGCCCGCCCGCGTTCTTGGGCTTGTCCGACCGGATTCTTCGGCGGTTTGCGCAGGCAGCCCCCAACAGGGAGCGGCCGGGCGAGAGGGCGGTACCTTTTGAACCGGCCTCCTCGACCCGCCTGGACCCTCGCCCAGGATCATTAACCGTTCATCAACCGGCCGGAACGGCCCCCTGGCCGCGCGGCCCCGGCGGCACAAGGCTTTCCGGCCCGGCGCCGCCGCGGTGGAAATGGTTAATGGACAGGCAACATGGCGCTGCTTTCCTGCCAGCCTTCCCGACCGCCTGGGCAAGAGGCCCGGCTTGAGCAAAACGCACGGATCCGGCCTTGGCACCTGAACTGACCGCGCTGCGGTGCCTCTTCCTGCTGGCCATGCATCATGGCCGGCCGCTTGCGGCCGAGGACATGCCGCAGCCCGTCGCCGGCGATATGAGCCGCGCCCTGCTGCAGGGCCTGCGCAAGGTGGGGCTGGAGGGCCGGGTGCTGGCCCGCTGCCGCTTCGACAAGGCCGCCGGCCTCGGCACCGCCTACCCGGCCCTGGCGCGCCGGCCGGATGGCAGCTGGTTCATCCTCATCAACATGGTGCCCGCCGCCGAGGGCGGGCTGCTGGTCGCCCTGCTGGACCCGAGGGCGGAGCAGGAAGGCGTCACCCTGGTCAGCCGCGAGCGCTTCGAGGCGCAATGGGACGGCACGCTGCTGCTCTGCCGCCCCTCCCGCGCGCTGACCGAGGAGAACCAACCCTTCGGCTTCCGCTGGTTCATCCCCGAGATCCTGCGCCATCGCAGCCTGTTCCAGGGCGTGGCCATGGCGGCGATCATGGCGAACCTGATCAGCTTCGCCATCCCGCTGCTGTTCCAGGTGCTGATCGACAAGGTCATCGCGCATCATTCCTATCGCAGCCTCGGCGCCATCGTGGCGATCTTCCTGCTGCTGGTGCTGTTCGACGGGCTGTTCGGCTATGCCCGCCAGCGGCTGATGCTGCTGGCCAGCAACAAGATCGATGCCAGGCTCAGCTCGCGCACCTTCCGCCACCTGCTCGGCCTGCCGCTGCATTTCTTCGAGAGCAACACCGCCGGCGTGCTGGCCCGCCATCTGCAGCAGACCGAGAAGCTGCGGCATTTCCTGACCGGCCGCCTGTTCCAGACCCTGCTCGACGCCGCCGCCCTGCCGGTGCTGATCCTGCTGCTCTGCCTCTATAGCGGGGTGCTGACGGCGGTGGTGCTGGGCTTCTCCATCGCCATCGCCATCGTCATCGGCGCCATGGTGCCGAGCTTCCGCGGCCGGCTCGACCGGCTCTACGCCACCGAGGGCGCCCGCCAGGCCTATCTGGTGGAGACGCTGCACAGCATCCGCGCGGTGAAGTCGCTGGTGCTGGAACCGGCGCGCGAGCGCGCCTGGGATGACCGCCTGGCCGAGGCGATGCGCCAGCACGCCGCGGTCGGGCGCATCGGCGCCGCCGGCAATGTGCTGACCACCGGCCTTGAGAAGATGATGCAGATCGCGGTGCTCGGCACCGGGGCGCTGCTGGTCTTTGACGGGCAGCTCAGCATCGGCGCGCTGGTCGCCTTCAACATGCTCTCCGGCCGCGTCACCGGTCCGCTGGTGCAGATCGTCGCCCTGATCAACGAGTATCAGGAGGCGGCGCTCTCGGTGCAGATGATGGGCACGGTGATGAACACGCCCCCCGAGCGCCAGGGCCAGGACCGCCGCGCCCGCCCGCCCATCGCCGGCGCGCTCGACTTCCAGAAGGTCGGCTTCCGCTATCCCGGCGCCGCGCTTCCGGCGCTGCAGGATGTTTCTTTCAGTGTGGCGCAGGGGCAGGTGCTGGGCGTGGTCGGCCGGTCGGGCTCGGGCAAGACGACGCTGACGCGGCTGATCCAGGCCATCCACCTGCCGCAGGAAGGGCTGATCCAGCTCGACGGCATGGATCTGCGGCAGATCGAGCTGTCGCATCTGCGCCGCCATGTCGGCGTGGTGCTGCAGGACAATCTGCTGTTCCGCGGCAGCATCCGCGACAATATCGCCGCCGCCCGCCCCGACGCGTCGCTGGAGGAGGTGGTGCAGGCCGCGCGCCTGGCCGGCGCCGACGAGTTCATCGCCCGCCTGCCGCTTTCCTACGACACGCTGGTGGAGGAGAATGCGGCGAATTTCTCCGGCGGCCAGCGCCAGCGCCTGGCCATCGCCCGCGCCCTCATCACCCGCCCGCCGCTGCTGATCTTCGACGAGGCGACCAGCGCCCTCGACCCGGAAAGCGAGGCGATCATCCAGCGCAACCTGGCCGAGATTGCCCGCGGGCGCACCATGGTCATCGTCTCCCACCGCCTGGCCTCGCTGGTCATGGCGGATGCCATCCTGGTGCTGGACCAGGGCCGCGTGGTGGATTGCGCCCCCCATGCCGTGCTGCTTGAGCGCTGCGAGATCTACCGGCACCTATGGCAACAGCAGACGCATTTCCTGCAGCCGGCCTGAGCCGCGCGGCCGCCGCGCCGCCGCTCTGGACCCGCCTTCGCCACCGGCTGCGCCGGCCGCGCCCGGCCGCGCCGCGCCCGCTGGCGCCCGAGGCGGTCGAGTTCCAGGAGCCGCTCGAGCAGGTGATCGGCGAGCGGCCGCCACCCTGGCTGCGCGGCCCGCATCACCTGGCGGCGCTGCTGCTGCTGGCGCTGGTCCTCGCCGCCGCGCTGCTGCGCACCGATATCGTGGTGACGGCGACGGGCCGGCTGGCCACCGACGGCCCGCCCCTGGTGCTGCAGCCGCTGGAGCGCAGCGTCATCCGCGAGATCCGTGTCCGCCCCGGCGATGCCGTGCAGCGCGGCCAGGTGCTGGCGGTGCTCGACCCGACCTTCGCCCGCGCCGACCGCGCCGCGCTGGAGGCGCAGCGCCGTCAGGCGCGCGCCGAGCAGGCGCGGCTGGAGGCCGAGCTCGCCGGCCAGCCTCTGCCGCTGCCCGCCGCGCCGGGCATGGAGGAGCTGCTGCAGGCCACATTGCACGCGCAGCGCCAGGCGCAATACACTGCAAGGCTGCGCGGCTTCGATGAGGAGATCGGCAGCCAGGAGGCGGCCTTGCGCGGCACCCGCGAATCGCTCGCCCTGCTGGCCGGGCAGCTGGCGCTGGCCGGCGAGGTCGAGGGCGTGCGCGCCCGGCTGATGGAAAGCCAGGTCGGCTCGCGGCTGAACTATCTGGGCGCGCGCAGCCAGCGTCTGGCGGCCGAGCAGGAGCACAGCGCCGCGCAGAACCGCGCCACGGAATTGCAGCACAATCTGGAGGCGCGCCGCGCCGCGCGGCAGGCCTTCCTCGACGAATGGCGGCGCGACCTGCTGGAGTCGCTGCTGCGCGCCCGCGCCGAGCTGGCGCGGCTGGAGGAGGCGCTGACCAAAGCCGCGCGCATCGACGAGCTGACCCTGCTGACCGCGCCGGAGGATGGCGTGGTGCTGGAAGTGGCGCGCCGCTCCGCCGGCTCCGTGCTGCGCGAGGCCGAGCCGCTGGTGACGCTGGTGCCGGCCGGCAGGCCGCTGATCGCCGAGATCACCCTGGCCTCGGCCGATATCGGCTATCCGCATCCGGGCGATGCGGTGGTGCTGAAGGTCGACGCCTTCCCCTATCAGCGGCACGGCACGCTGCAGGGCCGGCTGCGCAGCATCGCGCAGGATTCCTACGCCCCCGGCCTGCCCGCCGGCAGCGATACCGCCTCCGCCGGCGGCGCCGTGGTGCATCGCGGCCAGGTCGAGATCCTCACCCCCCGCCTGCCCGGCATGCCGGAGGCGGCGCGGCTGATCCCCGGCATGAGCCTGAGCGCCGAGATCCAGGTCGGCACCCGCTCCCTGCTCTCCTTCTTCCTGGAGCCGCTGACCCGCGGCCTGCAGGAGGCGGTGCGGGAGCCTTGAACAACGCCGCAAAGCAGGGGAAGGAAGGGCGGGGGCCGGGTGGTGCCGGCGCCCGGCCGGGCCCCACTCGCCGCCCGGCGGCGGAACGACCCCAGAGCGCGGCCGGGATGGCCGATGCGGAGAGGCCAGAATGAAGCGCGCGCACAAGCGGATCCTCGTCACCGGCGGCGCCGGCTTCCTCGGCTCGCATCTCTGCGAGCGGCTGCTGGCGCGCGGCGACGACGTGCTCTGCGTCGACAACTTCTTCACCGGCTCGCGCGACAACATCCTGCATCTGCTCGGCCATCCGCGCTTCGAGCTGATGCGCCACGACGTCACCTTCCCGCTCTATGTCGAGGTGGACGAGATCTACAACCTGGCCTGCCCGGCCTCCCCGGTGCACTACCAGCGCAACCCGGTGCAGACCATCAAGACCGCGGTGCATGGCGCCATCAACATGCTGGGCCTGGCCAAAAGGCTGGACGCCAAGATCCTGCAGGCCTCGACCTCGGAGGTCTATGGCGACCCCTCGGTGCATCCGCAGCCCGAGGAGTACCGCGGCAATGTCAACCCGATCGGCCCACGCTCCTGCTACGACGAGGGCAAGCGCTGCGCGGAGACGCTGTTCTACGACTATCACCGGCAGAACCGCGTCAATATCCGCGTCGCGCGCATCTTCAACACCTATGGCCCGCGCATGCACCCGAACGATGGCCGGGTGATCTCCAACTTCATCGTGCAGGCGCTGCGCGACGAGCCCATCACCCTGTTCGGCGAGGGCACGCAGACCCGTTCCTTCTGCTATGTCGATGACCTGATCGAGGGTCTGATGCGGCTGATGGACGCGCCGGACGAGGTCACCATGCCGGTCAATATCGGCAATCCGGGCGAGTTCACCATCCGCGAACTGGCCGAGATCACCCGCCGCCTGACCGGCACCGAAGCGCCGCTGGTGCACCGCCCGCTGCCGGCGGACGACCCGATGCAGCGCTGCCCCGACATCACCCGCGCCCGCCAGCTGCTGGGCTGGGAGCCGCGCATCGCGCTGGAGGAAGGGCTGACCCGCACCATCGCGCATTTCCGCGCGACGCTCGGCCTCGACGCCGCCGACGCCCCGGCCGGCTGAGGCGGTGACCGGCATGGAAAGCGCCGCGGCCGTGGGTGCCCTGTTCGCCGCCGCGCAGCGCCGGACCGAGGCCGGCGATGTGGCGGGCGCGCTGGCGCTCTACCAGGACTACATCGCGCAACATCCGCAGGATCCGCTGCTGCACGCGGTGCGCTTCAACCAGGGCGTGCTGCTACAGCAGCTGGGCGACCTCGCCCATGCGGCGCAGGCCTTCGGCGAGGCCATCCAGCGCGCACCCGGCTTCGTGCCGCCCTATATCAATCTCGGCAGCATCCATGAGCGGCTGGGCAGCGGCGAATCGGCGCTGGCGCATTGGCACCAGGCCGCCGCCCTGCTGGGCGCCGTCACCGGCGAGGCGGTGGCCTGGAAGGCCGCGGCGCTGAAGCAGAGCGCGCGTCTCCTGGAAGACAGCAAGCGCCTGGCCGAGGCCGAGGCGGCGCTGCTCGCCATCCTGCAGCTGCAGCCGCAGCAGCGCGACGTGGCGCAGCATTGGGTGGCGCTGCGGCAGCGGCAATGCCGCTGGCCCGTGCTGGCCGGCGCGCCCGGGGGCCACTCCCCCGCCGCGCTGAAGGCGCTGATGGCGCCGCTCAGCCTCGCCACCTACACCGACGACCCGCTGCTGCAGCTGGCCGGCGCCTGGTCCAACACGCGGCAGGAAGCCGGGCTGCCACGGCATTGCCTGGCGCTGGAGGATTTCGACCGCGCGCCACGCGCCGGCCGGCGGCTGCGCATCGGCTATCTCTCCTCCGACCTGCGCGCCCATGCCATCGGCTTCCTGATGGCCGAGATGTTCGGCCTGCACGACCGCGACCGCTACGAGATCCACGCCTATTACTGCGGCATCCCGGCCGAGGATGCGATCAAGCAGCGCATCCGCGCGCAGGTCGAGCATTGGCACGACATCACCCCGCTGGACGATGATGCGGCGCTGGCGCTGATGCGTGGCCATGGCATCGACATCCTGATCGACATCAACGGCCATACGCGTGGCGGCCGTGCCGCGCTGCTGGCGCGGCGGCCGGCGCCGGCCATCGTCAACTGGCTGGGCTTCCCGGGCAGCATGGGCAGCCCTTTCCACCACTACATCATCGCCGATGAGGTGATCATCCCGCCGGGGCAGGAGCATCTCTACACCGAGGCGGTGCTGCGCCTGCCCTGCTACCAGCCGAATGACCGCGCCCGCATCGTCGCCGCCGCGCCGCCCGGCCGCGCCGAGGCCGGGCTGCCGGAGAAGGCCACGGTGTTCTGCGCCTTCAACGGGCCGCAGAAGATCACCCCCTTCGGATTCGCGCGCTGGATGCGCATCCTGCACGCCGTGCCGGACAGCGTGCTCTGGCTGCTGAAGGCGAGCGAGGAGGTGGATATCCGGCTGCGCGAACTGGCCGCCGCCGCGCGCATCGATCCGGCGCGGCTGGTCTTCGCGCCGATGGCCGGCAATGCCGAGCATCTGGCGCGCTACGCGCTGGCCGATCTGTTCCTCGACACCGCGCCCTATGGCGCGCACACCACCGCCTCCGACGCGCTGTGGATGGGCGTGCCGGTGCTGACGGCGCCCGGGCGCTGCTTCGCCTCCCGCGTCTGCGCCAGCCTGGTGCGGGCCGCCGGCCTGCCCGAGCTGGTCTGCGCGGATGGCGAGGCCTATGTCGAACGCGCCGTCGCCCTCGGCCGCGACCGCCCTGCCCTGGCGGCGCTGCGCGAGAGATTGCTGGCCGCGCGCGGAACCTCGCTGCTGTTCGACACGCCGCTGCTGGTGCGCAGCCTGGAAGCGCTGTTCGAGCAGATCTTGCAAGATATCGAGCAGGGCCGCCTGCCGCAGCCGGAGCTGACCAATCTTCCCGTCTATCTCGAGATCGGCGCCGCGCTCGACCATGAGTCGCAGGAATTCGGCGCAGGCGTGGAGGCGGAAACGCTGTATCGCGAGGCGCTGCGCGAGCGGCATCGCTACAGCCCGCTGCCCGCCGATTCCCGCCTGTGGCAGGGCGCATGAGCGCGAACCCCGCCGAGGCCTGGCTGCTGGCGCGGCTTGGACGAGAGCTGCCGGCCGAGGAAGCCGCGCAGCGCCAGGCGCTGCTCTCCGGCCTGCCGCTGGAAACCTTGCTGGGACTGGCCGAGCGCGTGCCGGCGCCGCTGCCGCCGCTGTTCCGCATCTGCCTCTATCGCGACTGGATCCTGGCCAATCCGGAGGCGCCGCAGCGCCCGGCCGCCTGGTTCAATCTCGGCGTCGAATGGGCGCAGGAGGGTGACAAGGCCAAGGCCGCCAGCGCCTATCAGCAGGCCCTCGCCCTGCGGCCGGATTTCCATCCGGCGGCGGTCAATCTCGGCCTGTCGCTGGAGGCGCAGGGCCAGGCGGAGGCCGCGCTGGCGGTGTGGGACAGCGCGTTGCAGCCGGATGCCGCGCGCACCGCGCTGCTGAACCATCGCGGCCGTCTGCTGGAGGAAAGCGGGCGATTGGAGGAGGCGGAGCGCACCCTGTTCCGCAGCCTGCTGACCGACCCGGCACAGCCCGATGTCATCCAGCATTGGAGCCATCTGCGGCAGAAGATCTGCGCCTGGCCGCTGCTGCCCGAACTGCCCGGCCTGCCGCGCGAGACGCTGGTGCTGAATTCCGGCCCGCTCGGCGCACTGGCGCTGCTGGAGGACCCGGCGGAGCAGGCGCGTATCGGCGCGCATTGGCTGGCGCGCAAGATCGCCCCCGCACCGCGCCGGCTGAGCCCGGAGCAGGGCTATCGCCATGCGCGCATCCGGCTGGGCTACATGTCCTCCGATTTCTGCCGCCATGCGATGAGCTTCCTGATCGCCGAGCTGCTGGAGCGGCACGACCGCACGCAATTCGAGGTGTTCGGCTATTGCTCCAGCCCCGAGGATGGCAGCCCGGTCAGGCAGCGCGTGCTGGCGGCGCTGGACCATTGCGTGCTGGCACGCGGCATGGACGATGCGGCGCTGGCCGAGCGCATCCGCGCCGATGAGATCGATATCCTGATCGACCTGAATGGCATGACGCGCGGTGCGCGGCTGCACACGCTGCGCTGGAAGCCGGCGCCGGTGCAGCTCACCTATCTCGGCTATATCGGACCGGTGCCGCTGCCCGAGCTGGATTATTTGCTCTGCGACGATTACGTCATCCCGCCAGCGCAGGCCAGCGACTACGCGCCGCGGCCGCTGCCGCTGCCCGGCGTGTATCAGGCGAATGACGGGCGCGAGCCGGTGCTGCCCGCCGTCTCCCGCGCCGAGGAAGGCCTGCCCGAGAACGGCTTCGTCTTCTGCTGCTTCTGCGGTGCCTACAAGATCACGCCGGAAATCTTCGCCGCCTGGACCGACATCCTGCGGCAGGTGCCGCATGCGGTGCTGTGGCTGGCGGTGGATGATCCGACGGCGCGGCGCAACCTGACCGAGGCGGCCCTGGCGGCTGGCGTCGCGACGCAGCTGATCTTCGCGCGCCGTGTCGAGCCGGAGCGCTATCTGGCGCGCATGGCGCTGGCGGATCTGTTCCTCGACACCAGCCCCTACAATGCCGGCACGGTGGCCAGCGACGCGCTGCGCATGGGTCTGCCGCTGCTGACGCTGTCGCAGCGCTCCTTCGCCTCGCGCATGGCAGGCAGCCTGCTGCGGGCCGTCGGCCTGCCGCAACTGGCCGTCACGCATCTCGCCGATTACGTGACCGAGGCGGTGTCGATCGCCAACACGCCGGAGCGGCAGGCGACGCTGCGCGCCGCGCTGGCCGGCGACGCCTGGCGCAACAGCCTGGGCGACGCCGCCGGCTTCACCGCCAGGCTGGAGGCAGTGCTGCACAGCATCCGCCTGCAACCACCCGGATAGCCAGGGTTCAGGCGGTGCGCGTCTTCTCGCGACGCTCCGCCGGGCGCTGGCCGAGCGCCTGCTCCACCCGCGCGATCATGCGCTGCAGGCCGGAGAGGCGGCCGGTGCTGGCCGGCGGCTGGCCGGTGCCGAGCGTGTGGGAGATATGCTGCCGCCGCGCCTCGAGCGCGGAGCGGCGCAGCATGCGCAGCTTGTCCATATCCGACATGGGGATTCCTCCGGTTCTTGTGCCGCCCATCTGAGCGCATCCGCGGCCAAGGGCAAGAGCGCTGCGAGGATGGCCGCCATGCCGCCAGCTGCGGGCGGTGCGGCCTTCCCGCCAGGGCTCGCCCGTCACCCCAGCAGGGGCTGCATGGCACCCGGAATCAGCCGCGCCTCGGTGCGGGCCTGCAGTTCCTCGAAGCTGAGGCCTGGCAGGATCTCCTCCACCAGCAGCCCCGCTTCCGTCACGGCCAGCAGGGCGAGATTGGTGAAGACGCGCTTCACCACCCCGCGCGCCGTCAGCGGGTAATGGCATTCGCGCAGGATGCGGGGCGCGCCGTCGCGGGCATTGTGCTCCATCATCACCCAGATCTGCCGCGCGCCGACGGCGAGATCCATGGCACCGCCCACCGCCGGGATGCCATCCCCCGCGCCCGTGCTCCAATTCGCCAGGTCGCCGCGCTCCGACACCTGGAAGGCGCCGAGGACGGAGATGTCGAGATGCCCGCCGCGCATCATGGCGAAGCTCAGCGAACTGTCGAAATAGCTGCCACCGGTGCGCAGCGTCACCGGCTGCTTGCCGGCATTGATCAGGTCCCAATCCTCCTCCCCCTGCGGCGGGCGCGGGCCGATATGCAGCACGCCATTCTCGCTGTGCAGGAAGATCTCGATGCCGTCCGGGATATGGTCCGGCACGCTGTCGGGCAGGCCGATGCCGAGATTGACGAAGGCGCCATCCGGCATGGCCCGGGCGACACGGCGGGCAATCTGCTCGCGGCTCAGGGGAAGGCTGTTCGGGGTCATTGCGGCGCCTCCCTGCGCACCACGCGGTCGACGAAGATGCCCGGCGTCACGACGCTTTCCGGATCCAGCGCGCCGAGTTCGACGAACTCCTCGACCTCGGCGACCACCAGCTTCGCCGCGGTGGCCATGGCCGGGGCGAAGTTGCGCGCCGTCCTGTTGTAGGTGAGGTTGCCGAGACGGTCCGCCTGCTTCCCGCGCAGCAGCGCGACATCGCCGGGCAGCGGCTTCTCGAAGACATGCTCGCGCCCGTCGATCAGCCGCGTCTCCTTGCCCTCGGCGAGCGCGGTGCCGGCACCGACGGGCGTGAAGAAACCACCGAGCCCGGCGCCGGCGCAGCGGATGCGCTCCACCAGCGTGCCCTGCGGCACCAGCTCCAGCTCGATCTTCCCGGCGCGGTAGAGGTCGCTGAAGCTGCTGGTGCTGTTCGCCTTGGATTTCGGGTAGGAACAGACCAGCTTGCGCACCTGCCCCGCCGCCAGCCACAGGCTGAGATCGGCCGTGGCGCTGCCGCCATTGTTGCAGACCACGGTCAGCTCCCGCAGCCCCGCCGCATGGATGGCGGCGATCAGCCCGAGCGGCGTGCCCGCGCCGCCGAAACCGCCCAGCAGGATGGTCGCGCCATCGCCGATGCCGGCGATGGCTTCCGCAAAACTCTCGACGCGCCGGTCCAGCATGGAATGCGCCGCCCCTCCCCTTCTGTGCCGGGCCGGTCGGGGCGCGTGCCCCGCCAGCCTCTTGGCTTTTGTGCCTGGCCGCCTTGCGGCTCAGCTGCCGCTCAGCAGCTTCCAGATGCCGTCGGCGGCCAGGATGTGGCGGTCGCCGACGCTGAGCACACCGCGCACGAAGACCACGCTGCGCGTGCGGCGCAGGATCTCGGCCCGCGCCTCGATGAAATCGCCCGGCTGGGCGGTGGCCAGGAAATGCGTGTTCAGCTGCATGGTGACGGCGGGCTGGCGGCCGGTTGCCTCCCACACCGTCATGCCCAGCGCATTGTCGGCCAGCGTCACCAGCAGCCCGCCATGCACGATGGCGCGGCCATTGGCGTGGTGCGGCTTGGTCTGCAGCCCATAGGCCCAGCCATCGCCCTCCTTGCGCGCCCAGAGCGGCCCGACCAGGTCGAGGAATTCATTGCCCGGCGCCAGGCGCCAACCGGCCGCCGCCGCACCCGTGGCCGGAGGGTCAGCCGGCATCGCTTGGCCTGTGGACGGGCATGGGCGTCTCCATCGCAATTCCGCTTCGCGGAATATCATTCCGCACTCCATGGCGAGTATGAGCCGGTGCCACAGGGCGTCAAGACAGGGCTGCCGCCGCAGGAGGCCGGTTCAAACGCGCCGGCGGAGCGACTAGATCAACCCATGCCCTTCGATCCGCAGTACCGCCCCCGCCAGACCCATGCCGAACTCGGCGAGGATTTCTTCGATCCCGTCGCCGCGGCGCGCTTCCCGCAGCAGATCCTGCGCTACCGTAACCAACGCTGGGCGGAGGCGCTGGGCCTGGGCGGGCTGAGCGAGGCGGAATGGCTCGGCCATTTCGCGGGCTTCATGCCGCTGCCCGGCAGTTTCGCGACGCCGCTGGCGCTGCGCTATCACGGCCACCAGTTCCGGCAGTTCAACCCGCAGCTCGGCGATGGCCGCGGATTCCTCTTTGCCCAGCTCGAGGATGCGCAAGGCAGGCTGCTCGACCTCGGCACCAAGGGCAGCGGGCAGACGCCCTGGTCGCGCGGTGCGGATGGAAAGCTGACGCTGAAGGGCGGCGTGCGCGAGGTGCTGGCGGCCTCGCTGCTGGAGGCGCAGGGTGTCGACACCTCCAAACCCTTCAGCCTGGTCGAGACCGGCGAGCAGCTGGTGCGGGGCGATGAGCCCTCCCCCACCCGCAGCGCCGTGCTGGTGCGGCTGAGCCATTCGCATGTCCGCATCGGCACCTTCCAGCGCCTGGCCTATCGCCGCGACGAGGCAGGGCTGCGCGCCCTGCTGGCGCATTGCCTCCGCCATTACCTGCCCGAGGCGCGAGGCGCGGAAGGCGAGGAAGCCCAGGCGCTGGCCTTCCTGCAGGCGGTGATGCGGCGCGTCGCGCGGGTCGGCGCGCAATGGATGGCGGCCGGCTTCGTGCATGGCGTGCTGAACACCGACAACATCAACATCACCGGCGAGAGCTTCGATTACGGCCCCTGGCGCTTCCTGCCGCATTACGATCCCGGCTTCACCGCGGCCTATTTCGACCATGGCGGGCTCTACGCCTATGGGCGGCAGCCGCAGACATTGCTGTGGAATTTGGCGCGGCTGGCGGAATGCCTGCTGCCGCTGGCGCCGCTGGAGAAGCTGGAAGCGGTGCTGGACGGTTTCGCGGGACAGTTCGGCGCCGAATGGGCCACGGCCTGGCTGCGTCGCCTTGGCCTGCGCCCGCGCGGCACCGAGGCGGATATGGAGCTGGTCGCCATGCTGGAGAAATTCCTGCAGCAGAGCCAGGCGCCGTTCGAGCAGGCGGTGTTCGACTGGCAGGGCGGGCTGCTCAGCGAGGCGCGCGCCGCGCGCAGCCCCTCCGCCGCGCATTATGGCAGCGAGGGTTTCGCATCCGTGCATGCGCTGCTCGCGCGCTACGAGGCGCAGGCGCCGGCGCGGCTGGAGCATGCCTATTTCCGCCGGGAGCGGCCGGCGACGCTGCTGATCGAGGAGGTGGAAGCGCTCTGGGCGCCGATCGCCGAACGCGACGATTGGCGCCTGTTCGAGGCGAAGATGCAGGAGATCGCGCTGCTGCGCGAGGCCGGCTGACACCCGGCCGGCGGGGCGCGTGCCCCGCCGGCCCTGGCCTCACCACATCGGGCGGCCGCCGGTGACCGGCAGCACCACACCGGTCATGTAGCTCGCCTCATCGGAGGCCAGCAGCACGAAGGGCCCGGCCAGCTCCGCCGGCTGCCCGGCGCGGCCGAGCGGCGTGTTCTGTCCGAAGCTCTCCACCTTGTCGGGCGGCATGGTGGACGGGATCAACGGTGTCCAGATCGGCCCAGGGGCCACGCTGTTCACGCGGATGCCCTGCTTGGCCAGCATCTGGCTGAGCCCCACGGTGAAGTTGGCGATGGCGCCCTTGGTCGTCGCATAGGCCAGCAGGGTCGGAGACGGATCCTTGGCGTTGATAGAGCTCGTGCCGATGATCGAGCTGCCCGGCTGCATCACCTTCGACGCCGCCTTGGCCAGGTAGAAATGCGCATAGATGTTGGTGCGGAAGGTGGCGTCCCATTCCTCCGCGCTGATCTCGTCGATCTTCTCATGGGTCCGCTGCAGAGCGGCATTGTTGATCAGGATGTCGAGCCGGCCGAATTCCTGCATGGCGCGGTCCACCAGGCCGTTGCAATGCGCCTCCTGCGAGACATCGCCCGGCACCAGCACGGCCTTGCGCCCCGCCTCGCGCACCCAGCGCGCGGTCTCCTCGGCATCCTCATGCTCCTCCAGATAGGAGATCAGGATATCCGCGCCCTCCCGCGCATAGGCGATGGCAACGGCGCGGCCGATGCCGGAATCGCCGCCCGTGATCAGCGCGGCACGCCCGTCGAGCTTGCCGCTGCCGCGATAGGATTGCTCGCCATGGTCAGGCCTGGGCTGCATCTCCGGCGTCGTGCCCGGCGGTTCCTGCTGCTGCTTGGGCTGCGGCGGGGTCGGGTGGTTCTGCGTCGGGTCAAGCGGCATGGGAAGCTCCTGCGTGATGGGTCGGGCGCAGCGATGGCCGCTCTCGGGCGGGCGGCCTTCGCCCGATCTCTGTCAGGACAACAGGCTTGGCTCGGGGGGGTTGCCGGAGGGGCCGAACGCGAACGGCCCGGGAACGCGCCCCGGGCCGTCGCTCGATCCTGGTCCGCGCGGACGAAGCTCAGTCGTAGCGGAGATCGGCCGCCTTGCCGCCGAAGATCTTCCAGGCCAGCAGCGTGTAGAGCGCGATCACCGGGCAGCACGAACATCGCGCCCGCCAGGATGATCGACAGGCTTTCCGGCGAGGCCGCCGCCTGCCACAGCGTCAGCCGCTCCGGCACGATATAGGGGAAGAAGGACCAGGCGAGGCCGGTGAAGGAGAGCACGAACAGCCCGGTCGCGCCCCAGAAGGGCAGTGTCTCCAGCGCGCCATTCTGCAGCGGCAGGTGCTTCAGCAGATGATGCAGGCCAAGCAGCAGCACGAAGGTCGTCGCCGGCAGGGGTGCCAGCAGCACGAGGTTGGGCATTTCGAACCAGCGCGCCAGGATGCGCGGCGAGGCCAGCGGCGTCGCGACCGACACGGCAAGAATGCCGGCGCCGAGCAGCCAGAGCGTGGCCCGTGCCCAGGCGACGGATTGGCGCTGCAGCGCGCCCTCGGTCCGCCAGATCAGCCAGCAGGCGCCAATGAAGGCATAGCCGGCCGCCAGGCCCACGGCGGAGAGGGCGGCGAAGCCCTGCGCTGGCCAGCCCTCGGCGAAGCCCAGCACGTAGCGGCCGAGCATCCAGCCCTGCGCCAGCGAGGCCAGCAGCGAGCCGGTGAAGAAGGCATGGTCCCAGCGCCGCTTGCCCATGACGGAGGCCGCCTTGGCGCGGAATTCGAAGGCTACGCCGCGCAGGATCAGCCCGGCCAGCATCACCGCGACCGGCAGATACAGCGCGGTCAGGATGGCGCCATGCGCGATCGGGAAGGCCACCAGCAGCAGGCCCACGCCGAGCACCAGCCAGGTCTCGTTGGCGTCCCAGAAAGGGCCGATGGAGGCGATCATGCGGTCGCGCTCCGCCTCCTCCGGCGTCGCGTTCAGCAGCAGGCCGACGCCGAGATCGAAGCCGTCCAGCACGACATAGGCGAGCACGGAGAGCGCCATCAGCGCCGCGAAGGCGACCGGCAGCAGCTCGGGGTCGAGGAAGGGGGTCATGGCGTGATCCTCAGCTGGCGCGCGCGGCAAGCGCGCCATCGGCCAGGCCGGCCTCGGGCTTCGGGCGGCTCTTGCGCGCCAGGCGGAACAGCGCGGCGATATAGGCCGCCAGCAGCACCGCGTAGAGCGACAGATACATGGCCAGCGTCAGCCCGATATTGCCGGCCGGCACGGGGCCCGCGGCCTGCGCCGTGGTCAGCACGCCATGGACCAGCCAGGGCTGGCGGCCGATCTCGGTGACATACCAGCCGGCCAGCGTCGCCACCCAGCCGGCGAAGCTCATGCCGGCCAGCACGCGCAGCAGCACGACCGGCAGCGTGCCGCGGCGCCACAGCAGGAAGGCCGCGCTGGCGCTGACCGCGATCATCAGCAGCCCGGTGCCGACCATGACACGGAAGGCGTAGAAGACCGGCTTCACCGGCGGGTGGTTGCCCGCGAATTGGTCAAGCCCCGGCACCACGCCATCCGGATGGTGCTTCAGGATCAGGCTGGCGCCGAGCGGGATGCCAATCTCGAAGCGGTTCTCACGCGCCGCCTCGTCCGGCACGGCGAAGAGCAGCAGCGGCACACGGCCCTGGGTCGTCCAGTTGCCCTCCATCGCCGCGACCTTGGCCGGCTGGTGCTCCAGCGTGTTCAGCCCGTGCAGATCGCCCACAAAGGCCTGCAGCGGCGCCAGCAGGGCGGCCATGACGATGCCGGTGCGCAGGGCCACGCCCACGCCCGGCGCGCGGTCGCCCTTCAGCCAGCGCCAGGCGGAGAGACCGGCCACCAGGAAACCCACCGTCAGCGCCGAGGCCAGCAGCATATGCGTCAGGCGATAGGGCATGGAGGGGTTGAAGACGATCGCCCACCAATCGGTGGCATGGGCGATGCCGTCGCGCAGCTCGAAGCCCTGCGGCGTGTGCATCCAGGAATTCAGCACCAGGATCCAGAAGGCGCTGAGCGTGGTGCCGACGGCCACCAGCACGGTGGCCAGCGTGTGCAGCCAGCCCGGCACGCGGCGGAAGCCGAACAGCATGATGCCGAGGAAGGTCGCCTCCATGAAGAAGGCGGTCAGGATCTCATAGGCCAGCAAGGGCCCGGCGATGTTGCCGACATGCTGCATGAAGCCCGGCCAGTTGGTGCCGAACTGGAAGCTCATGGTGATGCCGGAGACGACGCCGAGCGCGAAGGACAGCGCGAAGACCTTCACCCAGAAGCGGTAGGCGTCCATCCACGCCGCGTCGCCGGTGCGGTTGAAGCGCAGCTTGAAGAACAGCAGCACCCAGCCCAGCGCGATGGTCACCGTCGGGAACAGGATGTGGAAGGAGATGTTCGCCGCGAACTGGATGCGGGCGAGGATGATCGGGTCCATGGCGGGTCACTCCCCGGGGTCGGACTGGCCGCGCCGCGGGCGGCCGAGCGAGACGATGCGGTCCTTGGCCTCGAGCAGCCGCGTCACCTTGGCGCCGAGCGCCAGCAGCGAGGCCAGGCGCTCGGTCTCCAGCCGCTTGACGTCCTCGTACCAGGTGGTGAGCTGCTCGATCAGCCCGTGCATCTCGGCGATGCGGGCCTGGGCGAAGCGCTCCTGCTCGCTGCCCGGCTGCTGCATCTGCAGCTCGCGCAGCACCGACAGCGTCGGGTCCACCTCGCGCTTCTTCCGTTCCTCCGCCAGCGTCCGCAGGATCTGCCAGACATCGTCGGGCGTGGTGAAATGGTCGCGCCGGTCGTCCGGGATGTGCTTCGGGATGATCAGGTTCCAGGCCTGCAGCTCGCGCAGCCCCATCGACACGTTGGAGCGCGAGACGCCCAGCGCCTCGACGATCTGCTCGGCATTCAGCGGCGTGGGCGAGACGTAGAGCAGCGCGTAGATCTGGCCGACCGTGCGGTTGATGCCCCAGCGGCTGCCCATCTCGCCGAAATGCAGCACGAAGGCCTGGGCGATGGGGGGGAGGTTCATGGTGTCCTGCACATCCTGGCGATTCGGAAATTTCAGGAAAGACTGAAAATTGATATAGCGCAACTTCGCGGACGGCAAGGGCACGGTTTGTAACCGGTTTCGCCGGGTTTTCTTCGAATGCGACTCATTTGCAACACTGGCAAGCGAAGGTGACCGATCGGCCATCAAGCGCTTGCGAGGCCGCCAGGCCCGCGCTCTTTTGTTGCGAACGATTCCTAGTTGCAGGAGAGCCCATTGCCCGCTTCCCGCCCGGCCCGCCGGCCCGCCGCCAGCCAGGCCTCCCTGGCCGCGCTCGCGCTGCTGGTGCCCGTCGCCGGTCCCTCCGGCCTCGCCGCCCAGCCTGCGCCCACCCCCTCTCCGGCCGCCGCCGCCTCTCCCGCCTCCGAAGCCCCTGCCGTTGTCCTGCCGCCCATCGCCGTCACCGCCACGCGCGGCCCACGCCCGGTCGATGACGTGCCGGCCACCATCACGGTGACCGAGGAGCTGGAGCTGGAGCGGCGCAACGTCACCTCGCCGCGCGACCTGCTGCGCTACGAGCCGGGGGTGAATTTCGGCAACCAGCCCTCGCGCAATGGCGGCACCAATTTCGTCATCCGCGGCATCGGCGGCAACCGCGTGCGCGTGCAGGTGGACGGCATCCGCCTGCCGGACTTCCCGGAAAGCAATGCCGGCTCGGGCAACTACACGCGCGACTTCGTCGATCTCGACACGGTGCGCCGCGTCGAGATCCTGCGCGGCCCGGCCTCGGCGCTGTATGGCTCGGACGCGCTGGGCGGTGTCGTCTCCTATTTCCTGAAGGACCCGTCGGACTATCTGGAGCCGGGGCGCAACAGCTTCTTCAGCGGCCGCTTCGGTTACAATGGCGCCGATCAGAGCCTGAGCCAGACCGTCACCGGCGCGGCGCGCGCCGGCAATGTCGAGGCGCTGCTGAGCTACACGCATCGCGAGGGGCATGAGATCCGCCCCAATGGCAATGTGCTGCCCAACCCGCAGGACTACACCGCCAACACCGTGCTCGGCCGCTTCGTCTACCGGCTGAGCGATGTCGAGCGGCTGCGCCTGACCGGTGAGCTGATCCAGCGCGACACCGACACCAATCTGCGCAGCGAGCTGTCCAGCAGCGTCCTCACCAGCCTGGGCGAGGACACGGCGACGCGTGGCCGCATCGCGCTCGACTATGTGCGCGAGGCGCCTTTCCTCTTCGCCGACCGGGTGGAGGCGCGGCTCGGCTGGACCCGGCTCGACCGCACCGAATACACGAACCAGCTGCGCAGCGGCAACACGCTGCGCAACTCGGTCTTCGGCTTCGAGCAGGATGTGTGGAGCAGCGACGTCCAGTTCGGCTCCAATGTCCAGGCTTTCGGCCTGAACCATGTGCTGACCTATGGCGTCTCGCTCGACCGCACCGAGAGCAGCCGCCCGCGCGACCGCTGGCAGACCAACCTGACCACCGGCGCCGTCACCAGCACCGTCGCCGGCGAGACCTTCCCCAACAAGAACTTTCCCGACACCACCACCTGGCAGGCCGGCGCCTATCTGCAGGACGAGATCACGCTGGGCGCGGTGACGCTGACGCCGGCGCTGCGGCTCGACTATTACGGGCTGCGCGCGCATCCGGATGCCGACTATCTGCGCGCCTCGCTGGGCGGTGCCGCGCCGCAGCTCGAGGACATGGACAAGTTCGCGCTGTCGCCGAAATTCGGCGCGGTCTGGCGGCTGGATCCGGTCTACTCGCTCTATGGCCAGTACGCGCATGGCTTCCGCGCGCCGCCCTATGATTCGGCGACGCTCGGCTTCCGCAACACGGTGATGCGCTACGAGATCCTGCCCTCCACCGACCTGAAGCCGGAGACCAGCGACGGTGTCGAGATCGGCTTCCGCGGCCGCTTCGCCAATGGCAGCTTCTTCCAGCTCTCGGGCTTCTACAACCGCTACGAGAACTTCATCGACACCCGCACCATCGGCACCTCGCCGGCCGGGCTGACGCAGTTCCAGTACCGCAACCTGAACAGCGTCACCATCTATGGCGCCGAGGCGCGCGGCGAATGGCAGTTCGCCGAGGGCTGGGCGCTGCGCGGCAGCGCGTCCTATGCCTGGGGCAAGGATGACGACACCGGCCGGCCGATCGACAGCGTCGACCCGCTGCGCTTCGTGGGCGGCCTGGCCTGGCAGCATGAATCCGGCTTCGGCGCCGAGGCGATGGTCACCCATGCGCTGCGCCACAACCGCGTCAGCGACGACAGCTATTTCCGCGCGCCGCGCTACACGGTGCTGGATCTCGCCATGCATTACGACTTCCGCAACGACATCAGCATCAATGCCGGTCTCTTCAACGTCACCAACGAGAAGTACTTCAACTCGCAGGACGTGATCGGCGTCGCCGCCAACAGCACGACGCGCGACCTCTACGCGCAGCCCGGCCGCTACGCCGCGGTCAATCTCGTCGTGCGTTTCTGAGCCCAATCCTGTTACCCTGTCGAACGGAGACAGAGCGATGCACAGCCTTCTCGAGCGGTTCCAGGCCCTGCGGGCCGAGACCCCGCATCTGCGCGCCCGCGACGCGGCGGCGCGCCTCGGCACCACCGAGGCGGCGCTGCTGGCCAGCGGCGCGCTCGGCCCCGTCACGCCGCTGCGGCCCGACTGGGCCGCGCTGATCGGCGGCATGCCGGCGCTCGGCCGCATCATGGCGCTGACCCGCAACGAGATGGCCGTGCATGAGCGCTACGGCCAGTTCCGCGACGTGTCCTCCGGCCCCGGCCATATCCTGGTGCTGGGGCCGGAGATCGATCTGCGGCTGTTCCCCGGCAGCTGGACGCATGGCTTCGCGCTCGGCGGGGAGCGGCCCTCGATCCAGATCTTCGATGATCGCGGCGTGGCCGTGCACAAGATCTACGCGGCCGAGGGCACCGACCGCATCGCCTGGGCGTCGCTCGTCGACCGCTTCGCCGATCCGGCGGCCGCGATGCCGCCGCTGCAGCCGGCCGCCCCCGTCGCGGCCAAGGCCGAGGCGGAGGTGGATGGCGACAGCCTGCGCAGCGACTGGCTGGCGCTGCGCGACACGCATGATTTCTTCCCGCTGCTGCGCCGGCACAAGGCCAGCCGCCGCCAGGCCTTCCGCCTCGCCGGCGAGGATCTGGCGCGCCGCCTGGCCCCGGCCGCGGCGGCCGAGGCGCTGCGCCTGGCGGCCGAGCGCGCCGTGCCGGTGATGGTCTTCGTCGGCAATCGCGGCGCCATCCAGATCCACACCGGCCCGGTGCAGCGGCTGCTGGAGCGCGGCGGCTGGTTCAACGTGCTGGATGCGGATTTCAACCTGCATCTGCGCCAGGATGGCGTGGCCGAGGCCTGGCTGGTCACCAAGCCCACCGAGGATGGCGCCGTCACCTCGATCGAGCTGCTGGACGCGGCGGGCGAGGTCATCGCCATGCTGTTCGGCGCCCGCAAGCCCGGCCAGGCGGAGCTGCCGGAATGGCGCGCCCTCGCCACCGAGGCGGCGGCGCGCCAGCCGCATGCGGCGCAGGAGGTGGCGGCATGACCGCCCCCCGCCGGCTGTTCCTGGCCGGCGGCGCGGCGCTGCTGCTGGCGGCGCGGCCCGGACGGGCCGTGCCGCCGCGCCGCGTCGTGGCCATCGGCCCCGCCATGACGGAAACCGTCTGCGCCCTTGGCCAGCAGGGCACGCTGGTGGCGGTGGACAGCAGCAGCCTGTTTCCCGCCGCCATCACCGCCCTGCCCAAGGTCGGCTATCTGCGCGCCCTGCCGACCGAGGGCATCATCGGCCTGCATCCGGACCTGCTGCTGCTCTCCGACCAGGCCGGCCCGGCCCAGGCGGTGGAGGTGCTGCGCGCCTCCGGCCTGCCGGTGGTCACCGTGGCCGATGGCGCCGGCATCGCCGCCACCCTCGCCAAAATCCGCGCCGCCGCCGCCGCGCTGGAGCAGGATGGCACCGCCCTCGCCAGCGCCGTCGCGGCCGACTGGGCGCTGCTGGATGCGCCGCTCGCCGCGCTGCCGCGCCGGCCGCGGGTGATGTTCGTGCTCTCCGCCGGCCAGGGCGCGCCCCTGGTCTCGGGCGAGGCCACCCATGCCGCGGCGCTGATCGAGGCGGCGGGCGGCATCAACGCCGTCACCGGCTTCCGCGGCTACCGCCCGCTCTCGGCCGAGATGGGCGCCAGCCTGGCGCCCGATCTGCTGCTGATGATGCCCCATGCGCTGGGCGAGGCCGGTGGGCGCGCCGCCGTGCTCGGCCACCCCGCGCTGGCCTTGACGCCGGCCGCTGCCGCCGGCGCGCTGCACGCCATCGATTCCGGCCATCTCACCTTCGGCCCGCGCGCCGCGCTCGCCCGGCGGGAGGTTGCCGCCCTGCTGCATCCGGGCCTCGCCTTGCCCGCCCTGCCGGAGCGCCCATGGTACCGGGGCTGACGCTGCCCCGCCTGGCGCGGCGCCACCCCTGGGCCGGGGCCTGGGGCTTCGGTGTGCTGGCGCTGCTGGCGGCGCTGCTGGCCGGGCTCGCCCTCGGCCCCGCCTCGGTCTCCGGCGCCGCGCTCTGGGCGACGCTGCTGGACGCGCTGGGCCTCGCCCCGCTGCCGCGCGCCCTGCAGCGGGAGGCGGCGGTGCTCACCATCATCCGCCTGCCGCGCGCGCTGCTGGCCATGATGGTGGGCGGCGGGCTCGGCGTGGCGGGGGCGGTGATGCAGGGGCTGTTCCGCAACCCGCTGGCCGATCCGGGGCTGATCGGCGTCTCCGCCGGGGCGGCGCTCGGCGCCGTCACCACCATCGTCTTCGGCGGCGCGCTGCTGGCGCTGGGCGGCGGGCTGCTCGGGTTGTGGCTGCTGCCGCTGGCCGCCTTCGCCGGCGGGCTCGGCGCCACGCTGCTGATCATCCGCCTCGGCCGGCGCGAGGGGGTGACGGCGGTGGCGACGCTGCTGCTGGCCGGCGTCGCGGTGAACGCCCTGGCCGCGGCGCTGACCGGCATGCTGATCTTCATGGCTGATGAGCGCCAGGCGCGCGACATCACCTTCTGGACCATGGGCAGCCTGTCCGGCGCGCGCTGGTCGCAGATGCCGGTGCTGCTGGCCTTGGTGCTGCTGCCGACCCTCGCTTTGCTGCGCCTGGCCCGGCCGCTGAACGCCCTGGTGCTGGGTGAGGCCGAGGCCTTCCATCTTGGCCTGAAGGTGGAGCGGGTGAAGCGCCAGGCGACGCTGCTGGCCGCCATCGCCGTCTCCGCCGGCGTGGCCTTCACCGGGCTGATCGGCTTCGTGGGCCTGGTCGTGCCGCATCTGGTGCGGCTGGCCTGGGGGGCGGATCACCGGCTGGTGCTGCCGCTCTCCGCCCTGCTCGGCGCCGCGCTGCTGGTGCTGGCCGACCTCGCCGCGCGCAGCCTGGCCGCCCCGGCCGAGCTGCCGATCGGCGTCGTCACCGCCCTCCTCGGCGCGCCCTTCTTCCTGTGGCTGCTGCGGCGCGGGGGGGTGGCATGATCGGGCTGCAGGAATGCCGCCTGTCGCGCGGCGGCAGGGTGCTGCTGGAGGGTGTCTCCCTGGCGCTGCGCCCGGGCGAGGTGCTGGCGCTGGTCGGCCCCAATGGCGCCGGGAAATCCACCCTGCTGCGGCTCTTCTCCGGCGAGCTGGCCCCCGATGCGGGCGCGGCGCGGCTGGAGGGGCGCGACCTCGCCGCCTGGGACCCGCTGGCGCTGTCGCGGCGGCGCGCCGTGGTCAGCCAGAAGATCGCCCTCTCCTTCCCGCTGCGCGCGGCGGAGGTGGCGGCCCTCGGCCGGCTGCCCTGGCACGGCACCGGGGCGATGCGCCAGGACCGCGCGGCGGTGGCCGAGGCCATGGCCCGCGCCGGCATCGCGCATCTGGCGGAACGGCCCTATGGGCGGCTCTCGGGCGGCGAGCAGCAGCGGGTGCAGATCGCCCGCGCCCTGGCGCAGCTCTCCGGCATGGCAAGGCCGGCGGCGCTGCTGCTGGACGAGCCGACGGCCAGCCTGGATGCCGGCCATCGCGCCCAGCTGCTGCGCCTGTTGCGCGAGCTGGCGGCGGAGGGGCTGGCAGTGCTGATCGTGCTGCACGACCTGAACGAGGCGCGCTACGTCGCCGACCGCGTCGCCCTGCTGGAGCAGGGCCGGCTGGTGGCCGAGGGCCCGCCGGAGGCCGTGTTCCAGCCGGCGCGGCTGGAGGCGGTCTATGGCATCCCCTTCCTGGCGACGGAGGAGGCGCTGCTGCCGCGCTACGCCGCCGCCCTCCGCCCCTGAGGGCGCGGCCGCCGCCGAAAACCCTTGAAGCGGCGGCCTCGCCGCCCCATCATCTGCCCCATGAATGGGACATCTGTTGAGGCAGTGCGGATGGATCCGCGGTTCATCGCCGAGGTGATGGGGCCGGATGGCTACATCACCGCCGACCGCCTGGTGGAGCAGTTCCGCATCACCAAGGTGGAGCTGGCGCTGGTCGCCGGCCTGTCGCGCGACGCCGTCTCCAAGCTGGCGCGGCTGAAGGCCGGCGCCACCCAGTCCCGGCTGCGCGACATGGTGGAGATCATCAACCGCGTCCGCCCCTGGGCCGGCTCCACCGCCCAGGCCTTCGCCTGGTACCGGGCGCAGCCCCTGCCCTCCTTCGGCGACCAGACCGCCGAGGCGCTGGTGAAGGAAGGCCGGGCCGAGGCGGTGAAGCGCTATCTCGACCGGATGGCGGTCGGCGGCTACGCCTGACCGCGGCGTGCTGCTCTCCGCCACGGTCTACCGCGCGCATCATCCGCGCTGGTCCTTCGACCCGCTCTCGGGTGCCGGGGCGGCGCGGTATGGCGGGCGCTTCAACCCGCGCGGTATGGCCGCCCTCTACACCTCGCTGCGCTTCGAGACCGCCTGGCGCGAGGCGCAGCAGGGCTTCGCCTTCAAGGCCCAGCCGCTGACACTTTGCGCCTATCGCGCCGAATGCGACGACGTGCTGGACCTGACCGACCCGGCCACGCGAGAGGCGCATGGCATCCGCCCTGGCGATCTCGCCTGCGCCTGGGAGGATCTGGCCGATCGCGGCATCGAGCCGCCGAGCTGGCGCCTGGCCCGGCGGCTGCGCGAGGCCGGCATCGCCGCCATCCTGGTGCCGAGCTACGCCCCCGGCGCCACGCCCGAGGATGTGAATGCCGTCTTCTGGGACTGGGGCGAGGCGGCGCCGCACAGCCTGCGCCTGGTCGATGACGAGCGGCGCCTGCCGCGCGACGATTCCTCCTGGCGATAGAAGCGCGGCCAAGCTGGACGGCGGGCGCGGCGCGCCCCATCCTTGGGGCATGAGCTTCCTCTCCCTCTACCGCCACGGCTTCGCCCGCGTCGCCGCCTGCACCACGCGCTGCAGCATCGCCCATCCGGCGGCGAATGCCGCCGCCATGCTGGAGGCCGCCCGCCGCGCGCATGAGCAGGGCGCGGCGCTGGTGGTGTTCCCGGAGCTGGGCCTGTCCGGCTACGCCATCGACGATCTGCTGCTGCAGGACACGCTGCTGGACGCGGTGGAGCAGGCGCTGGCCACCATGCTGGCGGAGAGCGCGGGGCTGCGGCCGCTGCTGCTGGTGGGCGCGCCGCTGCGCCACCAGGGGCGGCTCTACAATTGCGCCGTGGCCATGCAGGGCGGCAGGCTGCTCGGCGTCACGCCGAAGCAGCATCTGCCGAACTACCGCGAATTCTACGAGCACCGGCATTTCGCCTCCGGCCAGGGCATGGCGGGCAGCATCCGCCTGCTGGGGCAGGAGGTGCCCTTCGGCGGCGATTTGATCTACCGCGCCGAGGATGTGCCGGGCCTCACCATCCATGCCGAGATCTGCGAGGATTTCTGGGTGCCGATCCCGCCCAGTTCGCAGGCGGCGCTGGCCGGCGCCGTGGTGCTGGCCAATCTCTCGGCCAGCAACATCACCGTGGGCAAGGCGGAGACGCGGCGGCTGCTCTGCCAGTCGCAATCGGCGCGCTGCCTCGGCGCCTATCTCTACGCCGCCGCCGGCGCCGGCGAATCCACCACCGACCTCGCCTGGGACGGCCAGGTCTCGATCTTCGAGAATGGCGCGGTGCTGGCGGAGAGCGAGCGCTTCCCTGAGGGCGAGCAGATGGTGCTGGCCGATATCGATCTCGACCTGCTGCGGCAGGAGCGGTCGCGCCAGGGCACTTTCGACGACAACCGCCGCGGCTTCGGCGCTCCCTTCCGCGAGATTGCCTTCCGCCTCGACCCGCCGCAGGGCGATATCGGCTTCCTGCGCGCGCTGGAGCGTTTCCCCTTCGTGCCCGCCGATGCGGCGCGGCTGCACCAGGATTGCTACGAGGCCTACAACATCCAGGTCGCGGGGCTGGTGCAGCGCTGCCAGGCGACGCGCAACCGCAAGATCATCATCGGCGTCTCGGGCGGGCTGGATTCGACCCAGGCGCTGATCGTCGCGGCGCACGCGATGGATGTGATGGGGCGGCCGCGCAGCGACATCATCGCCTATACCATGCCCGGCTTCGGCACCAGCGCCGGCACCAAGACCAATGCGCATGCGCTGATGGCGAGCCTTGGCGTCACCGCGCATGAGCTGGATATCCGCCCCGCGGCCCGGCAGATGCTGGCCGATCTCGGCCATCCCTTCGCGCAGGGCGAGCCGGTCTATGACGTGACCTTCGAGAATGTCCAGGCCGGGCTGCGCACCGACTATCTGTTCCGCGCCGCCAACCGGCATGGCGGCATGGTGCTCGGCACCGGCGACCTGTCGGAGCTGGCGCTGGGCTGGTGCACCTATGGCGTGGGCGACCAGATGTCGCATTACAACGTCAATGCCGGCGTGCCGAAGACGCTGATCCAGCATCTGATCCGCTGGGTGATCCAGTCCGGCCAGTTCTCGGCGGAGGTCGGCACGACGCTGCAGGCGATCCTGGAGACGGAGATCTCGCCCGAGCTGATCCCGGCCGATGGCGAAAGCCAGGCGCTGCAGAGCACCGAGGCCAAGATCGGCCCCTATGCACTGCAGGATTTTCATCTGTTTTATACGCTGCGCTACGGCTTCCGGCCCTCGAAGATCGCTTTCCTGGCCTTGCAGGCCTGGGGCGATGCGGCACGCGGCCATTGGCCGCCGGGCTTCCCGGAGGAGCGGCGCAACACCTACGACCTGGCCACCATCCGCCATTGGCTGGAGGTGTTCCTGCAGCGCTTCTTCGGCTTCGCGCAGTTCAAGCGCTCGGCCCTGCCGAACGGGCCGAAGGTGGTGGCGGGCGGCTCGCTCTCGCCGCGCGGCGATTGGCGCGCGCCGTCCGATGGCAATGCGGAGATCTGGCTGGAGGAGCTGCGCCGCAACGTGCCCGAGGCCTGAGGCGTTGGCCTCCTGGTCACCAACCGGGAGGGCACATCATGGCCGCGAAACGCGGGCTCCGCTACGGCCCCTTGGGGGCGCGTTGCCACCATCTCTGCGTCGACATGCAGAACCTCTTCGCCGAAGGCTCCGCCTGGCACACGCCCTGGATGGCGCGTGTGCTGCCGGTGGTGGAGCGGCTGGCGGAGGCGCAGCCGGCGCAGACCATCTTCACCCGCTTCATCCCGCAGCCCCGCCCCGGCGAGGGCAAGGGCGCCTGGCGCCGCTACTACGAGAACTGGCCGCAGATGACGCTGCAGGCGCTGCCGCCGGACGCGGTGGAGCTGCTGCCCAGCCTGCGCCGCTTCACCCCGCCGGCGCCGGTCATCGACAAGACGGTGTATTCGCCCTGGCTGGAGGACGGGCTGGAGACGCTGCTGCAGGAGCGGGGCGTGGACACGCTGATCATCAGCGGGGCGGAGACGGATGTCTGCGTGCTGGCCGCCGTGCTGGGCGCGGTGGATCGCGGCTATCGCGTGGTGGTGCCGGTGGATGCTATCTGCTCCTCCTCCGACCGCACGCATGACGCGCTGCTGACGCTCTACCAGGAGCGCTTCGGCCAGCAGATCGAGGCCGCGGCGACGGAGGAGATTCTCCGCGCCTGGCCGTGAGCGGGGCGGGGGCGTGCGGCGCCCCCGCCCGGCGCGTCACTCCGCCAGCACGGCGATGCCGCTGCCACCGACGCCGATGCCCACCGCATCGCCCGCCGCCAGATGCGGGCCTGACGCCGGCGCGGTGATGAAGACCGGGCCCAGCTTCGTCTCCACCGTGTACTCCATGATGCCGCCGAGATAGGCGGCCTTGGCGACGCGGCCGGTGGTCGCGGCCTCCGGCGCATCGGGGGGCAGCAGGCGCACCGCCTCGGGCCGCAGCGCCACCTGCGCGGCACCCGGGGCCCGGCCGCGATGCGGCAGCATCAGCCGCGCCTGGCCCAGCACCACCTCGGCCAGCTCGCCCTCGATGCGGCCGATCGTCACCGGCAGCTGGTTGGCATCGCCGATGAAGCCGGCGACGAAGGCGTTGCGCGGCGCCTCATAGAGCTCGGAGGGTGTGCCCTCCTGCGCGATCACCGCATTGTTCATGACGATGATCTTGTCGCTGATCGCCAGCGCCTCGCTCTGGTCATGCGTCACATAGACCACCGTGACGCCGAGGCGCTGCTGCAGCTCGCGGATCTCCTCGCGCATGTGGCGGCGGAGCCGAGCGTCGAGATTGGAGAGCGGCTCGTCGAACAGCAGCACGGAGGGTTCCAGCACCAGCGCGCGCGCCACCGCGACGCGCTGCTGCTGGCCGCCCGACAGCTCGGAGGGCAGGCGGGCGTCGAAACCGGCCAGCCCCACCGAGTTCAGCGCGGCCTTCGCCGCCTCCATCGCCTCCCGCTTCGGGCGGCCGGAGACGGTCAGGCCATAGGCGACATTCTCCAGCACGCTCATATGCGGGAACAGCGCGTAGGACTGGAACACCATGGAGACGTCGCGCTCGGCCGGCGGCAGGCCGGAGACGTCGCGGCCGCCGATCATCACCTGGCCCTCGGTCGGGTATTCCAGCCCGGCCACCATGCGCAGGATTGTCGTCTTGCCGCAGCCCGAGGGGCCGAGCAGCGTGCAGAGCTGCCCGGCGGGGATGGTGAAGGACACGTTCCGCACCGCGGTCGCCGTGCCGAAGCGCTTGACGACGTTGTTGAAGCGGATCTCGGCGGCGCGGCTCATGCGGCGGTTCCTGCAACGGGAGTGGCGGCGCGGCGGCCGATGCGGCGGCGGCCGACCGCCAGCTGCGCCAGGCCGAGCACGGCCAGCATCAGCACGATCAGCGCGACGGCGACGGCAATGGCCAGGCCGTAATCGCCATTGATGACGCGGTTGACGATGAAGACGGTCGCCAGCTCGGTCTCGGCGGTGACGAGGAAGATGACCGCGCTGATCGTCGTCATGGCGCGGACGAAGGCGTAGGTGAGGCCGGCGATCAGCGCGGGGCGCAGCAGCGGCATCAGCACGCGGCGGAAGGCGTCCATGCCACCGCCGCCCAGCGTGTGCGAGGCCTCGTCCAGCGAGCGGTCGATCTGCGCCATCGCCGCCATGCCGGAGCGCAAGCCCACCGGCAGATTGCGGAAGATGAAGCAGAGCACGATGATCGCCCCCGTCCCCGCCAGCTCCAGCGGGGGGAGGTTGAAGGCGCGCAGATAGGCGACGCCGATCACCGTGCCGGGCACGGCGAAGGAGAGCAGGGTCGCGAATTCCAGGACGCCCCGCCCGGCGAAGCGGGTGCGGCTGAACAGCCAGGCCGCCAGGATGCCGAGCATGGCGGTGATGGGGGCGGCGATGGCCGAGAGCTCCAGCGTGGTCAGCACGCTGTTCCAGGCCATGCCGGTCAGCTGCAGCCCGTCCGCCCATTCGAAGTCGAAGGCCTTGACCATGTGGCGCAGCGTCGGCGTGTAGTCGCGGCCCCAGATCTCGACGAAGGCGCCGGAGATGGCCAGCACATAGAGCGCGATGGTCAGCCCCGCCCAGGGCAGCGCCAGGGACAGGCACAGCCGGCGGATGCGCGGCGGCAGCGCCGGCGGCAGGCCGGAATCGCCCTTGCCGCCGATCGAGACGAAGGATTTGCGGCCGCCTGTCAGCCGCTGCTGCGCGATGAAGATCAGGCAGGCCAGCGCCAGCAGCACCAGCGACAGCGCCGCCGCCCGGCCCGGATCGGCCTGGGCGCCGACCACCGCGAAGAAGATCTCGGTGGCCAGCACGTTGAAGCTGCCGCCCAGCACCACGGCATTGCCGAAATCGGCGATGCTCTCGATGAAGCCGAGCAGGAAGGCATTGGCCAGCCCCGGCATCAGCAGCGGCAGGGTGACGGTGCGGAAGGTCTTCTCCGGCGAGGCGCGCAGCATCGACGCCGCTTCCTCGAGCGTCGGCGACAGCCCCTCGACCACGCCGATCAGCACCAGGAAGGCGATCGGGGTGAAGGCGAAGAGCTGCGCCAGCAGCAGGCCCGGCAGGCCATAGATCCAGCGGCCGAGCTCGATGCCGAACCAGTTGGCCGCCGCCAGCGAGACCAGGCCGGAGCGGCCGAAGATCAGGATCAGCCCGAGGCCCAGGATGAAGGGCGGCGTGACGATGGGCAGCACGGTCAGCCAGCGCAGCGGCGCCGCGTAGCGCAGCCGCCCGCGGGTGACCAGCAGGGCGAAGGCGAGGCCGAGGGCGGTGGTGCCGAAGCCCACCAGCGTGGCCAGGAAGACGGTGTTCCACACCACGCCGCAGCGCGGCGCGCCCGCCAGGCAGCCCAGCCCCCAGAGCCGGTCATCCAGCAGCCGCGGCGCCGAGGCCAGCGGGCTGAAGGCGCCCGCCGGGTCGCGGAAGGCATCGCCCAGCAGCGCCGCGATGGGCAGGAAGGTGAAGAGCAGCACGCCGACGCCGATGGCCACCGCCGCGCTGGCGGTGAAGGCATCGCCGCGGAAGGCGCCGCGCCCGGCCAGCCCCGCCGCCAGCACCTGGCAGAGGCCCAGCGCCACGACGGCGCCGCCCCAGCCGATGCCGAATTGCCGGTCCTCCATCGGGCCGAACAGGCCTTCCAGCCAGGCATGGTTCCAGCCGCGCACGCCGATGGCCTCGCCCTGCGCCACCAGAAGCAGCAGGCCGAGCCCGCCCGCCAACAGATAGAGATCGGCGCGGCGGGCACGCGGCAGGGGGGCGAGCCCCGCCGCCAGCGCCAGCGCCGGGGCCAGCACCGCGGGCCAGAGCCACCAGCGGCCCTGGCTCAGCGCCTGGCCCAGGGCCGGGGCGTAATCGGGGTCGTTCAGCCAGGCGAAGCCGGCCAGGGGAGTCGTGAGGATCCCGTCCTGGAGCAGGTACCAGGGCAGGAGCAGCGCGGCGACCAGGGTGATCGCCGCGCCGGACAGGCCGGCTGCGCGCATGGTCGGATCAGCGCGGCAGGCTGTTGACTTCGCGGTCCCAGCGCTCGATCAGCCGCCGCCGCTCCGCGCTGGTGCCGTATTTGGCGAAGTCGTAGTCGATCAGGCGGATCTGGCTCATCTGCGGCGCCTCGGCCGGCACGGGGGTGTTGCGGTTGGACGGCGTCTGGAAGGATTTCGCCTCGGCGGCGACGCGCTGGCCCTCGGGCGACAGCGCCCAGTCATAGAAGCGGCGGGCATTGCGCTCATTGCGGGCGCCGCGGATGATCGACATGGAGCCGATCTCGTAGCCCGTGCCCTCGCAGGGCACCGCATAGCCCACCGGGAAGCCGCCCAGCCGCTCGGTCACCACGTCATGCACGAAGGAGATGGAGACCCCCGTCTCGCCCCGCGCCACCGCCTTGACCGGCGCCGTGCCGCTGCGCGGATAGGCATTGATGTTGCGGTGCAGCTGGCGGAGATAGTCGAAGGCCGGCTCCTCCCCCATCACCTGCACCATGGTCGCGATCATCACATAGGCGGTGCCGCTGGATTGCGGGTTGGCCATCTGGATCTCGTTGCGGAAGGGCCCGGTCAGCAGGTCGCGCCAGCAGGCGGGGGGCGTGATGCCGCGGCGGGCCAGCAGCTCGGTGTTGAAGCCGAAGCCCAGCGCGCCGGCATAGATGCCGACCGTGCGATACTGGGAATCGCGCGCCTGCTTCTGCGCCCAGTCATGCAGCTGGTCGAGCAGGGGGGAACGGTACTCGGCGCTCAGATTGTCCTCGGCCGCCTGCAGATGCGGGTCGCCGGTGCCGCCATACCAGATGTCGCCGCGCGGGTTCTGCGCCTCGGCGCGGATCTGCGCCAGCACCTCGCCGCTGCCCTTCTGCGACATGTTGACGCGGATGCCGGTCTCACGCGCGAAGGCATTGGCCGCCGCCTGGCACCATTCGACCAGCGCCGAGCAGTAGATGTTGAGGCTGCCCTGGGCGGCGGCGGGCTTGGCCGCCAGGCCGGCGGCCAGGACAAAGCCGGCACCCAGCAGGGCGCGGCGCAGCGAGATCGTGTTCATGGGTCTTCCCCCCTCTCCGCCCTCGGGGGGCGGCGCGTTGAGCTGGCGGACCCTTCAATGCAACAAAACTGTCATATTCACAATGAGGACAGGTGGAATCGCGCTCAGCCGGGGACGCCATCGGGCGCCGGCGGCAGCGGCGCCGTCTCGCGCAGGAAGCCGGCCAGCGCGCGAAAACTCTCCCGACGCGGGTCGGTGCCGCGCCAGACCAGGCCGATGCGCCGCCCGGCCTCGGCATCCTCCAGCCGGCGCAGCGCCACCAGCCCGCCCAGATCGCTGCGCCCCTGCGCCGCCAGCTGCGGCAGCAGGGAGATCCCCTCCCCGGCGGCGATCATGTGGCGCAGCATCTCCAGGCTGGTGGCGAAGCGGCTGTCGCGCTCGCCGCGCGGCACGGCGCAGAGGGAGAGCGCCTGGTCGCGCAGGCAATGCCCCTCCTCCAGCAGCAGCAGGTCGCTACCGCGCAGATCGGCCAGCGTCAGCTCCGGCTGGTCGAGCAGCCCATGCCCCTGCGGGCAGGCCAGCAGGAAGGGCTCGAAGAAGAGCGGCGCGGCGGCCAGGCTGTCGGAGGGCGCCGGCAGGGCGATCAGCGCCGCATCCAGCTCGCCCTGCTCCAGCGCCGCCACCAGGGCGGCGGTGCGCCCCTCCTGCAGCCGCAGCACCAGCCGGGGGAAGCGGTCGCGCACCGCGCGCAGCACGCCGGGCAGGTAATAGGGGCCGAGGGTCGCGATCACCCCCAGTCGCAGCGGGCCCGAGAGCGGCTCGGCCTGCTGCTGGGCCAGGTCGAGCAGCCCGCGCGCGGCGCGCGTCACCGCCCGGGCCTGGGCCAGCAGCGCCTCGCCCTGCGGGGTCACCTCCACCCGGCGGGCGGCGCGCTCGAACAGGGCGACGCCCAGCAGCGCCTCCAGCTTGCGGATCTGCTCGGACAGCGCCGGCTGGCTGACGCCGCAGCGCTCCGCGGCACGACCGAAATGTCGCATTTCCGCAACGGTCACGGCATATTCCAGGTCGCGCAGGGACAGGCCTGCGAGCGTCGAAGGGGGGGCCGGCATTCTTCGGTTTTCCCTATCGCACGAAAATACAAGATCGATTTAACCGATCGAAGCGAGGCTGTTAAGTCAGTTCGCACCCCTGCCAGAGGAGCTGCCAGAAATGTCCGAGACCCAGCGCCCGACCCTGACCACCACCGCCGGCGCCCCGGTGCCCGACAACCAGAATTCGCTCTCCGCCGGGCCGCGCGGCCCGCTGCTGCTGCAGGACTACCAGCTGATCGAGAAGCTGGCGCACCAGAACCGCGAGCGCATCCCCGAGCGCGTGGTGCATGCCAAGGGCTCCGGCGCCTATGGCACCCTGACCATCACCAACGACATCACGAAATACACCAAGGCGAAGCTGTTCGACGGCATCGGCAAGCAGACTGAGGTTCTGCTGCGCTTCTCCACCGTCGCCGGCGAGCGCGGCGCGGCCGATGCCGAGCGCGATGTGCGCGGCTTCGCGCTGAAATTCTACACCGAGGAGGGCAATTGGGACCTCGTCGGCAACAACACGCCGGTCTTCTTCATCCGCGACCCGGTGAAGTTCCCCGATTTCATCCGCACCCAGAAGCGCCACCCGGCGACCAATATGCGCTCGCCGACCGCCATGTGGGATTTCTGGTCGCTCTCGCCCGAGAGCCTGCACCAGGTGACCATCCTGTTCAGCGATCGCGGCCTGCCGCAGGGCTACCGCTTCGTGAACGGCTATGGCAGCCACACCTTCTCCTTCTGGAACGATGCCGGCGAGCGCTACTGGGTGAAGTTCCACTTCAAGTGCATGCAGGGCATCAAGACCTGGACGAATGACGAGGGCAACGCCGTCATCGCGCATGACCGCGAGAGCTCGCAGCGCGACCTGTACGAGGCGATCGAGCGGGGCGAATTCCCGCGCTGGCGCATGTGCGTGCAGATCATGCCGGAGCTGGATGCGGAGAAGACCGCCTACAACCCCTTCGACCTGACCAAGGTCTGGCCGCATGCCGACTACCCGCTGATCGAGGTCGGCATCCTCGAGCTGAACCGCAACGCCAAGCACTATTTCGCCGAGATCGAGCAATCCTCCTTCTCGCCCTCGAACATCGTGCCCGGCATCGGCTTCTCGCCGGACAAGATGCTGCAGGGCCGCATCTTCGCCTATGCGGATGCGCATCGCTACCGCGTCGGCACGCATTACGAGGCGCTGCCGGTGAACCGCCCGAAGGCGCAGGTGCATCACTACCACGCCGATGGCGCCATGCGCTTCGACGCGCCGGTGGGGACGGATGCCTATTACGAGCCGAACTCCTTCAACGGCCCGGTCGAGGCGAAATCCGCCCAGGAGCCGCCGCTGCGCATCACCGGCGATGCCGACCGCTACAACCACCGCGAGGGCAATGACGATTACAGCCAGCCCCGCGCGCTGTTCCACCTGCTCGGCGCCGAGCAGCAGCAGCGGCTGTTCAAGAATATCGCCGGCGCCATGCAGGGCGTGCCGCAATTCATCATCGACCGGCAGCTCGGGCATTTCGAGAAGGTGGACCCGGCCTATGCCGCCGGTGTGGCCGAGGCGCTGAAGCATCTGCAGCCGGAAGCGGATTCCGCGCCGACCAACGCGCAGGCCGCCGAGTGACCCGATGCGGAGGGGGCGCGGCGCGCCCCTTCCACCCTCCGGGGCGCGGCGGCCACTGATACCCCTGCCGCCGCGCCGCACGGGGGCGGGCCGGCCATACTTCGCCGGCCCGCAGCCCCTCCCCGGCCTCTGACCTGCCTGGAGCCGCCCATGTCCGCCGCCTTGCAGCATGCCGCGCCCGGCGCGGCGGTGACCATCCCGTCGCGTCCGCGCCGCCCCCTGCGCGCCGGCGCCGCGCCGCTGCGCGCCGGCACCCGCGCCTCCCCCCTGGCGCTGCGCCAGACGGCGCTGGTGCTGGCGGCGCTGGGCGAGGCGCGCGCCCTGCCGGTGCCGCTCTCCACCAGCGGCGATGCCGAGCAGCGCCGCCGCCTGGCGGAGCTGGGCGGCAAGGGCCTGTTCGCCAAGGAGATCCATGAGGCGCTGCTGGACGGCCGGGTCGATTTCGCCGTGCACAGCCTGAAGGATCTGGAGACCGAGCTGCCGCCCGGCCTGGTCATCGCCGCCTGCCTGCCGCGCGAGGATGCGCGCGACGCGCTGCTGCTGGCCCCCGCCTGCCCGCCGGAGGAGCGCGCCCTGCCGCTGGGCTTCCTGCCGGTGGGGGCGCGCATCGGCACCGCCTCGGCGCGGCGGGCGGCGCAGCTGCGGCATCTGCGCCCGGATCTGCGCTTCGGCCTGCTGCGCGGCAATGTGCAGACGCGGCTGGGCCGGCTGGAACAGGGCGATTTCGCCGTGACGGTGCTGGCCATGGCCGGGCTGAAGCGGCTGGACCTCGCCGCCCGCGCCACCCGGGTGCTCTCCCCGGAGGAGATGCTGCCGGCGGCCGGCCAGGGTGTCATCGCCGTCACCGCCCGCGCGGGGGATGACGCGCTGCGCGAGCGGCTGGCAGCCATCGACCATGCAGAGACCCGCCTGGCCGCGGCCGCCGAGCGTGCCCTGCTGGCGGCGCTGGAAGGTTCCTGCCGCACGCCGGTCGGCGCCCATGCCGTGCTGGATGGCAGCGGCGCGCTGCGGCTGACCGGGCTGGTGGCGCGGGAGGACGGCACCTTCCTGCTGCGCCGCCGGATCAGCGGGTCCGCGGCCGATGCCGCGCGCCTCGGCGCGGCGCTGGGCGCGGAGCTGCGCGCCGACAGCCCGGCGGATCTCTTCGCATGAGCTTCCTCTCCGCCACCCCGCCCCGCCCGCTGCGGCGCGCGGCCAGCGAGACCGGGCGCAGCGGCGTGCTGCTGGTCAATCTCGGAACGCCCGATTCCACGCGCTACTGGGATGTGCGGCGCTATTTGTCGGAATTCCTCTCCGACCGGCGCGTCATCGAGATCAATCCGCTGCTCTGGCAGCCGCTGCTGCAGGGCGTCATCCTGACGACGCGCCCCTTCCGCAGCGGCGCGGCCTATCGCCGCATCTGGAACACGGCGCTGGATGAATCGCCGCTGCGCAGCTTCACCCGCAGCCAGGCGGAGAAGCTGCAGCACGCCTTCCCGGAGGACGGCCCGCTGATCGACTGGGCCATGCGCTATGGCCGCCCCAGCATCGCGGAAAAGCTGGAGGCGATGCAGGACCAGGGCTGCGACCGCATCCTGGTGGTGCCGCTCTACCCGCAATACAGCGCCACCACCACGGCGACGGTAAACGACCAGGTGTTCCGCGCGCTGATGCGCATGCGGCGCCAGCCCACCATCCGCATCGCGCCGCCCTTCCCCGATCATCCGCTCTATATCGAGGGTCTGGCGAAATCGGTGCGCGAGACGCTGGCAACCCTGCCGCAGGCGCCGCAGCTGCTGGTCGCCTCCTTCCACGGGCTGCCGCGCCGCTATGTCAAGGCGGGCGATCCCTATCCGGCGGAGTGCAACCGCACCATGCGGGCGCTGCGCGCTTCGCTCGGCCTGACGGCGCGGGACTTCCCGATGACCTTCCAGTCCCGCTTCGGCCGCGAGCCCTGGCTGGAACCCTATACGGATGAGCGCATCACCAGCCTGCCGAAGCGCGGCATCACCCGGGTCGCGGTGATCACGCCGGGCTTCCTGTCCGATTGCATCGAGACGCTGGACGAGATCGGCCACGAGCTGCGCGAGGAGTTCCTCGAGGCCGGTGGCGAGACGCTGACCGTTATCCCCTGCCTGAACGACACGCCGGATGCGATCCGCCTGCTGCGGGCGCTGGTGCGGGACAACATGTTCTAGCCGCGCAGGCGCCAGGGCACCGCCCCCGCGGCGGATCGCTCCGCCGCGGTGACAGTGCCCTGTGCCGCCCTGCCGCCGGGATCAGATCCGGCGGTCAGGGGTGCTCACGCCCGGGGCGGTGAAGCTGCGGCCGGCCGGGGTGCCGGGCAGATCTGCCGCATGCGGCTCGTCGCGATAGCCTTCCCAGCCGCCGGCGCGATACTCGGCCTCGCGCGCATTGACATCGACCGGGTTGTGGCGGGCCAGGATGGCCTCGGCCTCGGCGGCGCGCGCATCATTGGTGCGCACCACCACCATGCTGCCACCGCGCTTCATGCCCTCGGCATAGACGGGCGCCTCGCGCTCGCTGACACCGGCGCCGGTCAGGCTGCCGATCAGGCCGCCCGCCGCCGCACCGGCGCCGGCGCCGGTCAGCGCCGCGACCAGCGCGCCCGCCGCCACGATCGGGCCGATACCCGGAATGGCCAGGGCGCCCAGCCCCGCCGCCAGGCCGGCGCCGCCGCCGACCACGGTGCCCAGCGTCGCGCCGATGCCGGCGCCGGATTTGGTCTTCTCGACCGAGCGATCCTCCGTCACCGGATCGACGCCGGGGCGCGGATCGACGGTGCTGGAATAGTGGCCGTCATGATTGTTGGCGATGACGCCGACATCATCATGGTTGAAGCCCGCGGCCTCGAGATCGCGCACCGCCGCCAGGGCATGGTCGCGCGTGTCGAACAGGCGGGTGATCGTCCTGTTGTTCATGGGGAATGCCTTTCTGTCAGGGTGAGGGGACGCGGCGCGCGATCAGCGCGCCGGCGCGTTCCCGGTCACCACATTGCCCTGGAAGTCCAGCCCGACATCGGCCTGGGTGCCGTTGCGCATCGCGCGGCCGCGCCACACGCCCTGGTCGTCCTTGCGCAGGTCGCGGACATCGGTGTAGCCGGCGGCCTCGATGCGGCTGCGCGCCTGGCCCTCGGTGAAGCTGTTGGCACCCTGGGCCGGGGTGGTGGTGGTGGGCGGGCTGTCGGTGCCGGGCGCGTTGGCGCCGCCGGTGCTGGGCCGCTCGGTGCGGCTGCCATCGGCCGGCGCCGGATTCATGCCGGGGGCCGGGGCCGCGCCGGTCGCACCCGTGCCGGGCGTGCCCTGCTGCATCGTCGTGCCGCCGCCGCGCGGCGCCTCGGGCGAGCCCGCCGTGCCGGTGCCGCCCGTCGCCTGGGCCATCGCGGCCGGCGCCGCCAGAAGGGCTGCCGCAAGGGCAAAAGCCGTGGTCGTGGAGCGCATGCTGGTCTCCCTTATGGTCATGGCCCCTCTTTCGGGGCCTTGTGCCAGGAAGAACGGCTTGACCACCGCCATGTTTTCAGCATGCGGCCAATAAAAAGCGGTCATCTCTCTCAGAAAAAATCAAACAAAAACTCCGGAACCTTTCGGCTCCGGAGTTGTTGGCGCGGCCCGGTTCAAGCCATGCTTCGCCGCATCAATCGATGCGGTGAACGAAACGACCCTCGCGCAGGATCGCCTTCAGCGCGCCTTCCTCCCGGTGCAGCAGGCCGAGATCGCGCAGCGGGTCGCCCTCGATCACCAGCAGGTCGGCGCTGGCGCCGGGGATGATCTCGCCCACCTCGCCCTCCAGCCCGCACAGCTTCGCCGCCACGATGGTGGCGCTGGCGATCACCTCGGCCGCCGGCATCACCCGTCCGCGCAGCTCGAACTCCAGCAGCTGGTATTTGTGCATCTCGCCCAGCAGGTCGGAGCCATAGGCCATGGCCAGCCCCGCCTCGCGCATGATCGAGAGGGATTCGAGGCCGGAGCGCCGCACCGTCTCGATCTTGGCGACCGAATCCGGCTTCAGCCCGAGCGAGGCGCCCTCGCGCGCCAGCGCCTCATAGGTGACCAGCGTCGGCACCGCGACGGCACCCTTCTCCGCCGCGAAGCCGGCGGTCTCCGCCGTGATCATGTTGCAATGCTCGAGCGAATGGATGCCGCATTCGACGGCACGGCGGATCGCCGCGTCGGTGTAGAGATGCGCCGAGACATAGGTGCCGAAATTCGCCGCCTCCTCGACGATGGCGATCAGCTCCTCGCGCGAATAGCCCAGCGCATGGATCGGGTCGGAGGGCGAGGCGACGCCGCCATTGGCCATCACCTTGATGAATTGCGCGCCCGCCCGCAGCTCCTGCCGCGCCGCCTGCCGCACCGCATCGACGCCATCGCAGACGCGGCCCAGCGCGCCGACCCGCTCGGCGAACATGCCCGGCCGGTCGTCGAAGCGCGGGCGCAGATCGGCGTGTCCACCGGTCTGGCTCAGCGCCTTGCCGCAGACCACCAGGCGGGGCGACTCCACCAGCCCTTCCTCCACCGCCTGGGCCAGGCCCGCATCGGCACCGCCGACATCGCGCACCGTGGTGAAGCCGCGCAGCAGCATGCCGCGCATCACCTTCGCCGCGCGCAGAGTCGCCAGCGAGGAAGGCTGCATGGCATTGGCGGCCAGATCGACCTGCGAGGCGATGACATGCACATGCGCGTCGATCAGCCCCGGCATCAGGGTGCGGCCGCGCAGCTCGACCCGCTCGGCGCTGGGGCTGCGGATCGGGGTGTCGGACACCTCGCGGATCCGCCCGCCCTCCACCAGCACCTCCAGCCCCTCGCGCAGCACGCCCTGGCGCGGGTCGAGGACCGGGCCGCCGGTGAACAGATAAGACGTCATGCCAACCTCCTGCCTCCCCTGAAGTGCCGGGGATGAGGCGCGCATGATGGCCCGGCCGCGCCGATGCGCAAGCCGGGCCGGCGGCCGATCAGAGATGGTAGGCGGCGGCCCCCAGCAGCCCGGTATGCGGCCGCACCACCTGGGTGATGGGGATGCGCTGCAGCAGCGTGCCGAAGCGGCCCTTGCCGGTGAAGCCGCGCTGCAGCGCGTCGCGATCCAGCAGCGGGCGCAGGGCGCGGGCCAGGCCGCCGGTCAGATAGACGCCGCCCTCGGTCAGCAGCGACAGCGCCAGATTGCCCATCACCCCGCCCAGCAGCCCGCAGAACAGCGAAATGGCCTGCAGGCTGACCGGGCAGCCGCGCTCGGCCCCGGCCGAGACGTCATGCGGGTCGGCGAAGCGCGGCGCCCCCTCCCCCGCCTGGGCCGCGAGATATTGCGCGATGGCCAGCAGGCCGGGGCCGGAGACGGCGCGCTCGGCCGAGACATGCCCGCCATGGTGCTGTCGCAGATGGCGCAGCAGCGCGTCCTGTTCCTCATCCTGCGGCGCGAAGGAGGCATGGCCGCCTTCGCTTGGCAGCACGCGGGGCCGGCCGCCCTGGTCGATCAGGAAGGCGACGCCGAGGCCGGTGCCCGGCCCGATCACCAGCCGCGGCGCGCCATCGCGGACCGGACCCTGCTTCAGCGGCGCCAGATCCTCGCCCTGCAGCAGCGGCACGGCCGAGGCCTGGGCCACGAAATCATTGATGATGACCAGCCGGTCCACCGCCAGCGCGGCCTCGGCGGCGCGGATGGAGAAGCGCCAGGAGCTGTTGGTGAAGGCGACCTCATCGCCCAGCACCGGGGTGGCGACGGCGAAGACCGCCTCCTGCACCCGCCGCCCCTGCAGATATTCGGCGGCCGCCTCGACCAGACCGGCATGCTCGGCCACCAGCAGCTTGCGCTCCTCGCGCGGCGGGCCGCCCGGATTGCACAGCGCGAAACGCGCATGGGTGCCGCCGATATCGCCGATCAGCCGCGTGACGGTCTCCGCCATTCATCCTCTCCTGCTGCCGCTCCGGTTGCAGATGGGGTCGCCCCGGTCCGCGGCAAAGTCAACGCGGGACCGGCCTGTCAGCTGCCGAAGGGCCGCCAGCCGGCGGCGATCACCAGCAGGCGCAGCGCCATGAGCAGCAGCGCCAAGGCCGACAGGCTGCGCCACACCGGCCAGCGATGCCGCAGCGCCCAGGGTGGCGCGGCCAGGATCAGCCCGAGGCCCAGCACCAGAAAAACGCCCCCCGCCAGGCCCAGCAGGAACAGCGGCAAGGCCAGGATCCCGCCCTCCGACACGCCCAGCAGCAGGCCCGTCGGCATGGCGACCAGCCAGGAGGTGCCGGTGGCCAGGGCCAGCAGCGGCCCCGCCCAGCGCGCCCGCCCCGGCAGCCAGAGCGGCGCGGCGGCGACCAGCGCCAGCCAGGCCAGATCCGCCAGGGTGAGCAGCCGGGGCAGAAGGGGCATGAGCCGGTCTTCCAGCCAGGGGAAGACGACCAGGGCCAGCGCGACCGGCACAGCCGCCACGCAGGCGCCGCCGCCGCCCCAGGCCAGGGCGCCCCAGCCACGCCCACCCGGCGGCCCCTGCCCGGCCAGCAGATACAGCGTGCCCATGCCCAGCACGGCCAGCGCCTGCGGCAGCAGCGCCCAGAGCGCGATGCCGGCGCCAAGGGCGGCCAGCCAGCCGAACGGCCCGGTCAGCAGCAGCAGAAGCAGCAGGCCGAGCATCAACGGCCCGGCCGAGGGTGCTGCCCTGGGCGGCGGAGGAGAAGCGGGCGGGGGGACGGCCGGGCCAGCCGCCTCGTCGATGGTCATGCCCACGGCCTAGCCCTGGCCAGGGCCGGCGGGCCAGGGGCGCGGGCTTCACTTTGCCGCGCCCGCCGGCTCAGAACTCCAGCCGGAAGGCCTCGGGCAGCAGGCGATAGCCCTGGCCCTCGCGCAGCAGATGCGCATAGCCCGGGAAGTGCAGATGCATGCCCGCCACCAGCAGCCGGTCACGCGCCACCATGTCGAAGGCGCGGCGGCGCGTGGCGATGGCCAGCTCCGGCTCGACATCGAATTGCATGGTCACCTCGGGGCGCGGCACCTGCACCTCCGGCACATGCACGATGTCGCCCCAGATCAGCAGCTGCTCCTGGCCCGAGCTGATGCGGAAGCCGCAATGGCCGGGGGTATGGCCGGGCAGATGCACCGCCGTGACACCCGGGAACAGCGCCGCCCCATCGACGAAGGGCTTCAGCCGGTCGCGATAGGGGGCGAGCTGCGCCTGGGCGGCGGCGAAATAGGGCACGCCCTGGCCGCTGGCGGCGGCGCGGGCGGCGGCGGCCTCGTCCCGCCAATAGGCCAGCTCGGCCTCGTGCAGCGCCAGCTCGGCATGCGGGAACAGCGCCTCGCCATGCACATCGGTCAGGCCATTGGCGTGGTCGGGGTGCAGATGCGTCATCAGCACCGTGTCCACCGCTTCCGGCGGCACCCCGGCGGCCGCCAGATGGGCAAACAGCTTGCCGGCGGAGGGCTGCAGATGCGGGCCGCAGCCGGTGTCGATCAGCGCCACCCGCCCGGCCGACCAGACCAGGAAGGTGTTGATGGCGGTGCGCCGCGGCGTCGGGCGGAAGGCGCCGACCAGCATGGCCGCCACCTCCTCCTGCGCGATGTTCTGCAGCGTGGCGTTGGAGCCGTTCAGGAAACCGTCGCTGACGGCGCTGACCACGATCTCCCCCACCCGGCGATGCATCAGCCCCGGCACCTGGGCCTGGGGCAGCCGCGCCTGCGGCAGCGGGGGCAGGGTTCTTTCGGTCACGGCTCTCTCCGTCATCTCAGCCATAGGCCAGGTGCAGCCCCGGCTCGGACCAGGGCAGCACCGCCAGCCGCCCGGTGGTGGACAGCGTCACATAGGCGGTGCGCAGATCCGCCCCGCCGAAGCAGATATTGGTGGGCATGCGGTCGGGCATCGTCACCACCTCCAGAATATCCCCGGCCGGCGAGACCGTGGTGATCTCCCCACTGACCAATGTGGCCACCACCACATTGCCCGAGGCGGCGACGGCCAGGCTGTCCAGCCGCCGGAAGCCCGGAAACTGGCAGAGCAGCCGCCCGCCATGCACGCTGGGCCAGGGCGCCTTGCGCAGCCGCCCGGGACCCAGAATGTCCCAGGCCCAGAGCCGCCCGGTCTCGGTCTCCGCCACATAGAGCACTTCGCCATCCGGCGACAGGCCGATGCCATTGCCGCCGCCAAAGACCGGATAGGCGGCCTCGACGATGCGCGAACCATCCTCGGCCGCCCAGTAGACACCGCCATGGTCGCGGTCGCGCGCCCGCACCTTGCCGAGATCGGTGAACCAGAAGCCGCCCTTGCCGTCGAAGACCAAATCGTTCGGCCCCTTCAGCGGCACGCCGTCGCAGCTGTCGTAAAGCCGGGTGATGGCGCCGGTGGCGGGGTCGATGCGCTCGATCCGCCCGCCGGAATAATCGGCCGCCTGCCCGGAGGGGCGCAGCAGCCCCTCCTCCTCATGCCAGGCGAAGCCGCCATTGTTGCAGAGATAGAGCGCGCCATCCGAACCGACCGCCAGCCCGTTCGGCGCGCCATCGACGGTGGCGATGGTGCTCTTCGCCCCATCCGCGGCGATGCGGGTGATGCGCTTCGCCTCCAGCTCCACCAGCGCCACGCTGCCATCGGCGAAGGCGACGGGGCCCTCGGGGAAACGCAGCCCCTCGGCCAGGATGCGCATCCCGCTCATGTCCGCGCCTCCGCCGGCAGGGCCGAGGGGTGCTGCGCCAGCGGCGTCACCGTGATGTCCATATAGGGAAACAGCGGCAGGCTGGAGAGCAGGCCGTGCAGCTCGTCATTGTCCGCCACGTCGAAGATCGAGATATTGGCGTAGCGGCCGGCGACGCGCCACAGATGCGGCCATTTGCCCTGGCGCTGGATCTCCTGGGCCACCGCCTTCTCGCGCGATTTCAGCGCATCGGCGCGGTCGGCCGGCATGTCGGGCGGCAGGCGCACCTGCATGGCGACGTGGAACAGCATGCTTGGGCTCCTTCAGAACATGTCCATCAGCCGCGCGGTGTCGGCGAGGTCGGCGGGCACGCCCTCGAAGATCACGCGGCCGGATTTCATCACGGCGACACGGTCGGAGACGGCGAAGGCCTCGCCGACATTCTGCTCCACCAGCAGGATCGACATGCCCGTCTCCTGCTGCCTTGCGCGGATCGGCGCCATCAGATCCTGGAAGGTCTTCGGCGCCAGGCCGATCGAGGGCTCGTCCAGCAGCAGGATGGAGGGGCGCGACAGCAGCGCGCGCCCGACCGAGACCATCTGCTGCTGCCCGCCCGAGAGGGTGCCGGCGCGGCGCGTCCAGAATTCACGGATGCGCGGCAGGATGGTCAGCACCTCCTCGGTGCGCGCCTCGGCCTCCGCCCCCTCCAGCCCACCGGACCAGAGCGCCAGCAGGAAATTCTCGCGCACGCTGAGGCCGGGGAAGACGCCCCTGCCCTCCGGCACATAGGCGACACCCTCGCGCGCCATCGCCTCCGGCCGGGGCCGCAGCGGCGTGCCGCGCAGACGGATCTCGCCGGCCGAGGGCGCGTGCAGCCCGAAGAGAAGCTTCATCAGCGTCGACTTGCCGGCGCCATTATGGCCGACCAGGCAGAGCACCTCGCCCTGCGGCAGGGCAAGGTCGAGGCCGCTTAGCACCTCGCGCCCGCCATAGCCGGCGGCGAGGCCCTGCATGGCGAGCGCGGGAACAGCGATGCCGCTCATGTCCGGCGCTCCCCGAAATAGATGGCGATCAGCTTCGGGTCGCGCAGGATGGCCTGCGGCTCGCCCTCCGCCAGCTTGGCACCGCGGTCGAGGAAGGCGATGCGGTCGGCCAGTTCCGTGACGATGTCCAGATTGTGCTCGATCAGGCAGATGGTCACACCCTCGGCCACCGCCTCCCGCACCAGCCGCACGAAGCGGGCGCGCGATTGCGGGTCGAGGCCGGAGGCGGGCTCGTCCAGCAGCCAGATGCGCGCGCCCGTCGCCAGGATGCGGGCAACGGACAGGAATTTGCGCTCGGCATAGGCGAGGTCGGCGGCGCGCGCCTCGGCCAGGCCGGCAAGGCCCGTGCGTTCCAGCGCCTGCTGCACGGCCTCCTCCCGCGCGGCGGCGGCCTTGCGGCCCCCGGGCTGCCAGAACCAGGAGACGGGCTCGATCGCGGCGCGCACATTGTCGCGCACGCTCATCCGCGCAAACAGGCGCAGATCCTGGAAGGAGCGGGCGATGCCGCGCCGCGCCAGGCGATGCGGCGCGACGCCGCGCACATCCTGCCCATCCAGCAGCACCTCCCCCGCATCGGGAGCGATATGGCCGGTGATCAGGTTGAAGACGGTGGTCTTGCCGGCGCCGTTCGGGCCGACCAGGGCGGTGGTGATGCCGGGGCGCAGCTCCAGATCGACCTTCTGAACCGCGGCGACGCCGCCGAAATGCTTGTCGAGGCCGCGCACGCTGAGCGGGGCGGGCTGCATCAGCGGCGCCCCGTGGCGAGGCCGGCGAGACCCGCCGGGCGATAGATCATCAGCAGCACCATGGCCAGGCCATAGACCAGCTGCTGCACCGCGCCGATCTGCGTCGGCGGGATGAAGGGCAGGAAGGAGAGCCCCGCCGGCAACAGCAGCAGCAGCAGCACGCCGATCAGCGGCCCGGCCAGCGTCGCCGTGCCGCCGATGATGACCATGGCCATCACCAGGATCGACTGTTCCAGCGTGAAGCTCTCGACATTGACGAAGGCCATGTAGAAGGCGAAGAGCGCGCCGGCGACGCCGGCCAGGGAACAGCCCAGCGCCACGGCCAGCGTCTTCAGCGCCCGCACATCCTTGCCGAAGGCCTCGGCCGCGCTTTCGCTGTCACGGATGGCCATCAGCGCACGGCCGAAGCTGCCGCGCATCAGCAGGCGGATCAGCAGCAGCGCGCCGCCCAGCAAGACCAGGCAGAGGGCCAGGAAGCGCGCCGGATCGGCGAGGTCGAGGCCGAGCAGCGTCGCCGGCGGGATGCCCACCAGCCCGCCATGCCCGCCGGTCAGCGCATGCGCTTCCGAAAAGACGGTGACGGCCATCATCTGCAGCCCGAGGCTGGCGGCAACGAAATACTCGCCGCGCACGCGCAGCGCCGGCAGCGCCAGGCAGAGCGACAGCGCGCCGGACAGCGCCGCACCCACCAGGCAGGCCAGCAGCACATCCGGAACCCAGAGCAGGGCCAGCTGCGCGCCCGCATAGGCGCCCAGGCCGAAGAACACCGCATGGGCGATGCTGAAGATGCCGGCATAGCCGATCAGCAGGTTGAGGCTGGCGGCCAGGATGCCGAAGATGGTGGCCAGCGTCGCCAGGTTCAGCAGATAGGCGATCATCTTGCCACCGCCTGGCCGAACAGACCGCTCGGCCTGAACAGGATGAAGGCGAAGAGCACCACGAAGCCGGCCGCCGCGCTCCATTGCGTGTCCAGCACGGCGACGACAAGATTCTCGACGACGCCCAGCAGCAGCCCGGCCAGTGCCGCGCCGCGCAGACTGCCAATGCCGCCCACCACGGCGGCCGCCAGGCTGACCAGCATGACCTGCGCCGCGATCGCCGGCTGCAGGCCGGAGGTGATGGCGGTCAGCACCGCGCCCGGCACCACCAACGCCGAGCCCAGCGCGAAGGCCAGCATCGACAGCCGGCGCGAGGACAGGCCGAAGGCGCGCAGCAGCTCGGGATTTTCCGACAGGGCGCGCAGGCCGGTGCCGGCGCGGCTGCGCTCCAGGAACAGCGTCACCGCCGCGAAGAGCAGCAGCGCCGTGCCAAGCGCCACCCAGAAGACATCGGCCAGGTAGAGGCCCGGCAGCACCTCCCGCGCCCGCGTCAGCGGGGTGGAGACCACCACGAAGCCGCGGCCGAAGCCCAGCTCGATCAGGCTCTGCATCACGATCGACATGCCGAAGGCGGCGACGAAGACGGTGAAGAAGGAGCCTTCATGCCGCTGGATCGGCCGGTAGATCGCCGCGTCCATGAACAGGCCGAAGCCGATGGCCAGCACCAGCGCCAGCAGGATGCCGAACAGCCAGGGCAGCCCCGCCTCGGTGCTGGCGAGGAAGGCATAGCCTGCAAGGGCGAAGGCGGCGCCATGCGCGACATGGAAGATGCGCGTGGCACCGAAGATCAGCGCGAATCCCGCCGCCGTCAGCGCATAGATGGCGCCGGTCTGCAGGCCGCTGAGGAAAAGCTGGAGCAGCAGCATGCGCTCAGGCGATCTTCTGCCCGCGCCCGCCGCGGATCTCGTTGATCTGCATCGGCATGCGCATGGTGCCCTGCTCGCTGAACTCGCCCTCGCCGCCGACAAGGGCGAAGCGGCGGGTGCGCAGCATCTCCTCGCGCAGGCTCTCGCCCTCCACCGGCTTGCCCGCCTTCTCCAGCGACTGCGCCAGCAGGCCGAACAGCCGCATCGCATTGTAGTAGTTCTGGTGATAGGCGGAGGGATCGCCGCCATGCTTCGCCCGCCAATCGGTGACGAAGCGCTGCGTGACCGGGTCGGAGAGCGACCAGTCGGCGGCCTGGCTGGTATAGACCAGCCCCTCGCTCTCCGGCAGCGTCAGCACCGAGGGAATGCCGCCGCCGGAATAGGAGAGCAGTGGCTGACTGACGCCATTGTCGCGCAGCTGCTTGATGATCTGCGCCTGCTGCGCGCCATAGCTGGCGAAATACACCGCATCCGGCCGCGCATCGCGCACCCGCGCGGCGATGGCGGCGAATTGCTGCGTGGCGGGCGGGATGCTGAAGCTGCCGGCCAGGGTGCCGCCGGTGGGCGGCAGGCCGTTGCGCAGCTCCTGCAGCACACCATTGCCCAGCGGATCGTCGACATAGACCAGGGCGATGCGCTTCAGCCCCTTCTCCTGCAGCCAGGGCAGCAGGGCGCGCACCTCCTGGTTCACCAGCGGGATGACGTTCCAGTAGTAGGGGGAAAGCTCGGCGAGATCCGGCCCGACGCCGCCGCCATTGACCATCACGACCTTGGCGCGGGTGCCGATCGGCGCCGCCGCCTTGGACACACCGGTGAAGCCCAGCATGACATAGACGGCGCGGTCGACATTGGCGAGCTTGGTCATGCCGACAGCGCCGCCCTGCGGCGTCGCCAGGCTGTCCTGCGCGCGCAGCTCGACGGGCCGCTGCAGCACGCGGTCGTCGCGCAGATGCTGCAGCGCCAGCTCGATGCCGGCGGTGAAGATGGCGCCGTATTCGGCATTCGGCCCGGCCATCGGGAACAGCGTGCCGATGACATGGCTGGCGGGCTGGGCGCGAAGCAGGCGCGGCGCGGCCAGGCCAAAGGCCGTGGCCGCCAGCAGGGTGCGGCGGGTGGTCATCTCTTGGCGTCCTCACGCTTGGTTCCGCAGCGGGGGCCGGCTGTGCAGTCCGCCGGTTTTGTCCGCTGGCCGGACATATGTCCGAATTTGCGCCCAGCGTCGGACCCGGAGGACGCCGCTGTCAAGCCTCTTCGCGCGGCAGCTTTCCGCTTGCCGCCATGGCGCGCGCGCGGCTAAGCGGCAGCATCGGGCTTTGCACAATCCAGGAGATGCGCGGCTTCATGGCGACCGGTGCCGCCATCCCCTCCCCTCCCCCCGGCCTGAAAGAGGGGGATTTCGTTGCCGCCCTCGGCCGCGGCCTGCAGGTGCTGGAATGCTTCGCCCCGGGGCGGGAGCGCATGACGCTGTCCCAGGTGGCGCAGCAGACCGGGCTCAGCCGCGGCACGGCGCGGCGCTTCCTGCTGACCCTCACCGCGCTCGGCTATCTCGCCAGCGATGGCAAGCTGTTCTGGATGACCCCGCGCGTGCTGCGTTTCGGCCAGGGCTATCTGGCCGGCTTCGCGCGCGCCGAGGCGGTGCGGCCGGTCATCGAGGCGGTGTCGCGCGAGCTGAACGAAAGCTGTTCGCTCGCCGTGCTGGACGGGGCGGATGTCGTCTATGTGGCGCGGGTGGAGGCGCGGCGGGTCTATTCCTCGCGCATCGATATCGGCACGCGGCTGCCGGCCCATGCCTCCTCTCTCGGGCGCGTGCTGCTGGCGGCGCTCGACGAGGCCGCGCTGGAGGAATGGCTGCAGCGCCATCCGCTGCGCGCCTGGACCGAGCGCACCGTGACCGACCCCGCGCAGTTCCGCGCCCGCCTGGCGGAGATCCGCCGGCAGCGCTACGCCGTGATCGATGGCGAGCTGGAGCTCGGCGCGCGGTCCATCGCCGTGCCGGTGCCGGACGCCGCGGGGCGCGATGTGGCGGCGCTGAACATCGGCACCTCGGCCGCGCGCGCGCCGCTGGAGACGATGCGGCGGCACTTCCTGCCCGTGCTGCGGCAGGCGGCCCAGCGCATCGCCGGGACCGTCACCGCCTGGTAGGATCGTTGCAGGCCGGGAATTAGACATGTCTAATTCCGCCGGAGCTGGCCGCGCTTCCGGGCTTTCGCGCGCCATTCCAGCAGCTTAATCTGCGCTGCATGGCTCGCACCCCGGCACCGCGCATCATCCTCGTCTCCTCGCCCAAGGGCGGCTCGGGCAAATCCGTGCTCAGCCGGCATCTGCTGGTGGCCGCCGCCCAGGAAGGCCTGCCGGTCCTCGGGCTGGATTTCGACAGGCAGCAGACCTTGGCCAAATGGGCGGCGCGGCGAGAGCGCACGCGGGAAGCCTTCCCGGATTTTGCCGCCGTCCCCGTGCAGCCGGCCAGCCTGCAGGATTGGCGCGGCGCGCTGCGCCAGGCGGCGGGGTATCGCCTGGCCGTGCTGGATACCCCGCCCAGCGTCGAGGACCATCTGCCAGCCATCGACGCGCTGGGCGAAGCCGCCGACCTGATCCTGGTACCGGCCATCTGCACCCAGGACGACATCGACAGCGTCGCCCCCTGGCTGCGCAGCCTGGCGGAGAAGGGCCGGCGCGCCTCGGTGGTGCTGAACCGCGCCAATCGCCGCACCACCTCCTATGCCCGCATGCGCGGCCTGCTGGTGAAGGCCGGCCCGGTCTGCCCGACCGAACTGCCGCAACTGGAGGATGTGCATGTGCCGGCGGCCAAGGGGCTCACCCTGCTCGACTATTCGAAGTCGCGCGGCATCGCGCCCTTCGAGGAGGTCTGGGCCTATGTGAAGCGGGAGGCCGGGCTGTGAGCGGCAAGCGATCGAAAAGCGCGCTGCGCGCCTTCCTGGCGCAGGAGGAGGAAGCCCCCCCCGCCGATCCGCGCGCGACGGCGCTGCAGGGGCTGGCGGCGGAGGAGGCGGAGGGGCTGGAGGCCATCCGCAGCGTCTTCGCCGGCACCGAGCTGCCGGACAACCCGGCCAAGCTGCGGCAGATGCTGCGCATCCGCGCCGAGATCCGCAAGGAGTGGGCCGATGCGCGCGACAGCTTCCTGGCCATCGGCCGCGCCCTGCTGGCGCTGGAACAGAGCCTGACGCGGGCCGAGATGCAGCGCCTGCGCCAGGGCACGGAGCGCATCTTCCCCTTCTCCGACGCCACGGCGACGCAGCTGCGGCAGATCGCCCGCGCGGTGGAATCCGGCCGGCTGCCGCAGCAGGACTGCCCCGGCTCCTATGGCACGGCCTATCAGATCACCCTGCTGAGCGATGGGCAGCTGCGGCTGGCCCGGGAACGCGGGCTGATCCGCCCGGATGTGACACGCCGGGAAATCCTGGAGCTGCGCCGCACCGTGCCGGAGGCCCCCTCCCCCGCCCGGCCGGACCGCGCGGCGCTGCGGGAGGAGCAGCGCCGCCTGGCGCTGCGGCGCGACCGGCTGGCGGAGGAGCTGGAAGCGGTCGACACCCGGCTGCGCCAGATCGAGGCCCAGCTCTCGCGCCGCGGCTGAGGGCCCGCTAGCCGCGCCCGCCGGCGATACGCGCCGCTTCCGGCAGGCGCTTCAGCCGGGCCATGGCCAGGATGCCGAGCAGCGGCCCCGGCACCAGCACCAGGAACACCCATTGCCAGCTGCCCATGACGGACGCCGTCCAGGGCAGCAGCCCGATGGCCAGTCCGGTCAGCGCGAAGCCGAGGCCGAGCTGCACGGTCAGCGCCGTGCCGACCAGGGAGGGCTCGCCGACCTCGGTGACGATGGCGGAGAATTGCGCGGAATCGGCCACGATGCTGAAGCCCCAGAGCAGCCCCACCAGCACCACCAGCCAGAGCGGCCCGGCATAGGCGAGGCCGATCACCGCCGCGCAGCCGCCGGAGAGCGCCATCAGCCCGATGGTGGTGCGGGTCCGCCCCAGCCGGTCCGCCAGGCGCCCGGCCAGCACGCAGCCCGGCGCGCCGGCGGCGACCATGGCGAAGGTCAACCAGGAGGCAAGGCCGCCGCCCCCCTCCCCCAGCCGCTCGCGCAGGAAGGAGAGCATCCAGCTCCACATGGCGTAGAGCTCCCACATATGGCCGAGATAGCCGGCGCTCGCCAGCAGCACGGCGCGCTGCGACAGGGCCTGGCGCAGCTTCGCCGGCTCGAAGGGCGCGCGCGGGAAGGGGTAGGGCCCCTCCTTCAGGCTGAGGATGCCGATGGCGCCGGCCAGCGTCGCCAGGCTGGCGGCGATGATGACACCCTGCCAGGGCAGCCCGCCCACCGCATTCACCGCATGCGGCAGGGCCGAACCCAGCGTCAGCGCGCCGATGACGCAGCCCAGCGCCAGGCCGCGTCCGGCGCGGAACCAGGTGGCGACCAGCTTCATCGCCGGCGGGTAGAGGCCGGCCATCAGCACACCGGTCAGCAGCCGCAGCGCCAGCGCGCTGCCCGGGCCCGGCGCCCAGAGCAGGCCGAGATTGGCCAGCGCCGCGCCGAGGCCCGAGACCAGCATCAGCCGGCGCGGCGGCACCCGGTCCGGCAACCCGCTGAGCGCCGCCCCCACGGCGCCGAGCACGAAGCCGAGCTGCACCGCGATGGTCAGCCAGCCGGCGGCGGCATCGCCCATCTGCCACAGCGCGCGCAGCTGCGGCAGCACCGCGGCGGCGGAGAACCAGCTGGTCATGCTGAGCACCACGCAGGCGCAGAGGCCGAGCAGCACGCGCCAGCGATGCGCGGCCTCCCCCTCCGCTCGTTCATCCCGCATGCGACACGCCTCCTCCGCCATGGTTCTTCCGGCCCTTGTGGCGAAGCCCGGGCGCGAGGGCAACGCGGCCCCGCCGGGCGGGGCGCTCTGGCCAGGCGCCGCGCCCGCCGCCATGCTGGGCGCGCCCCAGGCAGAAGGACATCCCCATGGCGAACGACCCCAGGCTGCTGCAGCGGGCGAGCTATCCGCTCTGGGCCGAGGACCGGGTGCGCTTCGGCGACACCGACCGGCTGGGCCATGTCAACAACGCCAAATACGCGACCTATCTGGAAACCGCGCGGGTCGAGCTGATGCAGCGCCTGCTGAAGGGGCCGGAGACCTATTTCGTGCTGGCGCGCATGGCCATCGACTACCGCGCCGAGCTGCGCGAGCTGGGCCCGATCGAGATCGGCACGGCGGTGACGGGCATCGGCCGCTCCTCCTTCACCACCGGGCAGGGCGTGTTCCAGGGGGCGCTCTGCGCCGCCACGGGAGAGGGTGTGGTGGTGCTGGTGGATGCCGCGACACGCCGCTCCACCCCGCTGCCCGGCCCGCTGCGCGAGGCGCTGCAGGCCCTGTCGATGCCGCCCGCGGGCTAGGTGGCGCCGCCTTCGCCGCGCAGCCAGGCCTCGGCCCCGGCGGCGGGCATGGGGCGGCTGTAATAATAGCCCTGCCCCTCATCGCAGCCGAGGCGGCGCAGCGCGGCGTGCTGCGCCTCGCTTTCCACCCCTTCGGCCACCACCCGCATGCCCAGGCCATGCGCCAGGTCGACGATGCTGCCGATGATGCGGCCGCTGCGCCGATCCTCCTGCAGCCGGGCGACGAAGCTCTGGTCGATCTTCAGCTCCTGGATCGGGAAGTCGCGCAGATGCGTCAGCGAGGCATAGCCGGTGCCGAAATCGTCGAGCGAGATGGCGATGCCGGCGGCATGCAGCCGTGACAGCGTGCCGATGACGGCGGAGGCCGCCTCGCTCAGCAGCACCGTCTCGGTCACCTCGATGGTCAGGCAGGCGGCGGGCAGCTCCCGCGCGGCCAGCTGCGCCACCACGCGCTGCGCCAGGGTGCCGCCGGCGAAATCCGCCTCCGACACGTTCAGCCCGACCCGGCTCGGCGCCAGCCCGGCCTCGCGCCAGCGGCAGAGATCGGCGGTCACCGCCTGCAGCATGTGCTGGCCCAGCAGGCGGGCCGTCTCCTCCTCCTGCAGCGCCGGCCAGAACTGGCCCGGGCCCAGCACCCGCCCATCCGGCGGCAGGATGCGCACCAGGGATTCGAAGCCGGTGCGCTGGCGGTCCGCCAGCCGCAGCTTGGGCTGGTAGAAGGGCCGCACCCAGCCCTCCTGCAGCGCCAGGCGCACCAGCTCGATCGCCTCGCGCCGGGCCAGGAAACGCTGCGCGATCTCGGGCGAGGCGAGGGTGACGCGGCCGCGCCCCTGGCGCCGGCCATGCGACAGGGCGATGTCAGCCTGGCGCATCAGCATCTCCCCGGTCGTGCCGTCGCGCGGGCCGAGCGCCACGCCGATGCTGGCCGAGACGCCGACCGGCACGCCATCCAGCACCAGCGGCTCGCGCAGCATGTCATGCACCAGCTCGGCCCGGCGGCGGGCGCCATCCTCGTCGGTGCCGGGCAGCAGCAGGGCGAATTCGTCGCTGCCGGTGCGCGCCGCCATGCCCGGGCTGCCGGCGCTGCGCTGCAGCCGGGCGGCGATGCCGCGCAGCAGCGCATCGCCCTGGACATGGCCATGGCGGTCGTTGAGATCCTGGAAATTGTCGAGATCGAGCAGCAGCAGCGCCAGCGAGCCTTCCTCGGGCGCGCGCTGCAGCGCCGCCTCCAGCCATTGCAGCAGCTGGGTGCGGTTGGCCAGGCCGGTCAGCGGATCCTGCAGCGCCAGGGTCTGCAAACGTTGGCGCAACTGCCAGGCCTCGGTGATGTCCTGGATCAGGCCCACGGCACGCACCACCTGGCCATGCTGGTCGCGCTCCGGCTCGCCGCTGATGCGCACCCGGCGCAGCCGGCCCTTGGCGGTGACGAAATCGGCTTCCAGCTCGGCGGTCTGGCCCTGTTCGAGGATGGCGCTGACCGCCGCCGCCACCCTTTCCCGGTCGCCGGGCGGGTAGTGCAGCAAGGAATCCGGCAGCGAGACCGGCGCGCCGAAGGGCAGCTCATGGATGCGGAACACCTCGTCCGACCAGAGCGGGCCACGGCCCTGCGCGTCCAGCTCCCAGCCGCCGAGCTGCGCCAGGCGCTCGGTCTGCTGCAGCAGGCGGGTCTTGCGGGCGGAGAGGGCGGCCAGGGTGCGGCTCTCCTGCCAGGCCGTCTCGGCCCGGCGGGCCTGGGACTGGGCCAGCAGCAGACCCTGGGCCAGCAGGCCGAACTGCCGCAGCGCCTGGCGGTCGGCCTCGCCGAAGCGTCGCGGCCGGCTGTCGAGCAGGCAGAGCGTGCCGACATTCTGCCCTTCGACCGGCAGCGGCAGCCCGGCATAGAAGCGCAGATCCGGCAGGCCGCTCTTCTCGGGCAGGTCGCGGAAGCGCGGATCAAGGTGCAGATCCTCGACCGTCAGCACATCCTCGCCCTGGATGGTCCAGTGACAGATGGAATGCTGCCGCGGCCCCTGCCAGCCGGGCAGCCGGCCATGCACCGCCTTGGCCCATTGCCGGTCGCGGTCGACCAGCAGCAGCATCACCACCGGGCAGTCGAAATACCGCGATGCCAGGGAGACCACGGCATCGAAATCCGGGCTCGGCGCGGTGTCGAGCAGACGCAACCGGTACAGCGCCGCCAGACGCTCGGCCTCGGCCCGCGCGGGGGCTGATTGGTCAGGCGGTGTCACGACAGGCAATCCTTGACCATGGCGGTGCCAAACAGCCCACCCGGCAACGGCGCCGGGCTTATGCCGTCATCACCCGACCATCCTCCATGCTGACGACCCTGTCCGCAATGTCCAGGATGCGCGGATCATGTGTCACCAGCAGAATGGCGACGCTCCGGCGGCGGGCCAGATCGCGCATCAGTTGAACAACCTCCTGCCCGCTTGCCTTGTCAAGCGCGGCGGTGGGCTCATCGGCCAGGATCAGCCCCGGCGCGCCCACCAGCGCACGGGCGACGGCGACGCGCTGGCGCTGCCCGCCCGAGAGCTGGGCGGGCGGCTTGTGGCGGTGCTCGGCCAGGCCCACCGCCTCCAGCATGGCATCGGCGCGGTCCAGGCGCTCGGCCTCCGGCAGCTCCGCCGCCATCTCCAGCGCCATGGCGACATTCTGCCGCGCCGTCAGGAAGCCCAGCAGGTTGTGCGCCTGGAAGATGAAGCCGATGCGCCGGCGCAGCGTGACGCGCTGGCGCTCCGTCGCGCCGGCCAGCTCCTGGCCCAGCACCCGCGCCGAGCCCTGCTGCATGGCGCGCAGCGCCCCCACCAGGGTGAGCAGCGTGGTCTTCCCCGAGCCCGAGGGGCCGGTCAGCAGCACGATCTCCCCCGGCGCCACGCGCAGATCGACCTCGCGCAGCACGGGGCGGCGCAGCTCGCCGCTGCCATAGGCATAGGAGACGCCGTCGAGCGCAACGGGGGGTTCGCCGCCCGGCATCAGAACATGTCCGCCGGATCGGCGTCGCGCAGCTTGCGCATGGCCAGCAGCCCGGCCAGGCCGCACATGCCGAAGATCATGGCGAAGATCATCAGGCTGCGCCCCCATTCCATGGCCAGCGGCAGGAAGGTAGCGCGCCCCACCACCTCATAAAGCAGGCCAGCGGCGATGGCGCCGGGGATGAAGCCCAGCACCGCCAGCAGCAGCGCCGCCGACAGCACCACCCGCCCCAGATAGGCATTGGTGTAGCCGATCGCCTTCAGCGTGGCGTATTCGCGCAGATGCCCGGCCACGTCGCTGAACAGGATCTGGTAGACGATGACCATGCCGACGATCAGCCCCATCAGGCTGCCGAAGGTGAAGATGAAGCCGATCGGCGTCGCCGTCTCCCAGTAGCGCAGCTCCCAGGCGACCAGCTCGGGCTGGGTCAGCACCGCCACATCGGGCGGCAGCAGGGCGGCCAGCCGGTCGCGCACCGCGGCCGGGTCGGCGCCCGGGCGCAGCCGGATCGCCACCAGATCAGCATTGGAGAAGGGGCGTTCCGGCATCAGGCGGCGGAAATTCGTCTCGCTCATGATGACATTGCCATCGGCGCCGAAGGAGGCGCCGATCTCCACCACCCCCACCACCTCGATCTGCCGGTTGCTGATCTGCACCGGCAGGCTGCCGCCGCGCGCCCGCCAGCAGCGCCTCGACGGGCCCGAATTCGGGACGGGAGCGGCGGTCGAAAGCCACCGTGTCGGGGCGCTTCAGCGCCTCGGCCACCCGCTCCAGCCCCTCGAAGCGCATGGCGCCGGCCTCGACATCGAAGCCCACCAGCTGGATGGTGCGGCGCTCCCCCGTCTCCGGATTTCGCCAGGTGCTCTGCGCCATGTAGATCGGCACGGATTGCGCCACCTCCGGCAGGGCCAGGGCCTGGCTGGCGCGCACCCGCGGCAGCGGCTCGGGCCGGAAGCTGGCCAGCGTCATCGGGTGGATCAGGAACACCTCGCCGCGCATGGCGGTGATCAGCGAGGTGGCGGAATCGAACAGCGCGGCGCGGAAGCCGAGCTGCATGAAGACCAGCACGCAGGCGAAGAGCACGCCGGCGATGGCGGTGGCCAGCCGGGCCTTGTCGGCGCGCAGCTGCCGCCAGGCGAGCCGCAGCGGCAGCCAGAGCGTGGTGGCGAGCCTCATGGGCGGATCGCCACCTGCACCTGCATGTTGGAGCGCCGCGCCAGCAGCGCCGCGCCTTCCGCGTCCAGCGTCAGCCGCACCGGCACGGTGCGGGCATCGACGGCGGCGACCGGGTCGGTGCCGGCCTGGGTGGTGCGGCGCACCTGCCAGCCGATCTCGCGCAGCGTGGCACCGAGCCGCTCCGGATGGCCGGGCACCAGCACCTCCGCCCGCTGGCCGAGGCGCAGGCGCGGCAGGTCGGTCTCATAGACATCGGCCACCACATCCATGCGCTCCAGATCCGCCATGTCGAGCAGCCCGTCATTGCCCACCGGATCGCCGGGCCGGACATAAAGGGTGAGGATGGTGCCGGCGATCGGTGCGCGCATGCGGGCCAGCTCCAGCTCGGCCTCGGCCGCCCGCGCATCCGCGGCCGCCGCGTCGCGCTGGGCGCGGGCCATGGCGACATCCTCGGGGCGCGGGCTCTGCAGCCTGGCCAGCTCGGCCTCGGCCTCGGCCAGCGAGGCCTCGGCGCGCAGCGCGGCGAAGCGGCGGCGCTCGGCCTCGGCCTGGCCGCCGGCACCGCTTGGCACCAGGCGTTCGGCGCGCGCCGCCTCGCGCCGGGCATTCTCCGCCTCGGCGCGCAGCCCGGCGAGGCGCGCCCGCTGCGCCGTGATCTCCTCCGGCCGGGCGGCGGCCTGCATCAGGGCCAGCCGCGCCTCGGCCTCGGCCAGGGCGGCGGCGGCGCGCTGGCGCTGCGCCTCCTTCTGCGGCGCATCGGCCAGTTCCGCGAGCAGCGCGCCTTCCTCGACGCGCTGGCCTTCCTCGACCAGCAGCCGGCCCAGGCGGGTGACGTTCATCCCGCCCGGCGCGCCGATGCGGCGGATGCGGGAGGCGGGCTCGACCCGCCCCAGCGCGCCGACGCCGGGCGCGGCGGCCTGGGAGGGGGCGGCGGGCGCATCGCGGCCCAGCGCGGGCGGGATGGGGGGCAGGGCCAGCAGCAGCGTGCCGGCCAGCAGGATCAGGCTTCTCATCGACAGGTCAATTCCGTGCCTCCAACGCCGCATGTCGCATGAGGTTTGGGCGGGACAAGGGCAGCGCGCATTGACAGCTGTCAATGGCGCGCATCGCTGGCCGACGCCGCGAACCGTCACGGCGCCGTTGACAGCTGTCAACGGCAAGGTCTGTAGTCGACGCAGCAGCGTTGTGCTAACGCCGAAAAGCCTCTTTTTCGGAGAAAAGCGTCGGCCATGTCCGCCACCACCGCCGCGCCGGAGCCGATCGACCAGCGCATCGGCGCCGATGCGCGGGCGCTCAGCGCCCAGCTCGCCCTGCTCCGCAACCGCATCTTCCCCCCCGCCGCGCAGAAGACGCTGCGCCGCTTCTCCAGCGGCGAGGTCGCGCATCTGCTCGGCATCAGCGATTCCTATCTGCGCCAGCTGGCCCTGGCGGGGGAAGGCCCGGTGCCGGAAAAAGGCCCCGGCGGCCGCCGCGCCTATACGCTGGAGCAGATCCATGCGCTGCGCGGCCTGCTCAAGGGCAAGAACCGCCAGGCCCCGCCGCGCCGGCAGGAGGGCGAGCACCTCCAGGTCATCGCGGTGGCCAATTTCAAGGGCGGCTCCGGCAAGACCACCACGGCCGCGCATCTGGCGCAGTACCTGGCCTTCCAGGGCCACCGGGTGCTGGCGCTGGACCTCGACCCGCAGGCCAGCCTCTCCGCCCTGTTCGGCTACCAGCCGGAGCTGGATATCGGGGAGAATGAGACGCTCTACGCGGCGCTGCGCTACGACAGGCAGCGCCGCCCGCTGCGCGAGGTGATCCGGCCGAGCTATATCGCCGGCCTCGACATCGTGCCGGCCAATCTGGAGCTGCACGAATTTGAGCACGACACGCCGCGCATGCTGGCGCAATCCGAGCGGGCCAAGGAGACGCTGTTCTTCACCCGCCTGACCGAGGCGCTGGCCACCGTCGAGGCGGAGTACGACATCGTCGTCATCGACTGCCCGCCGCAGCTGGGCTTCCTGACGCTGGCCGCCCTCTGCGCCGCGACGGGCGTGCTGATCACCGTGCATCCGCAGATGCTCGACATCGCCAGCATGTGCCAGTTCCTGCTGATGACGGCCGATCTTCTCTCCGTGGTGCGGGAGGCCGGCGGGCGGCTCGACTATGATTTCCTGCGCTACCTGGTCACCCGCTACGAGCCGCAGGACGGCCCCCAGACCCAGGTGGTGGGCTTCCTGCGCAGCCTGTTCGGCGAGCGGGTGCTGACCAATCCGATGATCAAATCGACCGCCATCTCCGATGCCGGGCTGACCAAGCAGACCCTCTATGAGGTGGGGCCGCAGAATTTCAGCCGCGAAACCTACAACCGCGCGGCGGAGGCGCTGGATTCGGTGAATGGCGAGGTCCGCCAGCTGGTCGCCCAGGCCTGGGGCCGCGCCGCCCGATGAGCCGCAAGGACACGCTGAAGCGCCTGCTCGGCGCCGGCCCGGCCGAGGAAATGGCCGAGCCGCAACCCGCCCCGGCCACCGCCCGCGTCCCCTCCGGCGCCGTGCGCGCCATGGGCCTCAGCCTCGGCCAGCTGCGCGAGGAGGCGGAGGCGCTGCGCGCCCGCGTCGAGGGCGGCGAGACGGTGGTGGCGCTCGACCCCGCTTTCGTCGAGGCCTCCTTCGTCGCCGACCGGATCGCCGGCGACAGCGAGGCGGAGCTTTCCGAGCTGGTGCAGAGCATCGCCGGCTCCGGCCAGCAGGTACCGGTGCTGGTGCGGCCCCACCCGGAGAAGCCGGGCCATTACCAGATGGCCTATGGGCATCGCCGCCTGCTGGCGGTGAAGCGGCTCGGCATCCCGATCAAGGCGGTGATCCGCGCGCTCTCCGATGCCGAGCTGGTGGTGGCCCAGGGCAAGGAGAATATCGAGCGGCGCAACCTCACCTTCATCGAGCGCGCCCTCTTCGCCGCGCATCTGGAGGCGCGCGGCTTCGACCGCCCGACCCTGCATGCGGCACTGGCCGTGCAATCGGCGGAGATGACCCGCTACCTCCAGGTGGTGCGCGCCATCCCGCGGGCGGTGATCCTGGCGATCGGCCCGGCGCCGCGCACCGGCAGGCCGCGCTGGCTGGAGCTGCAGCGCCTCTTCGCCGAGGCGGGCGCGGCCGACCTCGCCGAGCGCGCCATGGCCAGCCCCGGCTTCCGCGCGCTGAACAGCGATGCCCGCTTCCAGCGCATCTTCGCCGCCCTTCGCGACGGCAAGCCGGCGGTGGAGGCCGACCCCTGGTGGCGCACCCCGCAGGGCGACCCGCTGGTGAAGATCGAGCCCGGGCCGCAGGGCCTGCGGCTGACGGTGAATGAGCGGCTGGAGCCGGAATTCGGCCGTTTCCTGGTGGCGCGGCTGGACGCGCTCTATCGCAGCTTCCGCGAAGGGGAGGGGGGGTGAGCCGCTCCCCGGCCTGCGCCGCGGCCGCTCGCCTGCGGCGCAGGGCGTGGACTTTGGCGACCATCCCCCGGCGCAGCCCGCGCCGTGTGCTTCAGGCGTGGCCCCGCAGCGCAGCCCTGTGGACTTTGCCGACCTGTGGCGCGCCAGCGGCGCCAGGGGCGGAAAATCTCGGCGAAACGGCCCTGCAACGGCTGCGGCGAGGTCGTGGAGGGTCGGCAGAGTCCACGCGGCGGGCCGCCCGACAGGCCGGGAAACCGACTCCGGCGGCGCCCCGCGAGTCGGCCACAGCACCCGGCGTGGACCCTGCCGGCCACGGCGTGGACTCTGCCGCCGGGGCCCGCCACGGAACAAGGGCTTGCGGGCCTTATCCCGAGGACTTTGCCGGCATATACAAATACTAAGACCAAATATCTTCCAATTAGCTTTGGGTCGGCAGAGTCCACGTCGACAGGGGCGACCGGCCGCGCCAATGTCCGGCCGGCAAGCAGCAGCGGATGGTCATGGGCACGGTCCACACCCTCATCGAGACGCATGGGCGCCAGGCCAGCCGGGAGCTGGTGGAGGGCAGGCGCGGCGCGCGGATCGTCGAGGCCGCGGCCTCCTGGGCCTCCGATGAGGATGTCGGCATCGGCTACATCCATTCCGGCTGGTGCCAGACCGCCCTGCCGCACCGGCGGCCGGCGGATGACGCCTCGATCTGGAAGCTCGAGACCGACAGCCTGACCCTGCTGGTCGAGCCCGGTGTCCGGCTGGGGCCGGATGGGGCACCCGCCCATGTCGGCGTGCCCTTCGGCGCCATCGCCCGGCTGATCCTGATCTATCTGCAGTCGGAGGCGTTGCGCACCGGCTCGCGCGATGTGCAGCTCGGGCGTTCGTTGCGCGACTTCCTGGGCCGCCTCGGCGTCTCGGTCGGCGGCAAGACCACCAAGCTGGTGCGCGAGCAGGCGGACCGCATCAGCCGCTGCCGCCTCTCCTTCCACTTCACCCGCAACGGCACCTCGGTGCTGGTGAACCAGAACATCGTCGACATCGCCATGTTCGTCGACGACCCCAACGCGCCGGGCGGGCAGGGGGATCTCTTCGTCGAGACCGCGCGGCTCTCGGAGAGCTTCTTCCAGCAGCTGCGCCAGCACGCCGTGCCGCTGGACGAGGCGGCGATCCGCCACATCCGCAACTCCTCCATGGCGCTCGACGTCTATTGCTGGCTGGCCTACCGGCTGCATTCGCTGAACGACAGCAAGCTGATCAGCTGGACGGCGCTGGCGACCCAGTTCGGCGCCGGCATCCGCCTGCGCAAGCATTTCAAGGCGGCCTTCACCGAGAATCTGCAGCTGGCCCAGGCGGTCTATCGCGACGCCCGGGTCGAGCTGACGCCGGACGGGCTGCTGCTGCACCCCTCCGCCCCACCGGTGCGCAAGCTGCTGCGCTGAGGCCGGGAACGGCCCGGGCGAGGTCGGCAAAGTCCACGCCGCCGGTAGACATATCCTTTTTGCACTGCGGCGCGTTAGCCCAGCGGATTCAACCCCCGCTGGAGACTGCCCCGATGGCCGAACCACCGCTGCGCGCCAATGGCCCGGCGACGAGGGCGAAGGTCGCCCCGGCCGAAGCCCCCGATCTGCGCAGCCTGACCACGCTGGCCGGCGGCGTCGTGGTGGTCGCCGGCCTCTATCTCGGCCGCGAGGTGCTGATCCCGGTCACGCTCGCCATCCTGCTCAGCCTGGTGCTCTCGCCCCTGGTGCGGGTGCTGCGGCGGCTCAGGGTCGGGCGCATCACCGCGGTGCTGCTGGCGGTGCTGGTGGCGCTGGGTATCATCCTGGCCGCCGCCGCGCTGATCGGCGCCCAGCTCGCCGAGCTGGCGCAGAACGCGCCGCTCTACCAGCACACCGTGCAGCAGAAGCTGGACACGCTGCGGCAGATGACCATCGGCCGCATCGGCTCCCTGGTCGAGCGCCTGGGCGAGGATTTCGGCCGCGCCCCACCGCCCGTGCCCTCCATCACCCCGCCGCGCGACGCGGCAGTGCCGCCCCTGCCGGTGGAGATCCACAGCCCCGACATGACGCCGATGCAGATGGTGCGGGCCTTCCTGGCTCCGCTGGCCGGGCCGCTGACCCAGGCCGGCATCGTGCTGGTGGTCACCATCTTCGTGCTGCTGCAGCGGGAGGATCTGCGCGACCGGCTGATCCGCCTGTTCGGCTCGACCGACCTGCACCGCACCACCGTGGCCATGGACGACGCCGCCATCCGCCTCAGCCGCTTCTTCCTGGCCCAGCTCTGCATCAATCTGGGCTTCGGCGCCGTCATCGGCCTCGGCCTGCTGCTGATCGGCGTGCCGAGCCCGCTGCTCTGGGGCCTGGTCGCGGCGCTGCTGCGCTTCGTGCCCTTCATCGGCGGCATCCTCGGCGCCGTGCTGCCCATCGGCCTCGCCGCCTCGGTCGATCCGGGCTGGTCCATGGCGCTCTGGACCGCCGCGCTCTTCCTGGCCGTCGAGCCCATCGCGGCGCATGTGGTCGAGCCGCTGACCTATGGCCACTCCACCGGCATGTCGCCGGTCTCGGTCATCATCGCCGCCATCTTCTGGAGCTGGATCTGGGGCCCGATCGGGCTGATCATCGCCACCCCCGTCACCCTCTGCCTGGTCGTGCTGGGCCGCCATGTCGAGCGGCTGGAATTCCTCGACGTGCTGCTGGGCGACAGGCCGGCCCTCACCCCGGTCGAGAATTTCTACCAGCGCGCTCTGGCCGGCGACCCGGACGAGGCCCAGGAACAGGCCGAGGCCCTGCTGAAGGAGCGCTCGCTCTCCTCCTATTATGACGAGGTGGCGCTGAAGGGCTTGGCGCTCGCCGCGGCGGATGTGCGGCGCGGCCTGGTCACGCCGACGCAGCTCGACCGCATCCGCGACAGCGTCACCGAGCTGGCCGAATCCCTCGACGAGCACGATGATTCCGAGCCCACCCCGCCGCCCCCCGCCAATGGCGCCGGCCGCATGCTGCGCCTCTCCGGCGCCGAGCAGCGCCTGCCCCGCCCGGCCCCCATGGCGCTGCCCTCCGCCGAGAGCATCCCGCCCGCCTGGCAGGCCGAGGGCGCCGTGCTCTGCATCGCCGGCCGCGGGCCGCTGGACGAGGTCTCCGCCACCATGCTGGCCCAGATCCTGCGCAAGCACGGGCTGGGCGCGCAGGTCGTGCCCTATGCCGAGGTCTCCCGCCGTGCCGTCGGGCATTTCGAGGCGCCGGGCGCCCGCATGGCCTGCATCTGCGCCGTGCAGATGCGCGGCGCGCCCACCCATCTGCGCTACCTGCTGCGCCGCCTGCGCCAGCGCCTGCCCCGGCTGCCGCTGATGGTGGGGCTCTGGGCGGCGCCGGACAATGCGCTGGACGATGCGCTGCACCAGTCGCTTGGCGTGCCGCTGGTGGTGGGCACGCTGCGCGAGGCCGTCATCGCCTGCGCACGCACGGCGGCGCGGGCGCCGGAGTAAGAAAAAGACAAAGACAAAGAAAACAAAAAGGCCAGGGGAAGGAATTCCCCTGGACCCCTTCTTTTCTCTGGCAGGGCCGGCCGCCGCTGGCGGCCGGCGTCACGCCGGCAGGGTGGCGCGCAGCTGGCCGACCTCGATGCCATTCCAGTTGAGCAGGATCGGCGCCGCCAGCGGCGCCACCACGCCGCGCTCGGCTTCCGACATCGGCAGCAGACGCAGCAGCAGGGCAGCCATCACCACCTCGGCGGCGCGGCCGGCGCCATCCTCGCATTTCAGCGCGACGCCGAGGCCAAGCTCCGGCAGGGCGGCGCAGAACACACCCTCGGCCCCGGTCTTGGTGAAGGCGCGCTCGCCCAGCGCCTCCATCACCACCGTGTCGAACCGGCCCGTGCCGCCCACCATGAAGGGGTGCCGGGCCACCGCCCGCCGCAGCCGCGCCGCCGCCTGGGCGCGCGACAGCGACATCCCATGGCCGCTGCCCAGCCGCGCGAAGCCCAGCGCCAGCGCCCGCAAGGGTACCGCATAGGTCGGGATGGAACAGCCATCGATGCCATGGCTGCCCTCCGCCAGCGCGAAGCCGGTGACCTCCTCCAGCGCCGATTTCACCGCCCGCTGCACGGCATGCTCCGGCTGGATATAGCCGCGCGGCTCGGCGCCCAGCCCGCAGGCCAGGCAGAGGAAGCCGGTATGCTTGCCCGAGCAGTTGTTGTGCAGCGCGCTGGGCGAGGCCCCCTGCCGCGCCAGGCGCTGGCTGGCGGCCGGCAGGCTCGGCCAATGCGCGCCGCATTCCAGCGCCGCCGCATCGAGGCCGAGCCGCGCCAGCCCGCGCGCCGCCACCTCCGCATGCCGCTCCTCGCCATTGTGCGAGGCGCAGGCCAGCGCCAGCGACTCATCATCCAGCCCGAAACGGTCGGCGGCGCCGCTCTCCACCAGCGGCAGCGCCTGGATCAGCTTCACCGCCGAGCGCGGGAAGACCGGGCGGTCGATATCCCCTTCCGAGAGCACCAGCGCGCCCTCGGCATCCACCACCGCGAAGGCGCCGGCATGGCGAGATTCTACCCGCCCCCCGCGCGTGACCTCGACCAGAACCGACATGACAGATCCTCCCGCCCCAGCCATAGCCCGACGCGGCGGGGCGGGGGAGGGGGGTCTACAGCGCCGCCTCGGCCTCCGCCGGCACAGGCCTGGCGGGCGGCGCGAAGGCCTCGGCCAGCCCGGCCAGGAACTCCTCCTTGCTGATCACGTCGCGCACCGTCATGCCGAGCCGCGCCCGCGTCTCCGGCTTGCCGGCCTCGACCAGCACCCGGGCCAGGTCGACCGGGGAGGCGCGCTTGAAATGCAGCCCGTCCACCTCGTTCTGCACCTTCTCCGCCATGCCGCCGATATCGGAGGCGATCAGCGGCGTGCCGACGCGCCGCGCCTCCTGGATGACGACGGGCGAATTCTCCCACCAGATCGAGGGGATGATGACCCAGCCCACCGCGCCCATCAGCGACAGCACGTCGGACGGGTCGTAGCGCCCGGCGAAGGCGATGCTGTGCGCGGCATCCTCGATGATCGTCTTGGTCTCGGGGAAGAAGCGCAGCATGTCCTCGCGCTCGGCGCCGAACACCGTCAGCGTGATCTCCGGATCCTCGACGAGGGCCAGCGACAGCGCCTTGACCAGGATGTCGAGCCCCTTGAACGGCGTCGGCTGGCCGAAGAAGCCGAAGCGCTTGGCCATGGCGGGCGCCGGCTGCGGCGGCCGTGGCACCGCCAGCAGCTCGTCGCCCAGATAGTTCTCCAGCACGCTGGAGCGCACATCGCGCAAGCCCCAGGCCTCGTAGCGCAGCCGGATGAACTCGCTCGGGTAGAGCACATGGTCGAAGCGGCGCAGCGTGTCGAGCAGCACCGCCTTGCGCAGCACCATCGTCTCGATCGCCTTGTCGGGGAAGCAGCCCAGGCAGCGCAGCGGCGATTCCGCGCGGCACAGCTCGCGCCCGCGGGTGCGGATCATCTGGCCGTGATGCAGGCAGATCGCCAGCATCTCATGCAGCGTGATGACGAAGCGCGCATCCGGGCGCGCCTCCATCAGCTCGGCGATCATGTCGGCGCCGATCCGCCAGTAATGGTGGAAATGATAGACCTGCACCGGCAGCGCCGCCAGGAAGCGCACCAGGTTGCGGCGCTGGAACGGGTCGTCCCACCACAGCCGGTCCGGGTCCATGCCGCCGAAGGCGAAGAGATACTCGTCCTCCGCATAGGGCATGACCAGGTCGATCGGCCGCTGCGCCGCATAGGCGGTGTTGGTCTCCGAGGCCGCGACATAGATCGCCCGCTGGCCGACGCTGCGATGCGTCTGCACCTGGCGATAGGCCGAGACCTCGCCCCCGCCCTTGGAGAAATCCGGATGGGAATGGGCGATGACGCAGATGGTGCGGTCGGGCATCAGGCGGGGACCTTGGCCGAGGGGGAGGCCGCGAGGGGAGGCGGGACAGGGGTCTCGCCGGCAGCGGCCGGGCGGGCCGGCAGGGTCCACAGCCGTTCCAGATGGGCATTGACCAGATGCGCGGCCAGCGGGCTGCGCCAGGCATGGGCCGGCGGCTGCCAGGGCTGCTCCGGCTGCTCGCGCAGCTTCAGCAGCCGCGCCAGGCTGTCGGCCAGGTCGGCGCTGCAACCGGCGGCGGCGTGCAGATTGCGCAGCAGCGCCAGCTCCTCCCCCTCCAGCCGGTGGGCGAAGAGCGCGCCCAGATCATCCGCGATCACCGCCCGCCCCAGCCGCAGCGGGTCGAGCGGCACCACCGCGGCGCCGGCCTCGGCCGCGCGGCCCAGCGCGATCGCCGCCTCGCGCTCGGTGCTGGCGCTGATGCGGCCGCGGCGGTGGAACACCTGCACCGCCTGCTCGGCCCGCTGGCCGATCAGCAGCAGCGAACCGCACAGCGCCTCGATGCGCGGCGCCAGGATGTCGAGCAGCGGCACGCAGCCCGGATCGTCCACCCCGACCATGATGGCGAGGCCGGGGCGGCCGCTGCTGCCGCGCGGCGCCGCCCGGGCCAGCGCGGCCAGCGCCGGCCGCAGCCCGCGCTCGCGGCTCTCCAGCACCTGCTGCATCAGCGCGACCGGCACCGAGCCGTCCATCGCCTCGCCCGGCAGGGAGACCAGCCCGTCCAGGAAGCCCGGCACCTGCTCGGCGCGCGGCTCGGCGCGCAGCCACAGCATTTCCTCGTCGAAGGCGATCTGCGCCACCAGCTCGATGCGGCGCAGCCGCGGCAGCAGTTCCGAGGGCACGCGGCCATAGGCGCAGCCGAAGCTCGCCGCCTGGAAGACGGTGCCATCCTCCTGCGGCAGCAGCACCAGCTCGTCCGGGCCGCCATCCGCGGCGCGCAGCGCGCCGATGGCGATCACCTCGATCTGCAGCCGCCGCTCCGGCCGGCCGCCGAACTGCACGCCGAGCGCGTATTCCCCCGCCGGCGAGGCCAGGCATTCCATGCGCGTCATGATGCCGAAATGCTCCGCCCGGTGCTTGACCAGCGGCAGCCGCGCCAGCCAGGCGGCGAAGGCGCCATAGGGGCGGTACTGGTGGCGCATCAGCGGCAGCGTCTCGCCGCGCTCCAGCGCCGCGCGCAGCAGGCGGAAATTGATCCGCCAATCCTGCCCTGCGATCACCGCCTGCAGGTCGCGGTTGATGCTGCCGTCGCGCAGGTTGATGCGGCCGCCGACCCCGGCCGAGCCGAGCAGGATCTCGAGCGGCGCGGTCTCCGCCACATCCTCCACCACCAGGGTGAAGCCGCTGACCAGCGCCAGCTGCGGGTCGGGCGCGGCCACGTCCGGCCGCGCATAGAGCAGGCGGAAGGCCGGCCGCAGCTCGCGCCCCTGCGGCCCCAGCACCCGCATGTCGAAGGGCGTGCCACGCGGGGTCATCACCCAGCCGCAGACCATGTGCTGCCGCGATCCCAGCGGGGCGACGCAATCGATCGCGATCTGCAGGGTCTCGGAGAAGTAAATGACCATCCATGGCTCCCCGTCGCGCCGGGCTCGCTGCCGGCCGCGTTGCATCCCGCACGGTCCTCTGCGGACCGCTTCCTTGCGGCGTTTTCTCCCCCTGGCTCCGGCAGGCTAGAGCGGAGCCCCATCGTTGCGCCAGGAATACGAATCCCCGCCGCCGCCCTGCCCCCTCCCGTCCCGCTCAGGCGACCCGGCGGGGCGCCTCCGCGCCGCGCGCCTGATCGGCCATGGCGAGCAGCGCCCGGCGGGTCGCGGCCCGGCCGAAATGCCGCCGGCCGAAGCCATGCGCCGCGGCCGAGAGGCGCTGCCGCAGCGCCGGCTCGCGCAGCAGCCGGTCGAGGCCGGCGACGAATTCGCCGCGCGAGCGGGCCAGCAGATAGGCCTCGCCGGCGCCGCCCTCGATGCCGAACACCGCCTCCTCGCTCAGCACCGAGGGGATGCCGCGGCAGAGATACTCGACCGTCTTGATCTTCAGCCCGCCGCCATAGAAGACCGGGTTGATGCCGATATCGGCGGCGTCGAGGAAGCCGGCGAGGTCGGCCACCTGGCCGTGCAGCACGAGGCGGCGGGTGCCGGCGGCCAGGTCGCGCAGCGTGTCGCAGACGCCGCCCGCCACATGCAGCTCGGCCTCGCTGTCTTCGAAGCAGGGCCAGACCTGCTCGACGAACCAGCGCAGCCCGTCGCGGTTCATCGGGCTGTCGCCGCCGACGAAGACGACGCGCCGCGCCGGGCGGCTGCTGTCGATGCGCGGCGAGGCCGGCATGGAATGCGGCAGGTAGAGCGACTTGCCCGGCAGGCTGCGCGACAGGAAGCGATGCTCCTCCGCCTGGATCGCCAGCAGCAGGCCGAAGCCGTCCATGATGCGCAGCTCGTCCGGCACCTCGATGCGGATATGGTGGTCCAGGCCGAAATGCGCGAAATTCTGCGCCCGCAGCGACATCACGTCATGCGTGTCGAGCACCGACAGGCCCGGGAAGCCCTTGGCGTGCCGCAGATAGCTCAGCCGGATGTATTCGACGATGCCGATGGCGTAGCTGTGCTGCGCCAGATGCGCCTCCAGCGCGCCGAAGAAGGCGCGGGCGAATTGCGTGCGCTCGAATGGCTGCATCAGCCCGGCGGTCTCGATCCAGCTCGGGCAGCGGGCTCACCCCGGCCGGATAGTCCTTGAAGGAGAAGACCCGGCCGCGCCCGCCCACCAGGCGCTGCGCCGTGGCGCGCTCGGCGGGCGACAGGCTGCGCAGCGAGAAGACGTCGAAATCCATCAGCTGCCGGCCGACCCGCAGCATCTCGGCGATGCGGGCATGGTTGCCGAGGCTTTCCTGCCAGAAGGGCAGGTCGGTCACCAGCAGCACGCGCGGCCGCTGCAGCGCGGCGCGCAGCGCGGCGCGGTTGCGCAGCAGCGAGGCCTGGCGCTCCACCGCGGCGACGTAGCGCGCATAGAGCGCCTGGCTGGCGGCGGCGACCTCGGCGCGGAAGCCGGGCTCGGCGGCGTAGCGCAGCAGATGCGGCGCCAGCGCCGCGGCGCTGCCCACCGCGTGATAGGGCGCCTCGGGCTCCAGGCCCAGGAAGGCGTCCGCGGTGCCGAGCACCGGCCGCCCATGCGCCAGCGCCTCCACCGTCTTGATCTTGAGGCCGGTGCCGCCCTGGTGCGGGTTCACGGCGAGGTCGAGCCCGGCATAGAAGCCGGCGAGCTCGGCCACCTCGCCCACCGGCTGCACCGGGGCGGGCTGGCCCTCGGCGGCACGGCTGGCGCCGCCGCCGACCAGCAGCCGCGCCCCCTGCGCCGCCAGCTCCGGCAGGTCGAGCGCGCCGAGCAGCGCGCGCAGCGCCGACTGGTTGATCGGGTTGGCGCTGCCGAGATAGCCGATCACCGGCGCGGCCGTGGCGGCGCGCGGCGGCAGGGAAGGCGCCTCGGGCACATGGCCCAGCGTCACCACCCGGGCGCGGCTGCGCTCCTCCAGCTCGGCGCGTTCCTCGTCCTGGATCGCCAGCACGAGGTCGGCGCGGTCGAGGCCGCGCGCCTCCTCCTCCGGCGTGGTGTAGAAGAAGGAGGGCTCGAGCCCGATGGCGCGCAGCCGCTGGTCGCGATGCGCGAAGACGTCGTGGGTGTCGATGATCTTCAGCGTGCCCGGCGGGAACAGCTCCAGCGCCTTGCTGAGGAAGACGTATTCGACCAGCACCAGATCATAGGAATCGGCGTCGGCGATGGCGGCGATGGAGGCCTGCAGCGAGGCCGGGAACCAGTCGTCGATGCCGAAGACATTGCCCAGGCTGCGCCGTTCCTGCTGCCGGTCATAGGGCAGGGTGATCAGCGAATCCCAGGCCTCGCGCATGGCGGCGAGGTCGCGCTCCCCCACCGTCTCGCGCATGACGAAACAGAAATGCACCTCATGGCCGAAGCCCTTCAGCCGCTTCAGCAGCGCCTGGATGCGCTGGCGGTTGCCGGCATTGCCGGGATGGCTCGGGGTGGGCGAGATGACGAGGCAACGCATCGGCTGAGGGGATCCTCCTCGGGCAAGAGCAGGTTAACATTTTTGGTGGCTTCGGCCCAGCCATGCCGCGGCAGGATATCCAGCCATGATGCGGCGCGGTATAAGGAGGGCCGGACACATTCCCGCGGCCAGGCGCCGCCCCTCCTGCTCCGCGAGGCCCCTCAGACACGATGCGCATCGCCTTGATCATGAGCCACGCCGACCGTTCCATGGGCGGCGCGACCCGCGAGCTGCATTTCATGCGGACGTTGCGCGAACAGGGGGCGGAGGTGGCCGTGTTCCGCATCCATCCCGGGGCGGAGACCGAGCAGGAAAGCTTCCTCGGCGGCAGCGTCACCGTCACCTTCACGCCCGAGGACAAGGGCGCGCATCCGGTGCCGCACCACAAGATCTCCGCCGCCATGGTGGAGGCGCTGCGCGGTTTCGCTCCCGATGTCGTGATCTTCAAGGGGCTGAGCTACGCCATCAACGCGCATGTCGCCGAGGCGCTGGGCCATGGCCCGGCCTATGGCTTCATCGTCGGCGGCAGCGTCACCGATCCGGTGCTGGACCGGGCCGCCTTCGTCTTCGGCGAGTATGAGGAGCAGCTGGCCGAGCATTTCGCCGGTTTCGCCGCCATGGGCACCGGCTTCGTGCTGCCGAAATATATCGACCTCGAATCGACCAGCCCGCCCGAGCCGCCGCCGCCGGCCGAATACGACATCGCCAATGTCGGCAATTTCTATGAGAAGCGGAAGAACCAGCGCGACCTGCTGCGCTTCGTGCCGGAGTTCCGCCTGCTGCTGGCCGGCGGCGGCCGCCCCGACAAGGCGGTGTTCGGCGCGGCGGAGCAGAGCGGGCGGGTGCATTTCCCGGGCCGGCTGGACCATGCGGCGCTGTTCCCGCTGCTGCATCGCAGCCGCATCATGGTGCACACCTCGACCATGGACGGGCTGCCGCGCGCGATGGTGGAGGGCATGGCCTGCGGCCTGCCGGTCATCGCCTATCGCGGCACCGTCCAGGGCGGGCTGCAGCACGGGGTGCAGGGTTTCCTGATCGCGCCCGAGGAGCTGGAGGAGACGGTGCGCCGGCTGCTCGGCGACGAGGCGCTGAGACAGCGCATGAGCCAGGCGGCGCGCGAGCATGTGGAGCGCCACCATGGCGTGCCGGCGATCCGCGCCGCCGCCTCGCGTTTCCTCGACTTCCTGCAACGCACGCTCTGAAATTGGGTGGAGCCGCCATGCGCCCGGTCGAGCACATCATCGTCACCGGCGATTTCCTGCGCCCGACCGATCGCGGCTTCCGCAGCTCGCAGACCGAGAATATCCGCTGGCTGTACCGGCTGATCCGCGGCCATCTGGCGCGCGCGACCGGCCTGCCGGTGGAATGCATGGTCTGGGGCGAGGGGGTGCAGCCCGAGCCCTTCTACGAGGCCTTCGGCGCCGAATACAGCGCTGCCGGCTGGGCCGAGTTCTTCAACGCCGAGACCGTGCCGCCCGAGGTGCTGGAGGCGCTGGAGGCGCGCTTCGGCCAGGCCCTGGTGGTGGGCTTCGAGCTGGCCGAATGGTGCAAGGCGGCGCTGTCGCATCTCGGCATCGCCTTCGTCGATCTCAACATCCATCCGGTGCGCTTCCTGCCGGACGTGTTCTTCGGCGCGCAGACCAACGATCCCGAGATCTTCGCAGCCCTGCTCGGCCATCACAGCGATCCGGACGGCTTCTATGGCTGGGCCGATCTGCTGGCGGCGACGGCGGTGAAGTTCACCCCGGATCTGCGGCTGGATTCGCCGGCGCTGCTGGTCGGCCAGACCCGCGTCGACCGCTCCCTGGTGCGGCAGGGCGAGCTGCTCGACCTCACCCGCTTCGCGCCGGAGCTGCAGGCGCTGCTGCTGCGGCACCGCATGCTGGGCTTCAAGCCGCACCCCTACAACAGCGGCGATTTCGGCCTGTTCACCTCCGGCGTGCCGTTCCGCCGCGTGCAGATGCTGAAGGCCAATGCCTATGCGCTGCTGGCGCATGACCAGCTGAAGGAGGTGGTGGGCATCTCCTCCTCCCTGCTGGTGGAGGCGCCCTATTTCGGCAAGCGCGCCATCTTCCTGCACCGCTCGCCCTTCGACCTGGCCGGTTCGCGCCAGGCGGCGCGGGAGGGGCAGCATCTCAGCATCGTGGACGGTGTGCTCAGCGCGGATTTCTGGCGCGACGCGCTGGCGCCGCGCCTGGCGGTGACGGCGAAGGACGGGTTGCGCATGGCGCTGCCGCCCAACAGCCTGCGCATCTCGCTGCGCAATTTCTGGGGCTTCAACGAGCTGAGCAGCGATTTCGTCGTGCAGCTCTACCAGGCCGGCGCGGCGCGGCGCTGAGCCGCGCCGGCCTGCCCGTGCTGGCCCTCAGGCGGTGAGGGCGTCGACGCGCTCGATCTCCAGCCGCACCAGCCCCGGCCCCAGCGCCCGCGTGTCGCCGCCCGAGGGGGCGGTGTGGCGCGGCGCCACCAGCACCAGGGAGAGCGGGCCGAGCCCGGCATCATCCTCCACCTCGATCTCGCCCTGCAGCAGCGGCTGGGTGCTGTCGGGCGGCGTCAGCAGGCGCAGCGCGACCGGCTGCGCGTTCAGCACCAGGGTCGAGCGTTCCGGCGCCCAGCGCGCGCCGAAGGGCATCACCATCTGCAGCGTCAGCCGCAGCCGGCCGGCGCCGAGACTGGGCAGCAGCAGGGTGCAGGTCTCGCCATTGCGGCCGCTCCAGCGCCATTCGCGGCTGCCATCGGTCTCCGCCCCGTGCCAGCCGGCGCCGGCGAAATGGTCGTCGCGCGGGGTCAGCACCACGCGCGGCGGCGGCGGCGGCGCGGCGGCGCGGCGCGAGGCCGGAATGTAGCGCAGCGGGTCCAGCCGCACCCAGTCCTCGCGGCTGCGCTTCGTCGCCGCCAGCTCCTGGCGCAGCGTCTCGGTGGTGACGCCGATGCGCGCGATCTCCTGCACCAGCTCGCGGCCGAGGGCCTGCAGCGCCGGGTCCAGCCGCGCCAGCATCGGCTGCAGCCGGGCCAGCATCGGCTCCGCCCGCATCCGCAGCCCGGCCTCGGAGACCAGGGAATCGGCCCGCTTCAGGCTGGCCAGGTCGAGCTCCGAGGAGGGGGGATTGTCAGCGGCCAAGGGCAGGCTCCCGTCAGGCGTGGAGGAGCCGCACGATACCACAGCCCCGCCGGGCGGCAATTGGCGCCCCCTGGCGGCCGGGCGCGGCTGCCAATTAAATATTTCGGTCTTCTTAACAGAAATCTTTGCGATTTCGCAACTGCGAGATAGGCTCGCCGCATCACCCTTCTGCCGACCCACAGGGAGCAGCAGCTGATGGTCAGAGGCGCGATCGAAAGCGTGATCGGCAACAAGATCAGCGGATGGATCTACGCACCGGCGGAGAATTTCCGTGGCAGCAAGGTGCTGGCCTTTGTCGATGAGGAATGCGTGGGCGCGGGCGAGGCCGAGCTGTACCGCCCCGACCTGGCCGCGGCCGGGCTGGGCGATGGCTATCTCGGCTTCTCCTTCTGGGTGACGCTGCGGCACCGGCGCGATGCCGGGCGCATTGTCATCCGCCTCGAGGGCAGCGACGCCGTGCTGCTGCAGCGGCAGAGCCGCGTCACCGACGGCGCGGCGCAGGAGGCCGCGGCGGGGCCGGGCCTGTCCGAGCCGCTCGCGCTGATGCGCTGGCTGCGCGCCCGCGGCTGGCTGAGCGACGCGGATTACGACCTGGCGCGCCACCTGCCGCAATTTGGCGTCTATGACCGCTCGCTGGTCGAGCCGGGCAGCGGGCAGGGCCATGCGCCGCCGCGGCTGAAGGAGGTGGTGCAGATGGCGGCCGACCTGCTGCAGCTGGTGACGCTGCAGGAGGGCCCGATCGAGCAGGAGCATGTGGCGGCGCCGGAGGATCTGGCCGGGCTCGGCGCGCTGCGCGGCGGCGAGGCCGGGCTGGTGGTGGCGCTGTGGAGCCGCAGCCCCGGCCAGCTCGACATCCTGCCCGGCTCGCATCGCGGGCAGGAGGAGGAGCTGAGCGGGGTGATGACCATCGCCGACCAGGCGATCGGCCCCGACCGGCTGCTCTTCCTCGACACGCGCTGCCGCATCGGGCCGAACAACCGGGTGCCGGCCGAGGGCATGCAGGCCTTCTTCATCCCCGCCCGCTGAGCCGGCATGGTCCGCCGGCCGCGCCCGCCCCGCTCAGCCGGCGGCCGGCGCCGCCGTGCCGGCCAGGGCCACCGCCAGGCGCTCCGCCGCCGCCGCCCAGTCCGCCTGCGCCGCCTCGTCCAGCCCGGCCTCGGCCGCGGCGGCGCGGGTCAGCCCCGGCAGGCGCTGCAGCAGCACCGCCAGCAGCGCCCGGTCGCGCGGCGCCGCCAGCGCCTCGCGATAGCTGGCGAGGTTCTCCGCCGTCAGCCGGATGAAGGGGCCGAAGCGGTCGAAGCCGGTCTCGGTCCATTCCTCGAAGGCCTGCGGCCAGCCCTGGCTCTGGCGGAACTCGATGCTCTCGCTGCGGCTGGTGCGGCCGAGCTTCAGCCGCACCATCGGCCAGGCCGCCTCGCCCTCCATGCCCTCCGCCGGGTCGCCGCGCAGGTTCAGCACGGTGATGTCGAGATGCCGGTAATCGCCGGTCCCGGCATAATGCTGGTTCAGCAGCAGCTTCTCCGCCTCCTCGGGCGGCGCGCCGGGGGCGTCGGCGCCGGGCTCGCCGAGGCTGGCCTGCGCCGCCAGCAGGCGCGCGGCCTCCAGCCACTGGCCCATCTCCTCGGGCAGCAGCCCGGCGGCGCGGGCGGCATTGGCGGTGGCCCCGGGCAGCAGGCGCAGCAGGGTGCGCAGCAGCAGCGTGTCGCGCGGCTCGGCATCCTCGCGCGCCAGCTGCGCCGGCAGCTCGGCCAGGCCGAGGCGCAGGAAGGGGCCGAACTTGTCCTCGCCCTGGCCCAGCCAGCGGCTGAACGCCTCCGGATGGCCCTGCGCCTGGCGGAATTCCAGCCGCGGCTGCTCGCCGGACAGCGAGAGCTTGAAGCGCACCCCGGGCCAGCGCGTCTCGCCGACGCCCAGGCTCATGATGGTCATGTCGAGATGCCGGTAGCCCTGCGCATCCTGCGGCGGCGGCGGGCGGTACTGGTTCAGCATCACCGCCTCCAGCGTCGCCACGGGCTGCAGGGTGGTGGCGGGCAGCGGGGCCGTGGCCTCGGCGGCCGCCGCCTCCGGGGCGGCAGCCGGTGCCGGCGCGGCGGCGGGTCCGGGTCCGGCCTCGGGCAGGGCTGCCACGGGCAGGGGGGCGATGGGCGGCAGCGCCTGCGGCAGGTCCACCGCCGCGCGCTCCAGCAGCGGCGCCGCGCCCTCGGCGGTCTGCAGCGCCAGCCGCGTCAGCTCGACCGCGCTGCCGGCGGGCGCCGCGGCGCCATCCGGGCCGGCCAGCGCCAGCACCAGCTGGAAGCGCAGGCCGAGCGCCAGCGGCAGCGGCAGCGCCGCCTCCAGCGTGCCGTCCGGGTTGAAGCCGAGCCAGCCGCTCCAGCTGCCGCCATCGGCGCGCGGCGCCAGGTCGGAAGCCTGCTCCAGCCGCCGGTCCAGCGGCAGCAGCCAGAGGCCGAGCCGCAGGTCCGCCGCACTGCCCTGGCGCAGCACCGCGCCGAGCCGCAGCAGGTCGAGCCCCGCGCCATGCAGATAGGGCAGGTGCAGCAGCGCCGGGCCGCTGCCGCCGGCGCGCAGCAGGGCGCGCGGCATCTCCTCGCCCAGCCCGATCAGGCTGGCCTCGCCCGAAAGCGCCCGGGCGGCGGCCCAGCTGGATTCCGGCACGGCATGCGGCACGCCGGCCTCCGGCAGGGCCAGGCCGGGCGCGTCCCAGCGCCAATGCGCCGGCGCCAGGAAGCGGCTGCCCGGCTCGCCGGTCCAGAGCCGCAGCGCCAGGGCATGCTCACCCGGCGCGGCGGCGCCCTCGGCCTGCAGCGCGGCGCTGTCCTCGGTCCAGCCGGCATCCAGGGACAGGGCGAAGCCGCCGGCGGGCGCGGCCTCGGCCTGCAGCTCCAGCACCGCGCCCTCGCCCAGCGCGCCGAGCGGCGTCGGCAGGTCGAGCACCAGCCAGCCCGGCGCCAGGCCGCGCAGCGCCAGGGTCCAGGCGCCCTGCACCCGGCCGCTCTCGGCGCCGATCAGCCGCAGCCGCAGCAGCGCCTCGCCCACCGCTTCCGGATCGGCCTCGGCGACATGCAGCGCCAGCCGCGCCAGCCCGTCCAGCGCGACGCCGAGCCGCTGGCGCAGCCGGAAGGGCGCGCCGCCGGCGGCCAGGCGATGCGGCCCGGGCTCGGTCGCCAGCACCAGCCGCGGCGCCGCCTCGGGCTGATGCGCCAGGCGGCGGGTCAGCGCGCCATGCGCCTCGCGCAGCGCCTCATGGTCCTGGCGCAGCGCCACCAGGCTGCGCTGCAGCGTCACCGCGCGGTCATTGACGCCGAGCAGCGCGCGGGCCAGCGCCGCCATCAGCTCGGGCAGGGCGGCGGTCAGGCTGTCGGCCAGGATGCGCGGCGGCGGCGCCTGGCCGGCCTCCTCCCACCAGCCCTGCCAGGCTTCCAGCCGGGCGGCGTCGCTCTCCACCACGGCCAGGATGTCGGCCGGCGGCCAGGGCAGCGGCGACAGCGCGGCCGGGTCGGGCGCGGTGCCGGGGCGGTGCAGCCAGACATCGCCGCCCGGCAGGCGGCGGGCCAGGAAGGCGCCGAGCCCGTCCGGCGCCGCCGGCTCGGCGCCGGCCAGCTCCTCGCCCAGGATCAGCGCCGGGCCGCCGCTCATCAGCGCCGCCAGATCGGCCGGCAGGATCTGCACCGTCCTCATGCCGCGAGCCCCGCCCCGGCGCCCAGGATGCGCATCCAGCCTGCCATGTTCGTCTCCCAACTCGTCTCCGCCGCGCGCGCCGCGGCCGCGGCGGCGATCGCCCGGCAGCGCGCCGGGTCGGCGGCCAGGGCGCGCAGCCGCGCCGCGCATTCCGCCACCACCTGCTCCTCCGCCGCCGGCACCAGCAGCCCGTCCACCCCGTCGCGCAGCATCTCGGCCACCGCGCCGGTGTCGGTCGCCAGCACGACGCAGCCGAAGCGCTGCGCCTCCGGGATGGTCAGCGGCGCGCCCTCGAAGCGCGAGGGCAGGATGACGACATCCGCCCAGGCATAGAGCGCGTCGAGCGCGGCGGGGGTCGCCGCCGGCGGCTCGGGCAGCACGCCGGTGCCGCTGAAATCGGGCGGCGCCGCATCCAGCACCGGCTGGCCGACGACGCGCCATTGCAGCGCCGCGCCGCGTGTCGCCAGCATGATCTCGCGCAGCCGGTCCGGGCCCTTCTGGTGGTCCAGCCGGCCGAGGAACAGCACCTTCAGCGGCGCCGCCGGGTCGCGCGCCTGCCGCGCCGCCAGCGCCGCGGCCACCCGCTTCGGGTCGGCGGGGTAGGAGGCGGCATTGGGCAGCACCACCAGCTTGTCCGCCGGCACGCCCTGGGCGTGGCACCAGTCGCGCAATTGCCGGGAGATCACCAGGATGCCGTCATAGCCGGCCTCATAGGCCAGGGCGGTGAGCGGGTTGCCCACCGGCTCGCCGCGCGGGCCATTGTCCAGCAGATGCAGGCCGAGCCAGCTGCGGACACCCTGGCGGCGCAGCTGGCCCATCAGCGGATGCGCCGCCAGCGCATGGGTGTTGACCACGACATCCATCGCCGCCAGCAGCCCCAGCGCATCGGCCGCGGCGGTGGCATCCGCCTGTTCCGGCAGGCGGGCGGCGAAATAGCGCTGCGCGCGGTCGGCGCGCTCGGCCGCCGGCAGCGGGAAGAACTGCACCGTCTCGAAGGCGCCGGACTGGCTGGCGGGCAGCGCCGCGCTTTCCGCCCCGGTCAGGAACAGATGCGGCGTCCAGCCCTGGCGGCGCAGCACCTCGGCCTGGTTCTGCACCACCTTCTCGACGCCGCCAAAGGCATAGACCGGCAGCACGAAGCCGATCTGCCGGCCGGGATGCGGCGGCAGCCAGGGCAGCACGGCGCCGGCGCCGTTCAGCGCGCGGTGCAGCCCGGGCGTGCGCAGCCGGCTGCCGCGCCAGTCGCGCCGCCATTCGGTGGGCAGGCGGGAGCGGGTGGCGGCCAGGGCGCGCAGCGCCGCCACCTCCGCCACCAGCGCGTCCTGCGCGCCGGGCGGGCGCAGCAGCTCGGCCTCGGCGACCGGCCAGGGCAGTTCGACGCGCAGCGTCACCGCCTCCGGCGCGGTGCCGCCGGAGAGCGGCTGCGCCCAGTCCAGCCGCGCATCGCGGGCGGCGGCCAGCAGCCTTTCGCTGCGCGCGAAGATCAGCTGCGCGCGCGCCGCGCTGGCCGGGGCGGAGGGCGGCAGGCGCAGGCCGAAGCCAGCGCCCGGGCCGGCGGCCGCGGCGGCGGGCGCCAGCTCGACCAGCACGAAGGCGGATTTCGGGCTCTGCATCAGCAGGCGCTGCGCCTGCCAGAAGACATTGTGCAGCAGCCGCAGCCGCGCCAGCAGGTCGAGCCCGGCGCGGCTGGCGAAGGCCCAGACCGGCGGGAAGCTCTCGGCCTGCGGCCGGCGCGCGGCGCGCAGGGCACGGCGGCGCAGCGCCTCCGGGCTCTCCGGCGCGTGGCGCGGATGCAGCGGGTCGGTGACGCGGCGCGCCTCGGCCTCCCCGGCGACGGTGAGGGCGAAGCGCGGCAGCTCCTCCGCCTCCAGGCGCTGCAGGGCGCGGGCGGAGAGGGCCTGGCGCGCCTCCAGCCGCAGCGCGCCGAGGATGGCGCCGCGCGCCCGCTCGGCATGCGCCAGCATGCTCTCGGGGCGCTTGCGGTAGAGGAAGCCGGCCTCGGGCAGGTGCTGGCCGCGGAAGCCGGCGCGGCCGGCGCGCATCCAGAATTCCCAATCCTCGAAGCCCTCGCGCAGCCGCTCATCGAAGCGCAGCCCGCGCTCGAAGACGCGGCGGGCGATCAGGCTGCCGGCATCGCAGAAATTCTCGTGCAGATGCAGGAAGGCGGAATATTCGCCATCCAGCGCGTAGTGCTGCGGCAGGCCGAAGCTGTCGAGATCGGGATAGACCCAGCCGATGCGCTCTGAAGCCGCATCCAGCGCCGCCGCGGCGCGCGCCAGGAAATGCGGGCGCAGCCGGTTGTCGGCATCCAGCATCAGCAGGGCGCGGCAATTCGGCCAGGCGCGCAGCACGAAATCGATGCCGCTGTTGCGCGCCGCCGGCAGCCCGCCATTCGGCCGGCGCAGCAGCACGATGCGGCCGGGATGGCGCCGCGCATAGGCCAGCGCGGTCTCGGCGGTCTCCGGCAGCGGGCAGCCATCATCGACGATGACGATGGCATGGCGCGGGGCGCCCTGCTGCGCCAGCGCATCCTCCAGCGCCTCGGCCAGCAGGCCGGGCTGGCGATGGACGGGGATGATGATGGCCAGTTCCGGCCCGGCCATGCTCTGCACCCCGCCTGCCTCCGCCGCCTGTTGCCGGAACGCAATCATAGCCCGCCTCCGGGCAGGGCGGAACCGCCGGACATGCCGGCGGCGCGGCCCGTGGCAGGCAGGCCGCCGGGCGCCAGGCCGGGCAGGGCGCGCAGCAGGTCGCGATACTGCGCCAGCATCGCCGCCTCATCCTGCCGCGCCGCATGGGCGGCGGCGGCGGCGATGCGCGATCCGGTCTCGCCCGCGCCGGCGCAGGCCTCGACCAGCGCATCGGCCAGGCCGGCGATGTCCTCGGCCGGGCAGAGCGCGGCCAGGCGCGGCGCCGCCTCGCCCAGCGCCTCCAGCGCCGCCGGGGTGGCGACGACGGGGCAGTGGCGCGACGCGGCCTCCAGGAAGACCAGCGGGCAGCCCTCCAGCCGCGAGGGCAGCAGCAGCGCATCGGCCGCCAGCAGCAGATTGCCGGCGTCGCTGCGATGGCCGAGCAGCCGCAGCGGCGAGCGCCCGCCCGGCATGGCCGCGGCCAGCCGCGCCTCCAGCGGGCCGCCGCCGGCGGCCGCCAGCGCGGCGCCGCCGCGGCGGATGAAGGCCTGGGCCAGGAAGGGCAGCAGCTCGGCGCCCTTCACCGGCTCCAGCCGGCCGAGGAACAGCGCGACCGGCGCCTCCGCCGGCAGATCGAGCTCGGCGCGCAGCGCGGCGCGCAGGCTGCGGCGGCGCGCCGCATCCACCGCCGGCGGCGGGGCGACGCCGTTCGGCACCACCACGACACGGCCGGGTGGCAGGCCGAAGGCCGCCTCCAGCCGCGCCGCGATCGGCGCCGAGACGGCGGCCCAGAGCCCGGGCAGGCGCGCGGCGTCGGCCTGCGCCTCGGGCCCGATGCCGGGGGGTGTCTCGGGCGGCGCCAGATGGCCGATCACCAGCGTCGGCAGCCCGGCGGCGCCGAGCGCCGCCTGCAGGCCGAGCCCGGCATTCGGCCAGGGCAGCGGCAGCAGCGCCGCATCGACGCGCATCCCCTCCAGCACCGCCTCCAGCGCCACGCGTTGGCGGCGGATATTCTCCTCCACCGCCGTCTCGGCATCCCAGGCGATGCGGGCGCCGCGCAGGCGGCCGGCCAGCGCCTGGCCGGCATCGCGCGCCAGCGCCGGGTGCCGCTCGGGGTCGGCCACGATGGTGATGGCGACGCCGGCGGCGTGCAGCATGCGCGCCAGCGCCAGGGCGTGGCGCTCGGTCCCGCCATGCGCCGCGGAGGGGAGCGCGATCAGCAGATGGCGCAGGGTGCGGCGGGCCAGCGGGGTGGCGGCGAGCGAAGCGGGGCCGCGCGGCAGGTCCCGAAGCGGGCGGGGCGCGGCCGCGCCCGGCGGGGGTGGCGTCACCGGCGGCGGGGCAGGCTGTTCCAAGGGCGCAGATTCCACTCCGGCAGGTCGCAATCCGGCCTTCTGTCCCGGGCATGTCCACCCGGGATGGGCCAAGGGCGGCAGGCGCCGGGCGGTGGGCCGCCCGGCTGCCGCGCGTCAGAGCCGGTTCGGCACGCCGTTCTGCTGCAGATAGGTCTGCATCGCCGCGTAGCGCTGCGGATAGGCCTTCAGGAAGGGGGCGAAGGCGTCGGGCGTGTAGAAATCGCGCCAGGAGGCGCCGGGCAGCTGGCTTTCCTCGATCAGCGGGATGCGGAAGGTCTCCGCCAGCTCGGCGCTGCGCTCATCGTAATTGACCAGCATGCCGGGCACGCCATTGGCCAGCGCCGGCAGCACGCCATGCACCCGCCAGCCGATGGCGAAGTCCTGGGTGCGGATGAACTCGTCATACTGCTCGACGCTGGTGTTGAAGAAGAGCTGGTCGCGGTAGATGCGCTGCATCTGCGCCTCGTTCTCCGGCGTGAACCAGCCGGAGGAGCGCAGCTTGACCGTCGCCAGCTCGCGCCGCTTGGCATCGCGGAAGAAGAAGGCCTTCTCCTCCGCCTCGCCATGCAGGGTGACGGTCATGCGGCTTTCCTGGTCGACCTGCAGCATGAAGTCGCGCTGCACCTTCAGGTAGTTCTCCACGTCGCGCGCGTAATTGCCGCTGGCCTCGCGGCGCAGGCTGAAGGCGACCTTGTGCACGTCGAAGGCCGGCTTCAGCTTCAGCTGCAGCTCGGGCTTGCACATGCGGAACACCGAGGGGCAGCCCACCACCTGGACGTTCTTGATGCCGTTATGCGCCAGCACCTCGGCCGAGTAGTCGCCGCGCACGCCGATGCTGCCGCAATGGTCGGCGATCGCCTTCCACACCCGCAGCCCGGATTCCGGCAGGTCGATCATGCGCCGGCGCTCGGCCTGGGCACCGACGCCGATGGCGAAGACCGGGATCTTCAGCTGCTCGATCAGCTCGCCGGCGCGCGCCCAGTCCATATACTCATGGATGAAGTTGGAACCGCGCAGGAAGGCGAAGTCGAACTCGGAATTGTAGTAGTCCACTTCCTTCTGCGTGAAGGTCGTGATGTTGCCGACCTCGACGGTCTGGAAATCGAGCATCTTCAGCGTCGAATCGTAGACCATCAGGTCGCCGATGTTCGAGTAGGTGTCGATGACGCGCGAGACCGGCCAGTTGTGCAGGCGGATCTTGTCGTGGTCGTAGCGGGAGCCGGCCGGGATCAGCACCAGGGCGCGCGCCTTGCGCGTCTTGGGCAGCGGCTTGCGCGCGCCATTGGCCAGCAGCTCGCCGCTGTTGCGCAGCCGGAACTCGATCTCCGGACGGTCATGGGCGTCGGGGACGTCGCAGGGCAGGCGGATGCGGAAATAGACCCGGCCATCCGCCCGCTTCTGCCCGGTGCCGGCCAGGGCGGCGGGCGAGAAATGCGCGAAGCGCCGCCCGCCCACCGAAAGGATCAGATGCTCCTTCGCCAGGACCGGGCCCGGCGCGGTGGTGGACAGCACCGCATGGTCGCAGGTGATGGCGTCCACCCGGATGTCGATGGCGGAGGGTGCCGTGCTCGCATCCGCCGTGATCTCGGCCGTCGCTGCGGACACTTCCTGCTTGCTCTCGCCCATCTGCGCCTCTCTGGTCAGGATCGCCCCGGGGGACCCCGGCCCTGGGAGGGCCGGGCGGTGACCCGTCCCTAGTATAGGATCGACCGCGCCGCGGCCAGTCTCGACCGCCGCTTCAGGCCGCCGGGCGAAAATAGGAGAATTTCGAAGCCGCCGAGAATGCGCCATTCGGCCGCAGCAGCACGCTGCCGGCGGGCAGGCTGCTCTCCCCCAGCGTGGCCTTGGCGCGCGACAGGCCGGGCGGGATCTCCCCCGCCTCGGCCCCGGGCGGCAGGAACCAGACGAAATCGCTCTCGCGCAGCAGGTCGAGATGGCGCTGCGCCGCCAGCAGCTCGGCCCGGCTGGGCGGCCTTCCGGCGCCGAGGCCGAGCACGGCGAGATAGGTGGGCTCCGGCACGTCGCGGAAGGCGAGGGCGCGCAGCGCGCGCAGCCGGCGGATCAGCGGCTCGGGCGGCTGCGCCGACAGCGCCTCCTCCACGAAGATTTGAAGCGGGGAGAGGGCGCGCAGCGCCATCGCATCCTGCCCCGCCTCCGGTCCCGGCGCCGCCAGCTGGTGCGGGAAGGCGGCCTTCAGCGCGGCGCGGTCGATCTTCAGCCCGCGTCGCGCCGCCTGGCGCAGCATCTCCTCGGGCGTCAGGCTGAGCGGCGCGGGCTCGGCCTGCGGCGCCTCGGTCGTGCTGTACCAGTCGCGGAACTTGAAGGTCCAGGCCGGGCTGGCATTGTCCGACACCCAGAGATTGGGCTTGCCCAGCGCCTCGGCGAAGATCAGCCCGTGCAGGCTCTGCGAGATCACCACATCGGCCGCGGCGATCTGCTCCAGCGGCAGGCGCGAATCATCCATCATGTCGACGAGGCAGAATTCCTCGCTGCCGCGGAAGGCGTCGTATTTCCTGCTGTGGAAGGAGGAATGGTGCGGCACCACGGCGGCGCGGTAGCGCCGCTGCGGCGTGAAGCCCTGCATCAGCCCGTCCACCAGCACCCCGGGATCGCCAAGCGGAACATCCGGCAGGCGGTGGCCCAGGCTGCGCAGATGCTCGCGCGTCAGCGCGCCGCGCAGCGCGTGGATCTTGGCCGGATCGAAGCCGGGCAGCGCATTGGCCGGGTTCAGCACGCCCGAGCCCCAGATATGCGAATGCGGCGTCGCCATGAAGAAGATGCTGCCGATGCCGAGCAGATGCGGCTTCGACCCGTCCACCACCTTGCCGGTGACGCCCAGCACCCCGGAGAGGATGTCGGCGGTGATGGCGTCGCCGCAATTGCGGATGACGTTGTAATAACGATAAGGAACGACCTTGTCCGGAACGGCCATCTCGCGCTGCCCTGCTGCGTGCGCCGACCATAACAACGAACCCCCACCCGTCAAAACGCCCGTCGAGCCGGGGCCGGGCCGTCGCGGGCGGGCCGCCGCTGGCATTGGTGCGGCGCGGCGGGCGTGCTAAAGGGTCCAGGCTAGCCGAAGAGGGCCCGGGATGCGCGAAGCGATCGTGATCAGGACGCATTTCTATGACGACCTGATCGATGCCTTCTGCCGCCGCCTGCTGGCCGAGACCGGACGCGCCGTCATCGTCGCCTGCGACGAGGCGAAGGGCGAGGTCGCGCTGCCCGCCGACATGGCCAAGGCCTCGCTGACCCCGGCGCTGTTCGCCGGCGAGGGGCTGCATTATCCGAACAATGCCGGCTGGCTCTGCGGCGACTATTTCCACTATGCCGCGCGGCGCGCCCATCCCGGCTTCGACCGCTACTGGCTGGTCGAGACCGATGTGCGCTTCAAATTCGACCGGCTGTCGGAGTTCTTCGACCATTTCGCCGCCCTGCCCGCCGATCTGGTGGCGCCGCAGCTGTGGAAGGCGGCGCCGAAATGGTCCTGGCACGCGCCGATGCAGCCCTATGTCGAGCAGGTGCATGGCTGCATCTTTCCCGTCACCCGGCTGAGCGGCCAGGCCATCGACCTGCTGCTGCAGGAGCGCATCCGCCTCTCGGCCCGCTGGCTCGAGGCCAATGCGGCGCTGGAGAAGAAGTCGCCCTATCCCAACGACGAATCCTTCGTCGCCTCCACCCTGATGGCGCGCGGGCTGGACTGCCGCGACATCAACAAGCAGGGCCGCGTCTTCATCACCCGCGACAGTTTCCGCGTCGGCCGGCCGATGTCGCATCTGGCGCTGGAGGCGGCGCCGAATGACGGGCTGGTCTACCACCCGGTGCATGCCGGCCAGCACTATCTGCGCAAGATGAAGATGCGCCTGTCCATCGAGTTCCGTGGCGGCCGCCCGGTCGAGGAGCTGCAGGAATTCTACGGCACCACCGGCCTCGCCCTGATCGCGCGCGAATGCGGCGAGGCGGGGGTGGCCGAGTTCAACCAGCATTTCGAGCGGCTGCGCCAATCCGCCAAGGCCGCCTGAGCGCGCCGCACACGCGGGATTGAGCCGCGCCCGGCTTCCCTGCGCCGCCCGCCGGCCCAGCTTCCCGACAGCCGCCGCCGCGCAGGCCGGGCGCGGGCGGTGGCACCGGATGCAAGAGGGGGAGCCCATGCCGATTGTCCCGAAGCGCCGCGCGGCCCTGCTGGGCCTGCTCGGCGCCGCCCTGTTGTGGCCGGCGCTGCTGGCCGGCGCGGCACAGGCCCAGCCGGCGCCGCGCCTCTCGGTCGAGGGCGAGCCGCAGCTGGTCTATCGCTACGCCGCCGATCGCTGCGACCCGCAATCCATCCCGGATTCCCCGGCCCGCGCCTATCGCCGCCCCGATGGCTCGATCGCGCTGATCGCCGCGCATTTCCAGAATCGCATGATGTTCGGCCGCGATTTCGATTCGCTGCGCCTGGATTGCCGCCATGTCTCGCGCGGCGCCGAATCCGACGATCCTTCGCGCTTCGACGACCGCTACTGGATCCAAGCCTTCTACCCGCTGCCGGATGGCCGGGTGCTGGGGCTGGCCAGCAATGAATTCGCCGGGCGCCGGCACCGCGCCTGCCAGGCGGGTCAGGGGCGGCCGGAATGCTGGTACATGGCGATCACCGCGCTGGTGGCGCAGCCCGGCGACATGCAGTTCAGCCTGCTGCCGCGGCAGAACCGGGTGGTGGCTGCGGCGCCGTCGCGCTTCACGACGGAGACCGGGCGCACCGGCTTCTCCACCGTCAGCAACATCGTCACCGCCGATGATGCCGGCCGGCATGACGGGCGCGGCCGCTGGATCCATTTCATCGGCTGGACCGAGGACAGCTCCGGCCCGGGCGGCCGCGGCAATTGCCTGTTCCGCGCCGAGCGCGCCAATCCGCTGGGCGGCTGGAGCGTGCTCAGCGGCGGCCGCTACCTGCCGATGGCCGATGCCTATGAGGGCGATGGCCGCAGCCCGCCGCCGGGCTGCGACAAGATCGGCCAGCGCGGCCTGCGCGGCAAGGTGCGCTCGGTGGTCTGGCTGGAGCAGCAGCGCCTGTGGCTGGCCGTCTATGCCACGCGCAATGTCGACCTCCCCGGGCAGAAGGGCGCGACCGGCGTGTTCTACGCCACCTCGCCCGATCTGCAGAACTGGTCGGAGCCGGCGCTGCTGGCGCCCTTCGAGCCCTTCTGGGGCCGCACCGCCTGCGGGGAATTCTACGAATACCCCTCGGTGATCGACCATGCCAGCCGCGACACCACCTTCGAGACGGTGGGCCAGGCGCCCTATCTCTACCTCACCCGCGCCAATTGGCAGGATTGCCGCCGCGGCATGAACCGCGACCTGGTGCGCTACCGGCTGCGCCTCCAATAGGGCCGGGCGGCCGCGCCAGGGCGCGGCCCACCCGCCTCAGCCCTGCTGCCTCAGGCCACGCCGGCGCGCAGCAGGTCGTGCATGTGCAGGATGCCGGCCGGCCGGCCCTGCTCCACCACGAAAAGGCTGGTGATGCGGTGGCCGGTCATCAGCGCCAGCGCTTCCTGCGCCAGCATGTCGGGGCCGATGGTGCGCGGCTCGCGGTTCATCACCTCGGTCACTGGGCGGTCGACGAAGGCGGCCTCGAAGGCGCGGCGCACATCGCCATCGGTCACCGCGCCGATCAGCCGGCCTTCTGCATCCACCACGGCGGTGACGCCGAAGCGCTTGCCGGTCATCTCGACGATGGCCTGGGACAGTGTCGCGGTCTGCGGCACCATCGGCACGGCGGTGCCGTCATGCATCAGCTCGCGCGCGCGGCGCAGCTGGGCGCCGAGCTTGCCGCCCGGATGGAACTGGCGGAAATCCTTGGCCGAGAAGCCGCGCTGCGACAGCAGCGCGACCGCCAGCGCATCGCCCAGCGCCATCTGCATGGTGGTGGAGGTGGTGGGCGCCAGCCCGTTCGGGCAGGCCTCCGGCATCGCCGGCAGGATCAGCGCGATGTCGGCGGCACTGGCCAGCGAGCTGCCGGGGCGCGAGGTGATGGCGATCAGCGTCACCTTGAAGCGGCGGGTATAGGCGACGATGTCGGACAGCTCCGGCGCCTCGCCCGACCAGGACAGCGCCAGCACCACATCCTCGCCCCGGATCATGCCGAGATCGCCATGGCTGGCCTCGCCCGGATGCACGAAATAGGCGGGCGTGCCGGTGGAGGCGAGGGTGGCGGCGATCTTGCGCCCGACATGGCCGGACTTGCCCATGCCGGTCAGGATGACGCGGCCATTGGCGGTGTCGCGGATCGCCTGCATGGCCTGCGCCAGCGGCTCGGCCAGGCCGTTCTCCAGGGCGCGGCGCAATGCCTGCAGCCCCTGGATCTCCAGGTCGAGCGTGTTGCGCGCAGCGTCCAGGCTGTCCGTGTCGCTGGCCATGATCCCCTCCATCGAAGCCCGGTCTCCTCCGCATGGCGCGGCGGCGGGCGCCGCGCCGACCCGCATTAGCGGCATTGGCAGGCCCTGCCCAGCGCCGCGCCCGAACACGAACCGCGCGGCACAGATGACAAAACGGCCATTTTCTCTTGCCAGACGGCTTCCGATGCGCTTCCTGCGGCCCCTGCGCTTGACCGGCCAGGGCCGATTGTGTCTCTGCTGCCGGGCATTCCCTTATCGTGGAGTTCGCCTTTTGACCGAAGAAACCCGCCCGCTCAGCCGCCAGGATCTGGTCGACGCCGCCGCCGCGGCCACCAGCCTGCCCAAGACCCAGGCCGACGCCGTGCTGAAGGCCGTTCTGGCCGCGGTGGGTGACGCCCTCGGCGCCGGTCGCGAGGTTCGCCTGGCCGGTTTCGGCAGCTTCGCCGTCAGCGAGCGCGCCGCCCGCCAGGGCCGCAACCCGGCCACCGGCGAGGTGGTGCAGATCGCCGCCAGCAAGTCGGTGAAGTTCAAGCCGGCCAAGGATCTGAAGACCCGCCTCGGCGAGTGATCCGATCCGCGGCGCGGCGTCCTGCGGGGCGCCGCGCCGCAGCTCCGGCCGCCAGGGCCGGAGGCCGGGCGCCGCCCGGTCAGTCCGCCGCGTCCTGCGGCGCTGCCTCCGCCGCCGCCTCGGGCGCGTCCGGCAGCAGCACCAGGCGGCCATGCCGCACCCCCCGCTCCGCCATCACATGCTCGCCGAAATGGCGCAGCGCCGCGGCCTCGCCGCGCAGCACCGCGACCTCCAGGCAGGTCTCGTGGCTGAGATGCAGATGCAGCGACGACACCGACAGGTCGTGATGGTGGTGGAAGGCGCCGGTCAGCCGCCGCGCCAGGTCGCGCTGCTCATGCGCATAGGTGTAGACCAGGGCCCCCAGGCTCGGGCCTGATTCCCCCTCCGCCGCGGCGCTCTGCTGCAGCCCGGCGCGCAGCAGGTCGCGCACCGCCTCGGAGCGGTTCTGATAGCCGCGCCGCGCCACCATGGCGTCCAGCTCAGCCGCCAGCGCCTCGTCCAGGGTGATGGTCACGCGCTGCATGCTGTCTCCGCCTTCGCCGATGCGGCCACTGTGGCGCGCGGCCGCGCCGCGGTCCATCGCGCATCGCCCTTGACCCTGGCGCGCGGCGGCGGGACGCTGCCGCCATGCCGCACGACCCGCACCACCCCCATGACCATGGCCACGCGCATCATCACGACCATGACCATGGCGCCAGCGAACTCTCGCCCATGGAGCTGCGCGTGCGCGCGCTGGAATCCCTGCTGGTCGAGAAGGGCTATGCCGATCCGGCGGCGCTGGACGCGCTGATCGAGACCTATGAAACCCGCATCGGCCCGCGCAACGGCGCCCGCGTCGTGGCGCGCGCCTGGAGCGATCCGCAGTTCCTGGCGGCGCTGCGGCAGGATGCCAGCGCGGCGATCCACGGCATGGGCTTCACCGGCCGCCAGGGCGAGCACATGGTGGCGGTGGAGAACACGCCCGGGGAGCACAACATGGTCGTCTGCACCCTGTGCTCCTGCTATCCCTGGCCGGTGCTGGGGCTGCCGCCGACCTGGTACAAATCGCCCGCCTACCGCTCGCGCGCGGCGATCGACCCGCGCGGCGTGCTGGCCGATTTCGGCGTGACCCTGCCCGAGGGCACGCGCATCCGGGTGTGGGATTCCACCGCCGAGACCCGCTACCTGGTCATCCCGATGCGCCCCGAGGGCACCGAGGGCTGGAGCGAGGACCGCCTGGCCGAGCTGGTCAGCCGCGATGCCATGATCGGCACCGCCCTGGCGCGCCGGCCGGAGGACCTCGCATGAATGGCGCGCAGGATCTCGGCGGCATGATGGGTTTCGGCCCGGTGCGGCCGGAGCCGGAGGAGGAGCGCTTCCACGCCGCCTGGGAGCGGCGCGCCCTGGCGGTGACGCTGGCCGCCGGTGCGCTCGGGCAATGGAACATCGATGCCTCCCGCCATGCGCGGGAGACCCTGCCGCCGGGCGAGTATCTGACCAGCTCCTATTACGAGATCTGGATCAAGGGGCTGGAGAAGCTGCTGCTGCAGCGCGGCCTGGTCTCGGCCGAGGAGCTGGCCGCCGGCCGGGTGCTGCAGCCCGGCCCCGCCTTGTCGGCGCTGCGGGCGGAGCAGGTGGCGCCGGTGCTGGCGCGCGGCACGCAGTATGACCGCCCGGCCGGCGCGCCGGCGCGTTTCGCGGTGGGCGATGCGGTGCGCACCCGCCACTTCAACCCGCAGCACCACACCCGCCTGCCGCGCTATGCCCGCGGCCGCCAGGGCGTGGTGGACAGGGTGCATGGCGTCTTCGTCTTCCCCGACAGCCACGCGCATGGCCAGGGCGAGGCGCCGCAATGGCTCTACACAATCCGCTTCACCGCCGCCGAGCTGTGGGGGGAGGGGGCGGACCCGACGCTGACCGTCTCCATCGATGCCTGGGAGTCCTATCTTGTCGCGCTGTGAGCTGCCGCCCGCGCTGCCTGGCAGTGGGGAGGAACCGGTCTTCGAGGCGCCCTGGCAGGCCCAGGCCTTCGCCATGACGCTCGCCCTGCACCAGGCGGGCTGCTTCGCCTGGGGCGAATGGGCGGAGACCCTCGGCGCCGAGATCGCGCGCGGCGGCAAGCCCTATTACGAGCATTGGCTGGACGCGCTGGAGCGCATCGTGGCGGTGAAGGGCATCGCCTCGGAGGCGGTGCTGGCGGCGCGGCGCGAGGCCTGGGCCCGCGCCGCGGCGCGGACGCCGCATGGCGCGCCGATCGAGCTGGCGAAAGGCCTGGCCTGAACGGTCAGGCGCGGCGGGCGCCGGAGGGCGCCCGCCGCCGCCTCACGCCGCCACGGCCCGCCGCGGCGCCATGGCGCCGCGCACCAGCATCAGCACCCAGATCAGCAGCGTCAGCACGCCGAGCGTGCCGGCGATCGGCCGCTCGAAGAAGGCCAGCAGCGCGCCATCCGACTTGATCATCGAGGTCATGAAGTTCTGCTCCAGCATCTCGCCGAGCACCAGGCCGAGGATCAGCGGCGCCACGGGGAAGCCATTCTCCTCCATGAACCAGCCGACCAGGCCGAAGATCAGCATCAGCGCGATGCCATAGCCGCTATTGGTCATGGCGAAGGCGCCGACCAGGCAGAACAGCAGGATCAGCGGCAGCAGCAGGTTGCGCGGAACCCGCAGGATCTGCTTGGCGCATTTGATCACCGTCCAGCCCAGCGGCAGCATGATCAGGTTCGCCAGCAGGAAGATGATGAACACCGCATAGATCAGCTGGGGGTTCTCGGTGAACACGGTGGGGCCCGGATTCATCCCCTTCATGTAGAGCACGCCGATGACGATGGCGGTGATGGAATCGCCCGGGATGCCGAAGACCAGCGCCGGGATCCAGGCGCCGCCGAGGGCCGAATTGTTCGCCGCCCCCGCCTCCACCACGCCTTCCACATGCCCGGTGCCGAATTTCTGCGGCGTGCGGGAGAAGCGCTTGGCCACCGCATAGGCGACCCAGGCGGCGATGTCGGCGCCCGCCCCCGGCAGCGCGCCGATCAGCGTGCCGGTGACCGAGCCGCGCAGCGCGTTGCGCCAGTATTGCCGCATCACCCCGCCAATGCCGCGGAAGACATTGCCGATCTGCGGCACCACCGTGGCGCCACCCCCGGCATGCAGCGACGCCGCGCCGCGCAGCAGCTCGGAGAAGGCGAAGGCGCCGATCATCACGGCGATGAAATTCACCCCCGACATCAGATCGACATTGCCCATGGTGAAGCGCGGCACGCCGGCCGCCGGGTCGATGCCGATGCAGGCCAGCAGCAGCCCGCCGAACAGCGCGACGAAGCCCTTCACCGCATCGCCGCCGCCGATGAACACGGCGCAGGTGAGGCCGAGGCAGGCCAGCCAGAAATACTCGAAGGAGGAGAAGTTCAGCGCCAGCTCGGCCAGGTTCGGCGCCGCCAGGATCAGCACGATGACACCGAAGATGCCGCCGAGCACGGAGAAGACCAGGTTGACGCCAAGGTTCAGGTCGAGCTGCCCCTTGCGCGCCATCGCATAGGATTCATCCGTATAGGCGGCCGAGGCCGGCGTGCCAGGCATGCGCAGCATCGCCGCCGGGATGTCGCCGGAGAAGATCGCCATGGCGGTCGCGGTGACGATGGCGCCCAGCGCCGGCACCGGCGGCATGAAGAAGGTGACCGGCACCAGCAGCGCCGTCGCCATGGTGGCGGTCAGCCCCGGCATGGCGCCGACGAACATGCCGAACACCGCCGAGCCGAGGATGACGGCCAGCACGGTCGGCTCGAAGACCAGCGCCAGGGCCTGCAGGATCGGATCCATCACGCCCCCGTCACAGGAAAAGATCGGGCAGCGGGCCGCGCGGCAGCGGCACCCGCATCAGCCCGGCGAAGAACCAGTGCACCAGCCAGGTCGACAGCAGCGCGACCGGCAGCGCCCGCCGCCAGCCCGCCCCGAACCACAGGAACAGGCCGAGCAGCAGCAGGAAGGCGACCGGCAGGAAGCCCAGCGGCTCGGCCAGCAGCAGATAGGCCAGCGCGCCGAGCGGCATCAGCAGGAAGGAGAGCAGCGGCGTCGGCTGGCGCATCCAGCCCTCCAGCGCCAGCCAGGGCCCGCCGGCGCGGCGCGCCGCCAGGCCGCGCGGCAGCAGCACCAGCCCGCACAGTGCCAGCCCGCCGGCCAGCAGCCGCGGGAACAGCGCCGGCCCGTAATCCTGGCCGGGGAAGGAGGGGAAGGAGAAGGTGGTCCCGAATACGGCGCCCGCCAGCAACAGCAGCGCGAGGCCGAGGACCGCGTCATTCACCCGCATGACAGGGCGCTCCCTTGGCAGGAGGAGAGGGACAGCGTGCGGGCGCGGCGCCGGACCGGGCGGCCGCGCCCGCCGCGGCTCAGCCGCGCGCCAGGCCGGCGGCGCGCATCGCCTCGCCCATCGCCTTGTCGGATTCGCCCATGAAGCTGGCGAAGCCGCCGGCATCGGCCCAGACCGTGCCGAAGCCGCGGGCGTTCATGAAGTCGCGGTATTCGCTGCTGTTGTAGGCGCGCTCCAGCGCCGCGGTCAGGGTCTGGCGCATGCCGTCGGGCAGGTTCTTCGGCCCGGCGATGCCGCGCCAGGCGCCGGTCGCGTGGCGGATGCCCAGCGTCTCGTTCAGCGTCGGCACCTGGGCGAATTGCGGATTGCGCTGCGCCGCCATGATGGCGAGGCTGCGCGCCCGCCCGGCATCCAGCATCGCCCGCGCCTCGGGCACCGAGCAGGTGACGATGTCGACCCCGCCCGCCGCCAGGTCCTGCATCGCCGGCGCCGCGCCATTCGAGGGCACCCAGCGCACATGGTCGGGCTTCAGGCCCATCGCCTGCAGCCACCCCACCAGGCCGAGATGCCAGATGCCGCCCTGCCCGGTGCCGGAGGCCTTATACCGCCCGGGCGGCGAGGCCTTGATCGCCTCCGCCAGCGCCTTGATGTCCTGCCAGGGGGCCGAGGCGCTGACCTGCACGCCCGGCGGATCCTCGTTCATCAGCCCGATCGGCGTGTAGTCCTGCCAGCTCAGCTGGGTCAGCCCGGCATGGCGGAGCATGGCGATCTCCACCGTCAGGATGCCGATGGTGTAGCCATCCGCCGGCGCCGTCGCGATGGCGGAATGCCCGACCACGCCATTGCCGCCGGTGCGGTTCACCACATTGATCGGCTGGCCGAGATCCTTCTCCAGCAGCGCCGCGATGATGCGCGCCGTGGCATCGGTGCCGCCGCCGGCGCCCCAGGGGCAGATCAGCGTGATCGGGCGGTTGGGATAGCGCGCCTGTGCCCGGGCCGTGCCCGGCAGGATGAGCGGGGCGGACAGCCCGGCGGTGAGGCCGGCGGCCAGCAGGCCGCGACGACGCAGCTCTTTCATGAACCTTCTCCCTCCGACGCCCGGCTTTGTTTTTCGGTGGGCGTTGCTTGTGCGATGATCAGCCTAGAACAGGAGTTGCGCAACTGGAACGGTCCGCCGCCCCGCGCGGCAAAACTCCGCGTTAGCGGGGGCGGCTCTGTCAGGGGGCCGGCAGGCCGCAGCCGCGCAGCACCAGCCGCAGCACCGTCTCGGTCGCCGCCGCGAACTCGGCCTCGCCCAGCGCATCCACCCCGAGGACGGGCCGGATCTGCGCGGCGAAATCGGCATAGGTCTGGGTCATCGCCCACAGCGCGAAGAACAGGTGCTGCGGCGCGATCGGCGCCATCCGCCCCTGCTCGATCCAGCCCTGCAGCACGCGCGACTTCTCCTCCACCAGCTGGCGCATCGGCCCGGCGAATTCGGCGTCCAGTACCGGCGCGCCATGCAGCACCTCATTGGCGAAGACGCGCGAGGCCAGCGGCCGGCTGCGCGACCAGGCCATCTTGGCCCGCACATAGGCCGTCAGCGCCTCGGCCGGGTCGCTTTCGAGGCGGATCGCCTCGGTGGCGGACAGCCACAGCCCCAGCAGTTCCCGCAGCAGCGCGGCGTAGAGCGCCTCCTTGGTGCCGAAATAATAGTGGAGATTGGCCTTGGGCAGCCCGGCCTCCGCGGCGATGGCGGCCATGCTGGCGCCCTCGAACCCGGCCTCGGCGAAGACCCGCTCGGCGGCGGCCAGGATCTGCGCCCGCCGCGCCGCGCGCTGCCGGGCCCGCGCCCCGGGCTGCTCTGCCGCGCTTTTGGTCATTCTGCCACCCATCTCCGCAGCGAAACCCCGTCACCACGGGCTTGGCAAGAAACTTGACCAATCGGTCAGCAAAAACCTAGCCTCGATTCACGGCCGCACCCGGCCATCCCGGCCCGGGCCGCCTCTGTCCGAGGTGATACGCCACGATGAGCAGCCTGAACCGCCTGCGCGACGGCAAGGGCGCCGTGCCCCGCCCGATCATCCTGACCTCGCACCCCAAGCCCGGCGCGGCCACGGCGCCCGCCCTGAACTGGGGCGCCGCCGACCCGCTGCAGCGCGGCCCGGTGGTGGCAACGCTGCAGGACCCGGCCGCGCGCAACGCCATCGGCACCCATGCCGGTTCCTACGCCCTGTACCGCGCGCTGGCCGTCGCCTCCGGCCAGCTGAAGGCGGACCACCGGCCGGATTTCCACAACACCCGCCCCGCCGTGCCGATCGGCCCGTTTCCCGCCTGGGGCGATCCGGAAAAAATCGTCTCGCTCGACCCCTTCGGCCATCTGGTGCCGGACCTCTATGCCGGTGCCATCGCCGCCGGCCTCGACATCCGCCCGAGCATCGCCGTCACCCGCGCCCATATCAACATGCCCGAGCTGACCGAGGCGATGCGCGCCGGGCGGCTGAACCCGGATGGCACGGTACTGCTGGCCAATGGCGATGCCTGCGTCACCAAGATCGCCATCGAGCCGGTCTGGTGGCTGCCCGGCATCGCCGCGCGTTTCGGCGTCTCCGAGACCGAGCTGCGCCGCAACCTCTTCGAGCAGACCGGCGGCATGTTCCCCGAACTCGTCACCCGCCCCGATCTGCGGGTCTTCCTGCCGCCCATCGGCGGCATGACGGTCTATCTCTTCGGCGACACAGAGAAACTCGGCAGGGCGGAGACGCAGATCGCCTGTCGCATCCACGATGAATGCAACGGCTCGGACGTCTTCGGCTCCGACATCTGCACCTGCCGCCCCTATCTGGCGCACGGCATCGAGGCCTGCATCGGCATGGCGCAGGAAGGTGGCATCGGCCTCATCGTCTACAACCGCAAGGAAGGCCGTGCGCTGGGCGAGGTCACGAAGTTCCTTGTCTACAACGCGCGCAAACGCCAGGAAGGCGGCGACCGCGCCGAGGCCTATTTCACCCGCACCGAATGCGTCGCCGGCGTGCAGGACATGCGCTTCCAGGAATTGATGCCCGATGTGCTCCACTGGCTCGGCATCACCCGCATCGACCGCCTCGTCTCCATGAGCAACATGAAATTCGCCCCCATCGTGCAGAGCGGCATCCAGGTGGTGCAGCGCATCCCCATCCCCGACGAACTCATCCCCGCCGATGCGCGGGTCGAGATGGATGCGAAGAAGGCCGCCGGCTACTTCACCGAAGCGGTGCCGGACGCGGCGGAACTCGCCATCGCCAAGGGGAGGGCATTGTGAACAGCAGCAGGAAAAAGGGCAGGGGGAATGAATTCCCCCTGCACCCCCTTCTTCTTTCTGTCAGTTGGGATCTCCCCGCTTGAGCGAGACCGTCGCCCTGCTGCGCCGGCCGGACACCATCCGCGCCCGCTGCCACGCTCTGCTCGACCTCGCCATGCGGGACGAGCTGCCGCATTTCACCTGTCACCCCGAGAAATTGCCCGGGGCCGCCGACTACGTCGCGGACACCATCCGGCGGAACTACCCCGATCTGCGCATCCCCTATCACGCGCGCTGGCGCCACTTCGCCGCCGGCGGCACGGATCGCTGGGGCGCCCTGGCCGCACGCCTCGCTGGCGAAGACCCGGCCGAGACCGCCCGCCGCCGCTTCGACCTCTGCGTCGTCTCTGTCCTGCTCGATGCCGGCGCCGGGTCCGAATGGTCCTACACCGAGCCCGACGGCACGCGCCTCGCCCGCTCCGAGGGCCTCGGCGTCGCCAGTCTGCACGCCTTCGCCGCCGGGCTTTTCTCGGGCGACCCCGCCGACCCCTTGCGCGTCGACGCCGCCGCGCTGCGCGCCCTCGACGCCCCCCGCCTCGCCGCCGCCTTCCAGGTCACGGACAAGAACCCGCTGGAGGGCCTGGAGGGACGCGCCGCCCTGCTGCGCAACCTGGGCGAGGCCCTGGAACAGAACCCCGCTTTGTTCGGCGCCGGGCACCCGCGCCCCGGCGGGCTGTTCGACCATCTGCGCGCCCGGGCGACCCCTGCCGGCCTGCCCGCCGCCGCCATCCTGCAGGCGGTGCTGGAAGGCCTGGCGCCGATCTGGCCCGCCCGCCTGACGCTGGATGGCGAAAACCTGGGCGATGTCTGGCGCCACCCCCTGGCCGCGCCGGAGGGCCCGGCGCCGGGCCTGGTGCCCTTCCACAAGCTCTCCCAATGGCTGAGCTATTCCCTGGCCGAGGTGGTCGAGGAAGCCGGCATTCCGGTGCTGGCGCTCGACGCCCTGACCGGCCTGCCGGAATACCGCAATGGCGGCCTGCTGCTGGATTTGGGCGTGCTGGCCTTGCGCGACCCCGCCCTGGCGCGGCAAACCCTGCCCGTGGACCATCCGGCGATCGTCGAGTGGCGGGCCCTGACGGTCGCGCTGCTGGACCGGCTTGCCGAGGCGGTGCGCGACCGGCTGGGCCTGGATGCCGCCGCCCTGCCGCTGGCCTGCGTGCTGGAGGGCGGCTCCTGGGCCGCCGGACGCCGCATCGCCCGCGAGAAGCGCCCGGGGGGCGGCCCGCCCCTCACCGTCGCCAGCGATGGAACCGTGTTCTGATGGAAGTACCGACCATGACCGACGCGCCGCACATCACCGGCGATGTGACCGTGATCCAGCATCCGCTGGTGCAACACAAGCTGACGCTGATGCGGCAGAAGCACGCCTCGACCGGCGAGTTCCGCCGCCTGGCGCGCGAGATCAGCCTGCTGATGGCCTATGAGCTGACCCGCGACCTGCCGATCGAGACCACCGAGATCGAGACGCCGCTGGAGACCATGCAGGCCCCGATCCTGGCCGGCAAGAAGCTCTGCATCGTCTCCATCCTGCGCGCCGGCGACGGCATCATGGAGGGCATGCTCGACCTCGTCCCCTCCGCCCGCGTCGGCCATATTGGCCTCTACCGCGACCCGGCGACGCTGGTGCCGGTGGAGTACTACCTGAAGCTGCCGGACGACATCGCCGAGCGCCTGGTGATCGTGGTCGACCCGATGCTGGCCACCGGCCACTCAGCCGCGGCGGCGCTGTCCCGCCTGAAGCAGGCCGGCGCCACCCAGCTGCGCTTCGCCTGCCTGCTGACCGTGCCGCAGGGCCTGCGCGTGCTGACCGAGGCGCATCCGGACGTGCCCATCTTCACCTGCTCCATCGACCGGGAGCTGGATGACCACGCCTATATCCGCCCCGGCCTCGGCGACGCCGGCGACCGCCTCTACGGCACCAAGTAGTTTTTTCGGGCTGCCGCCGTCTGGTGTGGAGGCGGGACGCTTCCCTCGGGCGGCGGCAATGCCCTCAGGGTTGCGGCAGGGTGTGGTAGGGCAGGGGGGCGATGCGGAAGGGGCGGATCTCGATCTGCCGCCAGACATCGCCCGTGCTGTAGGGATCGGCCGCGATCCAGGCCCGCGCCGCCGCCTCGTCCGCCACCTTCAGCAGCAGCGACGAGCCCACCATCTTCCCGGCCTCGTCCAGGATCGCCCCGCCGACGATCAGTCGCCCGGACGCGGCCTCGGCCGCCGCGCGCTCGAAATGCGCCGGGCGGGCGGCCATGCGGCGCTCCAGCGCGGCCTCGTCGGTGCCGTCATGGGCGATGATCAGGAAGGTCATGGTGGTCTCCGGAAGCGTTCTTTTTTGGAAAAAAGAACCAAAAAACTTTTATCAGTTGGCGTCCCGCTGATGGCCTGAAGCGGGACGCCCAACTGATAAAGTCTTTTTGCTTCTTTTTCTTCAGAAAAAGAAGATGACTTAAAACCCGATTGTATCTCTCAGACGCCCCTTCCACACCACCGCCGCCACCCCGACCCGCCAGAACCGATGGAATCGCATCGGCCGCACCGGGCTGAACGGCATGTCGATCTCCGCCTGTGCCGTGCCGCAGAGCCGCCGCGCCAGCTCATGCCCCATCGCGGTCGCCATGGCGACGCCGCGGCCATTGTAGCCGAGCGCCGCCAGCAGCCCCGGCACCGGCTCGTGCAGATGCGGGTAGTGATCCGCCGTCATGGCCAGCTGCCCGTTCCAGCCATGGGTCCAGCGCAGCCCGGCCAGGCGCGGCCAAAGCCGCTCGGCGTAATCAGCCAGGTAGCGCACCGGCGCGGCATCGCCGATCGGGCGCTGCGGGCCGCGCCCGCCCATCAGCAGGCGATTGGCCTCGTCCAGCCGGTAATAGACGGTGATGTGCCCGCTTTCATACACGGCGGAGCGCGCCGGCAGCACTTCATCGGCCAGCGCCGGCGGCAGGGGCTCGCTGGCGATGATCGAGCTGAACACCGGCGCCACGCTCTGCCGCAGCCCGGGCCAGAGATCGCCGGTATAGCCATTGGTGGCCAGCACCACCTGCTCCGCCAGCACGGCGCCGCCGGGGGTGGCGATGCGCCACAGCGCGCCCTCCCGCCGCAGCGACAAGGCCGGGCTGCCGGCATGGATCCGCGCGCCCAGCCCCGCCGCGGCCCGCGCCAGGCCGCGCGCATAGGACAGCGGGTTCAGGTGCCCGCCGCGCGGATCCCACATCGCCCCCGCATAGCGCGGCGTGCCGGTGCGCCGGGTGGTGGTGGCGCCGTCCAGATACGCCACCGGCATGCCGCGCCGGGCGCATTGCGTGGCACTGGCCTCCGCCGCGCGGGCGCCGGCCGGCAGGAGGGCGGCGCGCAGCGTGCCGCTCTGCCGCGCCGCGCAATCGATGCCATGGCGCCGCACCAGATCGAACACCCGGTCCGGCGCGCCATAGGACAGCGCCAGCATGCGCTCGCCGAGATCCTCGCCATGATCGGCGACCACCTGGTCCGGGTCCGGTTTCAGCCCGGGATTGACCTGCCCGCCATTGCGGCCGGAGGCGCCCCAGCCCGGCTCCGCCGCCTCCAGCAGCACCGCGGCGACGCCGCGCTCGGCCAGGTGCAGCGCGCAGGACAGGCCGGTGAAGCCGCCGCCGATGATGGCGACCGGCGCGCGAAGCTCGCACGGGAGCGGTGGGGCCGGTTCGGCCGGCAGGGCGGTCTCGGCATAGAGGCTGGGGGGCAGGGCCGGGCGGGACATGCCGCGCCTCAGCGGAAGCGCGATGCGGCGAAGGGCTCGATCGGGATTTCCGGCGCCTGCCCCGACAGCAGCTGCGCCACGATCCGCCCGGTGCGCGGCCCGCCCACCATGCCGACATGGCCATGGCCGAAGGCGTGGATCACGCGCGGCGTGGCGCGGCTGGGGCCGAGGCAGGGCATGCCGTCGGGCGTGCTCGGCCGCTGGCCCATCCAGAATTTCACGCGCTCGGGCGGGAAGGGGTTGGGCAGATCGGGGAAGGCGCGCAGCAGATGGTCGCGCAGGATCTCGGCGCGCTTCCAGTTGGGCGCGGCGTCGGGGCCGGCGATCTCCACCTGGCCGGCGGCGCGCAGCCCGTCGCGCATGGCGTTCACCACCATCTTGGCGCCCGAGAGCTGCATCGAGCGCTGCGGCCCGAGCTGCGTGCCCATCAGCATCACATGATAGCCGCGCTCGCCCTGCAGCGGCACGCGGTCCCCCGCCTGGGCGGCCAGCGGGGCGGAGCGCAGCCCGGCGGCGATCACCGCGGCGTCGCAGTCCAGCGCGCTGCCATCGGCGAGCGAAACGCCGCGCAGCGTGCCGCTTTCGATGCGCAGGCCGCGCGCCGCCACCTGGCGGAAGGCGGCGCCCCGGCTCTGCGCCAGGGCGAAGAGGGCGCGGACATAGGCGCCGGGGTCGAGGCAGCGCCCCGCCTCCTCGATCAGCACGGCGAAGCGGTAATCGGCGGTCAGATGCGGCTCGGCGGCGCGCAGCTCGGCCTCCTCCACCTCGCGCCAGGTGACGCCGACCTGGCGCCGGATGCGCCAGGCCATCGCCTCGGCCTCGAAACCCGCGCGGCTGGCATAGGCATGCATCAGGCCGCGCTGCTCGACCAGCTCCGGCACCCCGGCCTCGCGCGCCAGCGCCGCGTGCAGCACGGGGGACTCCTTCAGCAGCGGCCGCAGCGATTGCGCGATGCGCAGCAGCTTCGCCTCGGTCGCGCCGGCGGCGAGGTAGCGCAGCAGCCAGGGCAGGGCGCGCGGCAGATGCGACCAGCGGATGGCCAGCGGCCCCAGCGGATCGGCCAGGAAACCCGGCACCTTGCGCCACAGCCCCGGCGCGCTCGGCGGCAGCACGGACATGGAGGAGAACCAGCCGGCATTGCCATAGCTCGCCGCCTGCTCGCCGCCCGGTGTGCCGGGATCCAGCAGGGTGACGCGATGGCCGGCGCGCAGCAGCTCGAGGGCGCTGCACAACCCCTCGATCCCGGCGCCCAGGATGGCGACATGCAGGGGCGTTGCGGGCGGGGCGGCGATCGGCGCGGCGGTGTCACTCGGCATGGCGGGCATTCTGCCAGAAAACCCCGCCGCGCAAAGCCGCCGCGCCGCGATCCGGCCCCGCCCGAAAGGGCAGGGCCGACGACGTGCTCAGAGCGCCGCTATGGCCATGATCTCGACGCGGATGTCGGGCAGGGCGAGCTTCACCTCGCCGCAGCAGCGTGCCGGGGTGTGTCCCTGTACCACCCAGGCATCATAGACCTCGTTCATGGCGGCGAAATCCGCCATGTCGGCCAGCCAGATGGTGATGCTCAGCAGCTTCTCGCGCCCGCTGCCGGCGGCCGCCAGCATCTCGTCGATCTTGGCCAGCACCTGGCGGGTCTGACCGGCGACGTCGGCGCTGCGGTCATCCGCCGTGTGCCCGGCCAGATAGACCGTGCCATTGTGGATGACGGCGCGCGAGCGGCGGGCATTCTGGTCGAGGCGGGTGATCCCGGCCATGGCGCTCACTTCCCTTCCGCGGCGATGCGGCGGCAATGGTTCAGCGACGCCTCGATCAGGTTGTCGCTGGCCTCCGGCGTGCGGAAGGCGGAATGGGCGGAGAGGGTGACATTCTCCACCGTGGTCAGCACATGGCCGGGCGGCAGCGGCTCGATGTCGAAGACGTCGAGCGCGGCATGGGCGAGCCGCCCCTCGCGCAGCGCGGCGACCATCGCCGCCTCATCCACCACCGCGCCGCGCGCGGTGTTCACCAGCAGCGCGCTGGGCTTCAGCTTCGCCAGCTTCTCGGCCGAGAGGAAACCGCGCGTCTCGTCATTCAGCAGCAGGTGGATGGAAAGCACGTCGCTCTCGGCCAGCAGCCGGTCGAGCTCGACGAATTCGACGCCCTCGGCGGTCTTGGGCGAGCGGTTCCAGGCGATCACCTTCATGCCGGCGCCGCGGCAGAGCCGCGCCATCTCGGCGGCGATGCCGCCATAGCCCAGCAGGCCGACCGTCTTGCCGGTCAGCTCCACGCCATCGGTGCGCAGCCACTGGCCGTTGCGCATGCCGCGATCCATCCGCGCAATGCCCTTGGCGGCGACCCACATCAGGGTGAAGGCCATCTCGGCCACGGCGGTGTCGCCATAGCCCTTGATGATGTGCACCTCGATGCCGCACTCGGCCTTCAGCTCCTCGGGGTTCATGTAGCTGCGCGCCCCGGTGCCGAGGAACACCACATGCTTCAGCGAGGGGATCTGCTTCGCGATGGCGGTGGGCAGCGCGGTGTGGTCGATGATGACGATGTCATGCCCCGCGACCAGCGCCGGCAGCTGCTCCGGCGTCACATCGGGCTGGACATTGATGGTGACGTCCATGTCGGTGTCGCGCCGCAGGCGGCGCATCACCGCGCCCAGGGCCTCGCCGGCATCCACGAAGATCGCGCGCATGGTCATTCCTTCTCCTGGCTGGGATGTGGGGTGGGAAAGGGCGGTTCGGCGGGCAGCCCGGCGGCGGCGGCCAGGGCGTTGCCGGTGTAGATCTCGGCGAAGCCGGCGCGGATCATGGCGCCGATCTGGTCCAGCCGGCGCGCGATATGGCGCTGCATCAGCCGGCAGGCCGGCTCCGCCTCGCGCGCCGCCAGATGCGCCAGGATGCGCAGATGCTCCTGCTGCGTCACGTCGCGCCGCCCCTCGCGCATGTCGATCCAGCGGATGAAGCGGATCCGCTCGTTCAGCGCCCGCAGCGCCCGCAGCATTTCCGCATTGCCCGACAGGGCGGCCAGGCGCTCATGGAAGGCCTCGTCCAGCGCCAGCAGGCGCAGCGCGTGGCGGTCGCCCTCCGGCGCGTCGCGGCTGCGCTCGGCGAAGGCGGTCAGCTCCGCGATCTCGGCATCGCCGGCGCGCAGGCAGGCCAGGCGCAGCGCCCCCGTCTCCAGCACCGCGCGGTATTCGTAGAGCGCCATCACCTGCGCCGGGTCCAGCGGCCGCACGCTGTAGCCGCGATGCGCCGTGGCGCTGAGAAAGCCCTCCGCCGCCAGGCGGTTCAGCGCCTCCCGCAGCGGGGTGCGGCTGACGCCGAGCAGCCGGGCCAGCTCCACCTCGTTGATCCGCTCGCCCGGCGGCAGGCGGTAGGTGACGGCCATGGCCTTGACCAGCTCATGCACACGGTCGGCGGTGCGGGCGGGGGCGGGGCTCTCGGTCACCACGCTGGCGTAACTGAATACAGTTCTGCGCACAAGTCTGAATAAAAATGGGACCGGATTCGCTTGAATTGCTTGGGTTTCGCTTGGGCGGATTCAGCAGTGATTAACGATCGGGGTGCAGAAGGCGTGCATTGGAGGACTAGCCACATGCGTATCCGTACCCTTCTGCTCGCCGGCTTCACCGCCATTGCCCTGCCGGGTGCGGCAGGGTTGAGCTGGCAGGCCAGCCGCGCCTGGTCGTCCTGGCGCATGGCCGAGCAGGCCACCATCTCCACCCGCGTGGTCAGCGAGGCGCTGCGCGCCTACACCGCGCTGGCGGTGGAGAGCGGGCTGCTGACCAGCGCCGCGCGCAGCGGCCGGGCGGATGCGGCGGTGCTGGAGGCCAGCGCCCGGGCCACCGACACCGCGCTGCGCAACGCCCGCGACAATGTGGCGGCCGAGGGGCTGGATGCCGGCCCGGTCGAGCAGACGCTGCAGGCCATGATCCGGCTGCGCGCCCGTGTCGCCGAGGCCGTCTCCCGCAGCCGCGGCGACGAGGCGCTGGTGACCGCCGTGCTGGCCAACCGCACCGAGGCCGGCGACCGCATGGAAGGCGTCGCCCGCACCGCCGAGGCGCGCATCGCCAGCTCCGCCCCCGCCGTGGCGCTGCTGGCCCAGGCGGCGCGGCTGGCCATGGCGGCGCGCGACGATGCCGGCGGCCGCAGCCTGCTGATCCGCGAGATCCTGGCCGCCCCCACGCTGGACGCCGGCCGCGTCGCCGACGGGCTGGTGCTGAATGGCCGCATCGCCCAGGCCTGGGACGCGACCGAGCGGCTGGCCGCGGCGCTCGGCAATCCGGGGCTGGACGCCGCCATGGCCCGCGCCCGCACCGAGTATTTCGACCGCGAGGAGCCGCGCTACCGCGCCGTGCTGCAGGTGGCGCAGCTTCGCCTGGCCACCCCGGCCAACCCGCCGGCCTGGCCGATGACCAGCGCCGATTTCGCCGGCTGGACCGCGCCCGCTTTGGCCAAGCTGGTGCCGCTGCGCGACGCCGCGCTGGACGAGGCGGTGCATCGCGGCGACACCGCCGCGGCCACCGCGCAGTTCAACCTGGTGGTCAGCCTGGGCCTGGCCCTGCTGGCGGTGCTGGCGGCGCTCGGCGGCGTGCTGCTGCTGCTGCGTCGCTTGGTCGCCCCGGTGCGGGAGCTGACCGCCAGCGTCACCGGCATCGCCGCCGGCGCGCTGGACCAGGCCGTGCCGCATGCCGGCCGCGACGACGAGGTGGGCGAGATGGCCCAGGCCGTCGAGGTGCTGCGCCAGAACTCCATCGAGCGCGTGCGCATGCAGGAGGCCGAGGCCGCCGCCCAGGCCGAGCGCGCCCGCCGCGCCGCCCGGCTGGAGGCGCTGGTGCGCGGCTTCGAGGGCAAGGTGGGCGAGATGGTCGGCATCGTCTCCTCCGCCTCCTCCGAGCTGGAGGCGACCGCCCGCTCCATGACCAGCACGGCGGGTGCCACCAATGACCAGGCCGGGCTGGTGGCGGGCGCCGCCGGCGAGGCCAGCGGCGGCGTGCGCACCGTCGCCGCCGCGGCCGAGGAGCTGGCCGCCTCGATCCAGGAGATCAGCCGCCAGGTCGGCCAGGCGACGCAGGTCGCCGGCCGCGCCGTGGAGGACGCGCAGCGCACCGACGCCACCGTGCAGACGCTCGCCGCCGGCGCGCAGAAGATCGGCGATGTGGTCAAGCTGATCTCCGACATCGCCGGCCAGACCAACCTCCTCGCCCTGAACGCCACCATCGAGGCGGCGCGCGCCGGCGAGGCCGGCAAGGGCTTCGCCGTCGTCGCCTCCGAGGTGAAGTCGCTGGCCGGGCAGACCGCCAAGGCGACCGAGGAGATCGGCAGCCAGATCGGCCAGATCCAGGCGGCGACGCAGCAGGCGGTCGCCGCCATTGGCGAGATCTCCCGCACCATCGAGGAGGTCAGCAGCATCGCGGTGGCCATCGCCGCGGCGGTGGAGGAGCAGAGCAGCGCCACCACCGAGATCGCCCGCACCGTGCAGCACACCGCCCAGGCGACCGAGCAGGTCAGCAGCAATGTCGATGCGCTGCGCCAGGGCTCGGCCGAGACCGGCGCCGCCGCCCAGCAGGTGCTGGCCGCCGCCTCCGAGCTGTCGCGCCAGGCCGAGCACCTGACGGGCGAGGTCGGCAATTTCGTCACCGAGGTCCGCGCCGCCTGACCCCCGGGCCCTTTTCCCCCGACCGACCTCCGCACCCCCCGGGTGCGGAGGTTTTTTTTCGGGCTGCCGCCGTTCGGTGGGGAGGCGGGGCGCTGCACGGGTTTTTTTCGCGATCTTTTTTCGTGGTTTTATCGGCGGGTTTGGTCCGGCTACGCAGGGTCCGGAGGGCTCGGGGGCTGTTGCGGCGCGAAATAAACTTATTGACTCAGTTGTAACTGTGAATTTCTAATCTCCTCCGGTTCAAAACGCGAATCCACACCGTGGTATCGCTGCCAGGAGGCGCCATGCCCTTCCGCCCCGCCCCCGCCCCGCAGGGGAACGCCACGCTGCCGCGCCGCCGGCTGCTGGCCGCCCTCGGCTCCGCCGGCCTCGCCATGCCGCTGGCCGGCTTCATGCCGCTCAGCGCCGAGCGCCGGGCCTTCGAGGCGATGCTGGACAGCGAGGGTCGATGCCTGACGCCGGTGAGCGCCGCGGCACCCGGCCAGGCGCCGCGCAAGCTGACGCTCGCCTGGAACGCCACCTCCATCTGCACCTCGCCGATCGAGGTCGCCCGCCGCAGCGGCATCCTCGCCCGCCACGGGCTCGATGTGGAGCTGGTGAATTTCGGCGGCTCCACCGAGGCGCTGCTGGAAGCCATCGCCACCCGCAAGGCCGATGCCGGCGTCGGCATGGCGCTGCGCTGGCTGAAGCCGCTGGAGATGGGCTTCGACGTCAAGATCACCGGCGGCACCCATGGCGGCTGCATGCGGCTCGCCGGCCCCGCCGCCGTCGGGCTGTCGACCGACCTGAACTCGGTGCGCGGCAAGACCATCGCCGTCTCCGACATGGCCGGCGCCGACAAGAACTTCTTCTCCATGCTGCTGAAGCGCAACGGCATCGACCCGGATCGCGACGTCACCTGGCGCGTCTTCCCGGCGCATGTCTTCGGCCTGGCGCTGGACCGCGGCGAGGCGCAGCTCTTCGCCGCCGGCGACCCGATCGCCTGGACCCTGGTGCGCGACAAGCAGCTGGTCGAGGTCGCCACCAACCTCTCCGGCGAATGGGCCAATCTGGCCTGCTGCATCATCGGCGTCTCCGGCGGCCTGCTGAAGAGCGAGCCGCGCACCGTCGCCGCCCTGACCCGCGCGCTGATCGAGGCGCAGCACCTCTCGGCCAGCGATCCGCGCATCGCCGCCGATGCCTTCATGGACTACGCGCCCGGCCGGGTGAACCGCGAGGACCTGATCGCCATGCTGCAGAGCCACACCCATGGCCACAGCCCCGCCGGCGCCGATATCCGGCGCGAGATCCAGTATTACGCCCAGGAGCTGAAGGCGGTCGGCGTGCTGCGCGCCAATACCGACCCGGCCCGCTTCGCCGAGCGTGTCACCGCCGATGTGCTGAGCATCCCGGCATGAGCAGCACGACCTTCCAGGCCGGGGTCGCCCCCGGCCTCGCCTTGCGCGCCCGGCCGGGCCTGTGGTGGGGCGGGCTGCTGGCCGGCCTCGCCTGGCTCGCCGCCGGCCTGGTCACCTTCCTGCTGCCCGATGAGATCGAGGTCGGCCGCACCCAGGAGCTCGGCCTCGGCGCCGCGCTGCTGGGCGCGGCGCTGCTGCTGGCCGCCTTTAGCGCGCCCTGGCTCGGCCGCGCCGGGCAGCGCCTGCGCCTGGCCGGGCCCTGGCTCACCGTGCTCGGCCTGGCGCTCGCCGGCTGGGAGCTGGTGACGGCGAAATACGCCCTGCTGCCGCTGCCCTTCTTCGCCTCGCCCCAGGGGCTGCTGGAAGTCTATCTGGAGGATTGGCCGCGCCTCGGCGAAAGTGTCCTCCGCTCGCTCTGGCTGCTGCTCACCGGCTACGCCATCGGCGCCGCGGCGGGTTTCGTGGCCGGCGTCGCGCTCGGCTGGTCGCGCGCCATCGGCTACTGGGTGCATCCGGTGCTGCGCCTGGTCGGGCCGCTGCCGGCCACCGCCTGGCTGCCGGTCGCCTTCTTCGCCTTCCCTTCCTCGGGCAGCGCCAGCACCTTCCTGGTGGCGCTGGCCACCTGGTTCCCGGTCACCGTGCTGACCTGGTCGGGCGTCGCCGGCGTCAACAAGGCCTATTACGACATCGCCCGCACCCTCGGTGCCTCGCAGCGCTTCCTGGTGCTGAAGGTGGCGGTGCCGGCGGCGCTGCCGCAGGTCTTTGTCGGCCTGTTCATGGGCCTCGGCGCCTCCTTCTCCGTGCTCGTCGTGGCCGAGATGCTGGGCGTGAAGGCCGGCCTCGGCTGGTATCTGCAATGGGCCCAGGGCTGGGCCGCCTATGGCAACATGTATGCCGCGCTGCTGGTGATGGCGCTGATGTGCTCCACCCTCGTCACCCTGCTGTTCAAGGGCCGCGACCGCGTGCTCGCCTGGCAGAAGGGGACCGTCCGGTGGTGAGCAGCGCCCTGCGACAGACGCCCGACGCCGCCGGCATGGCGGTGGCGATCCGCAACGCCCATCAGGAATTCCAGCTCGAGGGCCGGCCGCTGCCGGTGCTGGAGGATGTCTCGCTCGATGTCCGGCCGGGCGAGTTCGTCGCCCTCCTCGGCCCCTCAGGCTGCGGCAAATCGACCCTGCTGCGCCTGCTGGCCGGGCTCGACCGCCCCGTCTCCGGCCAGGTGCTGGGCGATGGCGCGGTGATCGACCGGCCCGACCCCTCCCGCGTCCTGGTCTTCCAGGACCCGACGCTCTACCCCTGGCGCACCGTGCGCGCCAATGTAGCGCTGGGGCTGGAGGCGCGCGGCCTGCTGAAAAGCCATGGCCACCGCATCCAGGAAGCCATCGACCTGGTCGGGCTGACGGGGTTCGAAACCGCCTATCCGCACCAGCTCTCGGGCGGCATGTCGCAGCGCGTGGCGCTCGCCCGCGCGCTGGTCAACGACCCGCGCCTGCTGCTGCTGGACGAGCCGCTGGGCAAGCTCGACAGCCTGACGCGGCTGTCGATGCAGGCCGAGCTGGTGCGGCTGTGGCAGCGCTCCGGCCTCACCGCGCTGCTGGTGACGCATGATGTCGAGGAGGCGCTGATCCTGGCGCAGCGCGTCATCGTCTTCTCGCCCCGCCCGGCCCGCATCACCGCCGAGCTGGTGGTGGACCGCCCCTATCCGCGGCATCGCGACGACCCGCATCTGGTGGCGCTGCGCCGCCAGGCGCTGTCGCTGCTCGGCCTCTCCGACTGACGCAGAAGGAAACGCCCGCATGAGCGAGAAACGCCGGCACCCTGAGACACTGCATCCCGAGACCCTGGCCCTGCATGCCGGCTGGCGCGCCGCGCCGGAGAATGGCGCGGTGGCCGTGCCGATCTACCAGACCACCTCCTTCCAGTTCGAGAGCAGCGAGCATGCCCGCTCCCTCTTCGCGCTGGAGCAGCTGGGCTTCATCTATTCCCGCACCGGCAACCCGACGGTCGATGTGCTGGAGCAGCGCCTGGCCGCGCTGGAGGGCGGCGCTGCGTCGCTGGCCCTCGGCTCCGGTCAGGCGGCCTCGGCCTTCGCCGTGCTGGCGCTGGCGCGCGCCGGGGACAACATCGTCTCCTCCACCGATCTCTATGGCGGCACCTGGAACCTCTTCGCCAACACGCTGAAGCGCCAGGGCATCGAGGTGCGTTTCGTCGACCCCGCCGATCCGGAGAATTTCCGCCGCGCCACCGATGACCGCACCCGCGCCTATTACGGCGAGACCCTGCCCAACCCGAAGCTCGTCGCCTTCCCGATCGCCGAGGTCGCGGCGATCGGCCGCCCGCTCGGCATTCCGCTGATCCTCGACAACACCGCCGCACCCCTACTGGCGCGGCCCTTCGCGCATGGCGCGGCGATCGTGGTCTATTCCGCGACGAAATATCTCGGCGGCCACGGCACCACCATCGCCGGCGCCATCATCGATGGCGGGAATTTCGACTGGTCCGCACACCCCGCGCGCCAGCCGCTGCTGACCGAGCCCGACCCTTCCTATCACGGCGCCATCTGGGTGGAGGCGGCGCCGAAGCTCGGCGTGCAGCCCTACATCGCCGCCGTGCGCTCCTCGGTGCAGCGCGATCTCGGCGCGCCGCTCTCGCCCTTCAACGCCTTCCAGATCCTGCAGGGCATCGAGACCCTGCCGCTGCGCATCCGCCGCCACAGCGACACCGCCGCCGAGATCGCCGCCTGGCTGGCGAAGCGGCCGGAAGTGGTGCGGGTCATCCATCCCTCGCAGCAGGGCGGTGCGGCCCGCGCGCGCGCCGATCGCTACCTCACCGGCGGTTTCGGCGGGCTGGTCGGCGTCGAGCTGGCCGGCGGGCGCGAGGCCGGCGCGCGCTTCATCGACGCGCTGCAGCTGCTCTACCACGTCGCCAATATCGGCGATGCCCGCAGCCTGGCCATCCACCCGGCCAGCACCACCCATTCGCAGCTCTCCGCCGAGGAACAGGCGGCGACGGGGGTGACGCCGGGTTATGTGCGGCTCTCCATCGGGCTCGAACATCCGGAGGATATCCGCGCCGATCTGTTGCGCGGGCTGGAAGCGGCGGGCACCGTCAGGGCGGCGGCCTGAGCACAACAAGAAAAGTCCGGGGGAAATGAATTTCCCCCGGGCCCCCTTTCTTTTTTCTGTCAGTTCACGCGCGGGCCTGCGGCCGCGCGTCAGAGGGAACGATGCCGATGTCTGCCACGCTCGACGCGCCTGCGCGCACCAATCTTCCGCTGCTCGACATCAGCCGGCTTGAGGGCGGCCCGGAGCAGCGGGCCGGCTTCCTGCGCGAACTGCGCCAGGCGGCGCGCGATGTCGGCTTCTTCTACCTCACCGGCCATGGCGTGCCGGCCGAGCTGGAGGCGCGGGTGCGCGAGGTCTCGCGCCGCTTCTTTGAGCTGCCCGAGGCCGAGAAGCTGAAGGTGCAGATGATCCACTCGCCGCATTTCCGCGGCTACAACCGCGCCGGCCTGGAGCTCACCCGCGGCAAGCCCGATTGGCGCGAGCAGTTCGACATCCATGCCGAGCGCGAAGCCCTGCCCATCGGCCCCGGCACGCCCGGCTGGGCGCGGCTGCAGGGCCCGAACCTTTGGCCCGACGCGGCGCTGCCCGAGCTGCGCCCGACCCTGCTGGAATGGCAGGCGCGCCTGACCGAGGTGGCGATCCGCCTGGTGCGCGCTTTCACCGAGGCGCTGGTGGGCGACCCCGAGGCGCTGCGCCCGATCTATGAGGGCAGCCCGAACCAGACCATGAAGATCATCCGCTATCCCGGCGTCGAGCGCGGCGATGCCGATCAGGGCGTCGGCTCGCACAAGGATAGCGGCCTGCTGACCTTCGTGCTGCAGGATGACATTGGCGGGCTGCAGGTGGAGAAGCCGGAAGGCTGGGTCGACGCCGTGCCGCTGCCCGGCACCTTCGTCGTCAATATCGGCGAGCTGCTGGAGCTGGCCTCGAATGGCTATCTGAAGGCCACCGTGCACCGCGTCGTCAGCCCGCCCGCCGGTCGCGATCGCCACTCCATCGCCTTCTTCCTCGGCGCGCGGCTGGATTCCGAGGTGCCGCTGCTCGACCTGCCGCCGGAGCTGGCGGCCGAGGCGAAGGGGCCGGCGAGCGATCCGGAGAATCCGCTCTTCCGCAATGTCGGTGCCAATTATTTGAAAGGCCGCCTGCGCTCGCATCCCGATGTGGCGCAGCGCTACCACGCCGACCTGCTCGGCTGAGCGCCGCGCGACGCCCCAGAGAGTCATTGCATCGCGCCGCGTCCTTCCGGATGATCGGCGCAGCGGAGAGAGGAGGTCAGGATGACCCGCCTTGCTGTGTCCCGCCGTGTCATGCTGGGTGCTGCGCTGGGTGGCGCGGCCTGGCCTCGCCTCGCCGCCGCCCAGGCCGCGTCGCAGCTGCTGAACGTGTCCTATGACCCGACGCGGGAATTCTACCGCGAGTTCAACGCCGCCTTCGCCGAGCGCTGGCGCGCCCAGACCGGGCAGTCCATCCGCGCCAATGCCTCGCATGGCGGCTCCGGCCGCCAGGCGCGGGCGGTGATCGACGGGCTGCAGGCCGATGTCGTCACCCTGGCCCTGGCCTATGACATCGACGCCATCGCCGCGCGCGGGCTGATCGATCCCGGCTGGCAATCCCGCCTGCCGCAGAACAGCGCCCCCTACACCAGCACCATCGTCTTCCTGGTGCGCAAGGGCAATCCGAAGGGGCTGCGCGACTGGGGCGATCTGGTGCGGCCGGGTGTCGCCGTGGTCACGCCCAACCCGAAGACCTCGGGCGGGGCGCGCTGGAACTACCTCGCCGGCTGGGCCTGGGCGCTGCGCCAGCCCGGCGGCAGCGAGGCCACGGCGCAGGACTACCTGACCACCCTGTTCCGCAACGTGCCCGTGCTGGACACCGGCGCGCGCGGCTCCACCACCAGCTTCGTGCAGCGCGGCCAGGGCGATGTGCTGCTCGCCTGGGAGAATGAGGCGCATCTGGCCTTCGCCGAGTTCGGCGCCGACAAATTCGACATCGTCTATCCCTCCCTCTCCATTCTGGCCGAGCCGCCGGTCGCGGTCGTCGACCGCAATGTCGACCGCCGCGGCACCCGCGCCCTGGCCGAGGCCTATCTGCAGGCGCTCTACGCGCCGGAAGGCCAGGCGCTGGCGGCCAAGCACTACTACCGCCCGCGCGACGCGGCGGCGCTGGCCGCCGCCGGCGACCGCTTCCCGCGGCTGGAGCTGGCGACCATCGACGACCCCGCCTTCGGCGGCTGGCAGCGCGCCCAGGCGCGGCATTTCGACGATGGCGGGCTGTTCGACCGGATCTACCAGCCCGGACGATGAGCAGGACAAGCGCCCCCGCATGCGCCTGACCCGCCGCGACCCGCTGCCCGGCTTCGGCCTCAGCCTCGGCGTCACGCTGGTCTGGCTGGGCGGGCTGGTGCTGCTGCCGCTGCTGGCCCTGCTGCTGCGGCCGCTGGAGCTGGGGCCGCTCGGCCTCTGGCACTCGGTGACCGAGCCGCGCGTGCTGGCGGCGCTGCGCCTCTCCTTCCTGGGCGCCCTGGCGGCCTCGGCGGTGAATGTGCCGCTGGGGCTGCTGATCGCCTGGGTGCTGGTGCGCTACCGCTTCCCCGGCCGGCGCCTGCTGGATGGCATGGTCGACCTGCCCTTCGCCCTGCCCACCGCCGTCGCCGGCCTGGCGCTGACCGCGCTCTACGCGCCGAATGGCTGGCTCGGCGCGCCGCTGGCGGCGCTCGGCGTCAAGGTGGCCTACACCCCGCTCGGCGTGGCGCTGGCCATGGGCTTTGTCGGCCTGCCCTTCGTTGTCCGCACGGTGGAGCCGGTGCTGCGCGACCTGCCGCCCGAGGCCGAGGAGGCGGCGGCGACGCTCGGCGCCAGCCGCGGCCAGACGCTGTGGCGCGTGGTGCTGCCGGCGCTGGCCCCGGCGCTGCTGGCCGGCTTCGCCATGGCCTCGGCCCGCGCCATCGGCGAGTATGGCAGCGTCATCTTCATCGCCGGCAACACGCCGATGTGGAGCGAGATCGCGCCGCTGCTGATCGTGACGCGGCTGGAGCAGTTCGACTATGCCGGCGCCGCCGCGGTCGGGCTGGCCATGCTGGCGCTGTCCTTCCTGATGCTGCTGGCCCTGAACCTGGCCCAGCGGGTCTGGCGCCGCGCATGAGGCCGGCCGCCGCCGAGCCCGCCTGGCTGCGCGCCCTGCTGGTCGGCTCGGCGCTGCTGCTGGCCGCGCTGTTCCTGCTGCTGCCGCTGGCCGCCATCTTCACCGAGGCGCTGCGCCGCGGCTGGTCGCCGGTCTGGGCGGCGCTGTCCGACCCCGATGCGCTGGCCGCCATCCGCCTCACCCTGCTGGTTGCCGCCATCGCCGTGCCGGTCAACACGCTGGGCGGGCTGGCCGGCGCCTGGTGCATCGCGCGCTACCGCTTCCCCGGCCGCGCTTTGCTGCTGGCGCTGGTGGAGCTGCCCTTCTCCGTCTCCCCGGTGATCTCCGGCCTGGTCTGGGTGCTGCTGTTCGGCGCGCATGGCTGGTTCGGCCCCTTCCTCGCCGCCCATGATGTGCAGATCATCTTCGCCGTGCCGGGGCTGGTGCTGGCGACGCTGTTCGTGACCTTCCCCTTCGTCGCCCGCACGCTGATCCCGCTGATGCAGGATCAGGGGCGGGAGGCGGAGGAGGCGGCGGCGACCCTCGGCGCCTCGGGCTGGCAGAGCTTCTTCCGCGTGACGCTGCCGCAGATCCGCTGGGCGCTGCTCTCCGGCGTGCTGCTGTGCAATGCCCGCGCCATGGGGGAGTTCGGCGCGGTTTCCGTCGTCTCCGGCCATATCCGCGGCGAGACCAACACCATGCCGCTGCATGTCGAGATCCTCTACAACGAGTACCAGTTCGTCGGCGCCTTCGCGGTGGCCGCGCTGCTGGCGCTGCTGGCGCTGGTGACCCTGGCCGCCAAGGCGGTGCTGGAGCGCGGCGCGGCGCGCGCGGCGCTGCTGCCTTGACCGCACCCTGGAGAGATCCCGCATGAGCGTGACGCTGCGTGGCGTGACCCGTCGTTTCGGCCCGGCCATCGCCCTGCACGGCATCGATCTCGAGGTGGGGAGCGGCGAATTCGTGGCCCTGCTCGGCCCCTCCGGCTCGGGCAAGACGACGCTGCTGCGCATCCTGGGCGGGCTGGATTTCGCCGATGCCGGGCGGGTCGAGATCGACGGGCAGGACATGTCCGCAGTGCCGGCGCGGACGCGGCGCATCGGCTTCGTCTTCCAGCATTACGCGCTGTTCCGGCATATGAGCGTGTTCGAGAATGTCGCCTTCGGCCTGCGCGTGCGCCCGCGCGGCCAGCGCCCGGCGGAGGCGGAGATCGCCCGCCGCGTGCGCGCCTTGCTGGAACGCATGCAGATCGCCGAGCTGGAGCGCCGCCTGCCGGAGCAGATCTCGGGCGGCCAGCGGCAGCGCGTGGCGCTGGCCCGCGCCCTGGCCATCGAGCCGCGGCTGCTGCTGCTGGACGAGCCCTTCGGCGCGCTGGATGCCGAGGTGCGCAAGGGGCTGCGCCGCTGGCTGCGCGAGCTGCATCTGGAGATGGGCCTGACCAGCCTGTTCGTGACGCATGACCAGGAGGAGGCGATGGAGCTGGCCGACCGCGTCGCGGTGATGGATCGCGGCCGCATCGCCCAGTTCGACCACCCGGCGCAGCTGGTGGCCGAGCCCGCCAGCGCCTTCGTCGCCGGCTTCCTCGGCCACGCCGCGCGGCTGCCGGCGCAGCTGCGGCAGGGCGTGCTGCATTTCGACACGCTGCCTTTGCCGCCGCTGCCGCACGAGGCGCTGCGCGGGCCCCTGCCGCCGGAGGGGCCGGTGCAGGCCTTCATCCGCGCGCATGACTGGCAGGTCGCGCCGGCGGCGGAGGAGGAGGCCAATGCCCGGCTGCGCAGCCTGCGCCCGGCCGGCGGGCATGACCATGCCGAGCTCGACCTGGCCGAATTCGTGGTGGAGGCCGAGCTTCCGGCGGGCGCCTTCACCGCCGGCCAGCCCTGCCGCCTCTCGGCGCGGGCGGCGCGGCTGTTCGCGGCCTAGGGGAAGCCAGCTACTTATGACTGCGTCCGAAACATAGAAGGCAGATCCTAAAACATCGCTCATCATGCTCTATTCTTCGAAAACAAAGGAGGCATAATTTTTTCTCGATCCAGTATGGTCGAGCGCGTTTCATCGCACTTCAATTCATTGCAGGCGTCGGCGTCGATTCAGGCCATGCCTCACAGGGGAATTTTGTTGTGCATCTCTTCGCATCCGAGATCATAGCCCCCGACAGCTCGCACTGGGCTAAGTGGCTGGATGCAACCATGAGCGGCAATGCCGAGCGCCGGCAGCGCGCCCAAAGTCTACATGAGCGGTTGATTGAACATGGCCGGGTTCCGCTTCTGTCTTGGCATCACGTCGAAGAACTGATGGGCGGCGAAGATGACGAGGCTGCGCTTCGTCGAATTCATCTCCTGCAAGAATTACCTATGATTGCCTTTCTGCGATTGCCAAAAGATGATCTGGGGCTGGGTTCGATAGTGCAGATTCTCGCGGCGGAAGCGATGGCGGCCTCGGAAGGCTTGCGCGATCTAGCCTCCGTCCGGGATAGGGCGAAGGAGCTGTTACTCAGGATAGGCCCAGGCGTGCAGGCGGTGGGAGAAGATGCACGGATCTGGAAGTATATCAGGCCAATAATGCATTCTCGAAAGATGCATCTCGAAATGGTTTCGGCATTTGGCCCCATGAAGATATTTGATGAAAATCAAACAATTGGAGCTCTGTCGAAATCAGAAATTAACTCTCCGAGACAGATTCGTGCAAGAATTGATGAGATATACGTTCGTGTGGTTAAGGAAGCTTTGCAGGCTACACGGCAGGATGTGGCGCGCTCCCATGCAATGGCTGATGCTTTTATGAAGGGGGTAATCGACTTGATGCCCCCCGCGGGTACTTCCGTTCGCGAGCTGATCGTTTCGATGCTTGTGAAGCAGGGCTTGGATGAGGCGGAAATCCGAGATGAGGCCGTTCTTGCCGACCTCAGCCGTTTAGCGGCGTTCAGAAACCAGCTACGAATCATTGCGCCGCAAACTGGTCGGTCGTTTTCGGCCCTCAAGACAGTTCCGATGGAGACGTTGCCTAGTCAGATAATCGCCAAAGCGCTACGAGTGCATGGACAAGCTAGGCTAGAGCGCCCTGGAAGTGATGTGCATGACGGCCATCTTGCTGCCCTCGCCGCATATTGCAGCGTCCTGTATGTCGATAAACGCACGGCCGAGGACTTTGTGCGCGTGCAGCGGAAAGAGCCGCAGCTTGCAAGATTGATTGGCAAGATTGCCAAAGGGGCTGATTTTGAGGCGCTGCTCAGGTCTTAGCCAAGCTGACGCACAGGTCTTGCTCAGGAGCCCGCCCACCCATCGTCCGCCGCGCGCGGCCGCACCACGGTGACCGAGCAGGGCGCCTTCTCCGCCAGCTCGGCCGAGACGCTGCCCGACCAGCGCGGCCGCTGCGCGGGCACGCGGCAGCCCAGCACCACATGGTCCACCCGGGCGGCGGTGACATAGTCCAGCAGCGCCCCGGGCACCGAGACACCCTCCAGCACATGGAAGCTCACCCGCTCCTCCGGCAGGCCGAGCGGTGCCGCCCAGTGCTTCAGCCCGGCCAGGGCCAGGGCGTGGCGGTTGCGCCCCTCGCGGTCCAGGTCGCTGTCAGGGGTAATGCGGTTCAGCTTCTGCACATGCAGGCAGGCCAGCCGCGCCCCGGGCAGCGTCGCCAGCATGCCCCGCACCGCGTCGCGCAGCGCCTCGGGGGGCGTGACGGGCGGGTCGGCAAGGTCCACGGCGACCGCCAGGATCGGCGCCCGCGCCTGCTGCCGCGCCGCGCCCGGCAGGCGGAAGACCGGCTGCGCCTCGGGGTTGAAACGGCGGCGGATCACCGCCGCCCAGCCATCGCGCCGCAGCTTCGCCGCGCGCGGCGTCAGCGCCACCTGCTCCGGCTGGGCCAGGTCGAAGGCCAGCTGCGCGGCGCTGGGGTGGCGGCGCGCCGGGTCGACCTCCAGGCAGCGCAGGATGGTCTCCTGCAGCCAGGCGGGGCAGTCGGGGCGCAGCGCGCGCGGCGGCACCGGGTCGCGCCACAGCCGCCGCTTCAGCCCCGACAGGCGCTGCGGGTCGCCGAAGGGCCGCGTGCCGGTGGTGAAGACATACAGCAGCACGCCGAGGGCGAAGAGATCGCTGCGCGGATCGCCGCGCAGCCCCATCACCTGCTCCGGCGCCATATAGGGCGCGGTGCCATAGGGCAGGCGGAATTCCTCGCGCATCAGATCGGGCAGGTGCTCGTGATGCGACAGGCCGAAATCCACCAGCACCACCCGCCCATCCGGCCGCTGCAGGATGTTGGAGGGCTTCACATCCAGATGCACCACATGCTGGCGGTGCAGCGAATCCAGCGCGCGGGCGATGCGCGCGCCGAGCGCCGCCACCTCCGCGACCGGGCGCGGCAGCTCGTCCATCATCGGCCGCAGCGAGGCGCCGGCGATCCGTTCCATCACCAGATAGGGCTGCGCCTCGAAGCCGCGCGCGGCGACGAAGCGCGGCACATGCGGCCCCGACAGGCGCGGCAGGATCATCAGCTCCATCTCGAAGGAGACGATGGCGGCCGGGTCCTCGCCCTCCTGCAGGCGCGGCAGCTTCATCAGCAGGGGCGTGTCGGGCCAGTCGGGATGCGTGGTCTCGTGCAGCGCCGCCATGCCGCCCTTGTGCAGCAGCGGCCCGATGGTGAAGCCGTCCAGCACCGTGCCGGGCGGCAGGCGGGGCAGGGCCATCTCAGCGCCCCTCGGACAGCCGCGCCGCCAGCCGCTCCGGCAGGCCGGCGGCGCGGATGCGGGCGGCGGCGGCCTCGATGTCGTAGGGCACGCGGTGCCAGACGCATTCGCCGCGTTCGCTGTCGAGGATGGCGTAGCAGGCGGAAGGATCGCCATCGCGCGGCTGGCCGACCGAGCCCATCACCGCCAGCCAGCGCCGTGCCCTGAGCAGCGGCACCGCCTGGCCCGGCACCGGGCGCAGTGCCGCCAGCTTGTCGGTGGCGGTCAGCCCATAGAGGCGCGGCGCATGCACATGGCCGCACAGCGTCAGCCAGAAGGGCGAGGCATCCAGCCCGGCCCGCGCGGCCTCAGGGTCGGTGACGTAGTTCCAGCTTTCGGGCGCCGCCGGGTCGGCATGCAGCAGGCGGATGCCCTCCGCCTCCGCCTCGCGCGGCAGGGCGCCGAGGAAGGCCAGCGAAGCGGGGGGCAGCACGCTGCGGTGCCAGGCGGCGGCGGTGGCGGCGTCGCCGCTCATGCCGCCGGTGCGGCCGGTCGCCACCGCCTCGTCATGATTGCCGAGCACGGCGATGGCGCCCGCCGCCACGGCGGCCTGCGCGAACTCCGCCGCCCAGAGCGGATCGCCGCCATAGCCGACCATGTCGCCCAGCAGCACCAGCCGGTCATGGCCATGCCCGGCGGCATGCGCCAGGCAGGCCTCGCAGGCTTCGCGATTGGCATGGATATCCGCCAGGACCGCGTAGCGCATGCTGTTCCCCCGGGTCGCGGCCGCCTCAGCCCATGGGCGCCGTCGCCTTGGCCTGAGCTTCCAGCCATTTCTGCGCCAGCGCCAGATCCATCCGTGTCAGCCCATGCCCGGCCGGCAGGTTGTGGTGGGTGACCTGGGCGCCGGCGCCGGAGAGCGTCGCCGCCAGCGCCGCGCTGCCGGCGGCCGGCACGATCGGGTCATGGCTGCCGGAGAGCAGCAGCACCTTCGTGCCGGGGATCGCCATGGCGGGCGGCTGGCGCAGCGGCGGCATGGCGCGCAGCAGCGCCGCGCCGGCCAGCAGGTCGGGATGCAGCAGCAGCAGCGCCGCGGCGATGTTGGCGCCGTTGGAGAAGCCGAGCGCCACCGGCGCCGCCAGCCCGTGGCGCTGCCGCGCCGCGGTGACGAAGCCGGCCAGCGCCGCCGCCTGGGCGACCAGATCGGCCTCGTCGAACACCCCCTCCGCCAGGCGGCGGAAGAAGCGCGGCATGCCGGCCTCCAGCACCCGGCCGCGCGGCGAGAGCAAAGCGCGGCCCGGGGCCAGCTCCCGGCCCAGCGGGATCAGGTCGTTCTCGTCGCCGCCGGTGCCGTGCAGCAGCAGCAGGGGCGGGGCGGCATCGCCGCCCGGCTCGAAGCGATAGGCGAAACCCTCGAGCTCGCCCTTCAAACTCTCCGTCATGCTCGGGCTCCTTTCGTCCCGCGGGGTTCAGCCCAGCTCCGGCAGCGCCGCCTCGATCGTGGCGCGGTGCTGCTCCAGGAAACGCGGCAGCTTCAGCGCCTGGCCCAGCTGCTCGGCCGGCTCGTCCACGGCGAAGCCGGGGACATCCGTCGCGATCTCGAACAGCACATGGCCGGGCTCGCGGAAATAGACCGAGCGGAAATAGTCGCGATCCTTCTGCTCCGTCGTGTGGATGCCGTGATTCTCGGCCAGGCGCTTCACCATCGCCATCTCGGCCGCGTCATCGGCGGCGCGGAAGGCCAGATGATGCACCGAGCCGCGGCCGAGCCGCGCCGGCAGGAAGCCGCCCACGCCGCGCAGGTCGACGATGCCGCCGAGCGGCTGGCCGGGCACCTGGAAGCGCAGCGTATCGCCCTCCCGCCCCGCCTCGGCGAAGCCGAACACATCCGCGAGGATGGCGCCGGTGGGCTCCGCCTTGTCCAGCATCAGGCTGACGCCGTGGATGCCGCGGATGGCGTGCTCGGCCGGGACCTCGCCGGTGCTCCAGGCCGGCTCCGCCTCGATGCCGGGCAGGCCGACCAGCGCGAGCGCCATGCCATCCGGGTCGCGGAAGCGCAGCAGCGTCTCGCCGAAGCGGCCGGCGCGCTCCACCCCCTGCGCCGCCAGGCGCTGCAGCCAGTAGCCCACCGAGGCCTGCGGGATGCGGAACACCGTCTCCTGCAGCTCGCCAATGCCCTGGCGGCCGGGGGCCGCATGCTCCCAGGGGAAGAAGGTCAGGATCGAGCCGGGGCTGCCGGCGGCGTCGCCATAGTAGAAGTGGTAGGCGCCGGGATCGTCGAAATTCACCGTCTTCTTCACCAGCCGCAGGCCGAGGGTGCGGGTGTAGAAATCCAGGTTGCGCCGCGCCTGGCCGGCGATGGCGGTGACGTGGTGGATGCCGTTGCGGGTCATCGTTTCGATCTCCAGCGGCGCGGGGTGCGCCGTTCCTGGCCCTCCAGATAGGCCATGGACCGGCCGGGCGTGAGGGCAAACCGATTGCATCCCTGCAATCGGCACCTTGCAGCGCCGCGATTGGCATTGCGGCCATGCCTGGGTTAGCATGGCCCGCCGCGCTGGCTGCGCGCGGCTGACAGAGGCGCTGGCCCATGCCCGACCCCGCCCGCGACCTGGCCTGGGACGATATCCGCCTGGTCGACGCCATCGCCCGCGCCGGCAGCCTGCCGGAGGCGGCGGCCCGCCTCGGCATCCACCACTCCACCGCCTTCCGCCGCCTCGGCCAGCTCGAGGCGCAGATCGGCTGCCCGCTCTTCGAGCGGCACCGCACCGGCTATGTGCCGACCCCGGCGGGGGAGGCGCTGGCGACACTGGCCGCCCGCATGGCGGAGGAGGTGGCGGCGGTGACGCGGCGCCTGGCCGGGGAGCGGCCGGCGCCCTCGGGCGAGGTGCGGCTGGCCAGCAGCGACAGCCTGCTGGCCGATCTGCTGCTGCCGGTGCTGGCGCGCTTCCGGCAGGCGCATCCCGCCATCCGGCTCGACCTCGTCACCGGCAATGCGGCGGCCAATCTGTCGCGCCGCGACGCCGATGTGGCGCTGCGCGCCAGCGATGCCCCGCCGGAGACGCTGGTGGGCCGCCGCGTCGCGCGCATCGCCTGGGCGCTGTATGGCCGCCCGGGCGACGAGCCCGACACCGCGCCCTGGGTGCTGCCGGGGGAGGGGCTGTCCGGCATCCGCGCGCTGCGGCGCCTGGCCGAGGCGGTGCCGGAGCCACGCATCGCCGCCCGGCTGGACAGCGTGCTGGGCATGACCGCGGCGGTGCAGCAGGGGCTGGGCATCGGCTACCTGCCCTGCTTCGCCGGCGACAGCCGCCCCGGCCTGCAGCGCCTGGCGCCGCCGCGGGAGGAGCTGTCCGGCACGCTCTGGCTGCTGACCCATCCCGATCTGCGGCAGACGCCGCGCATCCGCGCCCTGATGGACTGGCTGGGCGAGGAGATCGCCGGCTGCCGTCCGCTGATCGAGGGGCAGGGCGCCGCCGGCTGAACCGGCCGCGCCATTGGTGAGCATCGCTCACCAGCGCATCCCGGGCCGGCCGGGTTATGCGGCCGGCCCCGCGCCGCCAGATAGCGGGCAGCCGGGTGGCCCGGCCGGTGTCCCGCATGGGGCCACCGCCCTGGCCGCCGCATGGCCGCGCGCGCCGGATGCCCGGCGCCATGACCGGAAAGGACAGATCCCATGCGCCTCCGCCCCACGCTGTTCGCCATGGCCGTCGGCCTGGCCGCCATGCCCGCCCTGGCGCAGACCGCGTCGGAGCGCCCGCCCGCCAGCCCCGCGGCGCCCAACCAGGTGCTGGGCAGCTGGCGCATGGTCTCCGCCACCATCGACCCCGGCGGCCGCAACATCCCCGCCTATGGCGCGCGGCCCCATGGCATGCTGGTCTTCACCCCCGATCTGCATTTCGTCGAGGTGCTGACGGATGCCGACACGCCGCGCTTCGCCTCCGACGCGCGCGGCCAGGGCACGGATGCGGAGAACCGCGACGCCATGGCACGCAATATCGGCTTCTTCGGCACCTACACCGTCGATGAGCGGGGCGAATTCAGCGGCAACCGCGTGCTGGGCGCGACCTTTCCGAACTGGGTCGGCAGCGTGCGCACGCGGGAAGAGCTGACCTTCGCCGTGACGGGCGACCGCATGCGGGAGCGGTTCCGGCGCCCGGAAGGCACGCGCATCGAGATCGAATGGCAGCGCGTGCGGTGAGGCGCGGCGCCGGCCAGCGCCCATCCGCGCCTGAGCCGGTTCGCCATGGCCGCGCGGTGGTGGAGGCCGGGGAGGGACGCGGCCGGATGCGCGCGTCATGGCGCGGCATGAGCCGGAGATCACGTCGCGCCAGGCAACTCCGCTGGAACCCGGTCCAGGAGTCGGAATGATCATGCGGAACATCCAGAACCCTTCGGCGAAGGTCATCCTGATCACCGGCGCCGGCCGCGGCATCGGCGCCGCGCTGGCGGTCGCGGCCGCTGCGGAGGGTCACCAGGTTGCGGTGAATTATCGCTCGGAGAGTGCCGAGGTCGATCGGATGCTGTCCCGGCTGAAGGACGGCATCGGCCTGCGGGCGGATATCGGCATCGCCGGGGAGGCCGAGCGCCTGGTCGGGGACACGCTCGCGCATTTCGGCCGCATCGATTGCGTGATCAACAATGCCGGCATCGGGGAGCTATGCCCGATCGACCGTCTCGACCTCGCGCATTTCCAGAGGACGCTTCATGCCAATCTGACGAGTGCGTTTCTGGTCTCGCAGGCGGCATGGCCTCAGATGATGCGCAATGGTGGCCGGCTGATCTTCATGTCGTCGGCCGCCGCCCGCACCGGCGGCGGGCTTTCGGCCGCCTATGCCGCTTCGAAAGGCGGCGTCGAGGGCCTGATGCACGCCTATGCCACCGCTCTCCGTCCGCACCGGATCACGGCGAATGCGATAGCGCCCGCCTTGATCGAGAGCAGGATGGCCAGGGCGATTGATGCGGGCCCCACCGAGCATCTGCCTCTGGGGCGCATGGGGCGCCCAGACGAACTGTGGCCGGCGACACGGATGATCCTGGAGACCGAATATCTGACAGGCCAGACCATTCATGTGAATGCCGGCAGATACATGACCTGAATGCGTGCCCGAGCGCGAGGCCACGCAGCCGAACCGGCTGCGGCAGGCGCTCCCACACGCCTGCCCTGGCCCGGCGCAGGGAGAGCTGCGCCGCCAGCCACCAGCCCGGCGAAGGCTGCGCCACCTGGCACCGTCTTGGTGTCGCCGGGGAATGGCGGAAATCCTCCGCCGCGGCTCCTTTGGCGGCGTCTTGCCGCGGGGCCGGATCAGCTCGATCGGCGGCGCCAAGCGGCCGGGGCCGCATCCGGGAAAACCCCGTTGCCATCCCCTCCGCCATGGCCGGAATGGTGGCGCTGCACTCGGGAGAGGCCCTAGAGCCGCCGGATGCTGGCCCCACCATCGGCCAGCAGCGCGCTGCCGGTGACGAAGCTGGACGCGTCCGAGGCCAGGAACAGCGCGGCGCGGGCGATCTCCTCCGGCTGCGCCACACGGCCCAGCGCGTGCAGCCCCTCCACCGCCGGGCGGATCTCCGGCGCGGCGCCGGGCTGGTTGGCGGGGAACATCGGCGTGTCGGTGCCGCCGGGCAGCAGGGCGTTCACCCGGATGCCCTGCGCGCCCAGCTCCACCGCCAGGCAGCGCGCCAGCCCGACCAGCCCGGCCTTGGCGGCGCCATAGGCGGCCATGCCGGCGATGCCGCTGCAGTGACCCACGAAGGAGGCGGTGAAGATCAGCGAGCCGCCGCCGCGCCGCAGCAGCGCCGGGATCTGCTGCCGCGCGCCGAGATAGGCGGCGGTCAGGTTGGCGTCGATCACCGCCTGCCACTGCGCCGGCGCCAGCTCCTGCAGTGGCAGGGCCGGCCCGGTGTCGCCGGCATTGTTGAAGGCGATGTCGAGCCCGCCGAATGTTTCCTCGGCCGCCTGCACCAGCGCCGCGGCCATGGCCGGGTCGCGCAGATCGCCGGTGAGGCCGATGGCCGCGCCGCCCCGGGCTTCGATGTCGCGCAGCACGGCATCCAGCCGCGCGCGGTCGCGGCCGGCGAGGACGAGGCGCGCCCCCTCCGCCGCGAAGAGCCGCGCCGCGGCGGCGCCGATGCCGGAACTGGCACCGGTGATGAGGGCGACCTTGTCGTTGAGCTGCATGGCGGCGTTTCCCGTGTTGGAGACGCCGCCTTGCTAATCGGCACAGACGGGGCCCGCCTTCCGGCGGTTGCGCCGGCGCGGCTCAGCCGGCGCCGAAGCCGTAGAGACGGTGCGCGTTCTGCACCAGCACGCGGTTGCGCGCGGCCTCCTCCGGCACCCAGTCGGCCAGCAGATCCAGCAGATCGCCGACATTCATCATCGGCCCCCAATGCGCCACATGCGGCCAGTCCGAACCCCAGACGCAGCGATCCGGCGCCGCCGCGTGCAGGGCGCGGGCGAAGGGGATGGTGTCGGCATAGGGCGGGCCGGCGACGCTGTTGCGATAGGCGCCCGAGAGCTTCACCCAGCCGCCATCGCGCAGCAGCGACAGCAGCGTCTGGAAGCCCGGGTCGTCGAGCCCGCGGCTGACCGGGAAATGCCCCCAATGGTCGATGACGAAAGGCACGCCGAGCCGGCCGAGCCGCGGCGCCAGCGGCACCAGATCGCGCGCATCGACCAGGAATTGCAGATGCCAGCCCAGCTCGCGCGCCAGCGCCGCGTAATCCTCCAGCCGCTCCAGCCCGACGCCGCCGCCATAGAGGATGTTCAGCCGCATCCCCACCACGCCGGCCTCCTGCAGCGCCGCCAGCTCGCGCTCCGGCACCGGCAGGGGCAGCACGGCGATGCCGCGCAGGCGCTGGCGGTGCTGGTGGAGCGTCTCCAGCATCAGCCGGTTGTCGGTGCCGTGCACGCTGACCTGCACCAGCACGCCATGCGCCATGCCGGTGGCGTCGAGCATGGCGATGTACTCGCCGGGCGTCGCCGCCGGCGGGGTGTAGCTGCGGCCCTCGACGAAGGGATAGGCGGGCGGCAGGCCGATGACATGCGCATGCGTGTCCACCGCCCCCGCCGGCACGGCGAAGCGCCGCGGCCCGTGCGGCCCCGGCGCGGGGCCGGGGCAGGCGGGCGCCGTGTTCTGCGGCTCAGCCATCGGGGTGCAGCACCTTGCCGCGCGTCTCCGGCAGCGCATAGGCGGCGATGAAGAACAGCGCATAGGCGAAGACGGCGAAGATGCAGATGGCGTTGGCCAGCGTCGTCGTCTGCGACAGGTAGCCCACCAGGAAGGGGAAGAGCGCGCCGATGCCGCGGCCGAAATTGTAGCAGAAGCCCTGGCCGGAGCCGCGCAGCCGCGTCGGGAACAGCTCGGTCAGGAAGGCGCCCATGCCGGAGAAATAGCCCGAGGCGAAGAAGCCCAGCGGGAAGCCCAGCACCCAGAGGATCTGGTTGGACAGCGGCAGCTGCGTATAGGCCAGGATCACCGCCACCGCGCCCAGCGAGAAGACCAGGAACAGGCTGCGGCGGCCGAAGCGGTCGGCGAACCAGGCGCCCACCAGGTAGCCGGCGAAGGAACCGGCGATCAGCGCCGCCAGATAGCCGGTGGAGGAGACGATGGAGAGCTGGCGCTCCGTCGTCAGGAAGCGCGGCACCCAGAAGGTGATGGCGTAGTAGCCGCCCTGGCAGCCGGTGGAGACCAGCGAGGCCAGGATGGTGGTGCGCGCGATCGGGCCGCGGAAGATCTCCCACAGCGAGGGTGCCTCGCCGCGCGCGGCGTTCTGCGCGCGGGTCTGCGCCGCCAGCTCCGGCTCCTTCACATAGCTGCGCAGATACAGCACCAGCAGCGCCGGCAGCGCGCCGAGCGCGAACATCCAGCGCCAGGCCTGTTCGGGCGGCAGCAGCGAGAACAGCGCGGCCTGCGCCAGCACGGCGAGGCCCCAGCCGATGGCCCAGCCCGATTGCACCGAGCCCACGGCGCGGCCGCGATATTGCGCGCGGATGGTCTCGCCCATCAGCACCGCGCCCGCCGCCCATTCACCGCCGAAGCCGAGGCCGAGCAGCGCGCGCAGCACCAGGAGCTGGTTGAAATCCTGCGCGAAGGCGCAGAGCAGCGAGAAGAAGGAGAACCAGAGGATGGTCAGCTGCAGCGTGCGCACCCGCCCGATGCGGTCCGCCAGATAGCCCGCGCCCCAGCCGCCGAGGGCCGAGGCCAGCAGCGTCACCGTGCCGGCGAGCCCCGCCGTGCCGGCATCGACATTCCACAGCTTGATGATCGTGCCGATCACCAGCGGATAGATCATGAAGTCCATGCCATCGAGCGCCCAGCCCGTGGCGCAGGCCCAGAAGGTGCGCTTCTCGGGCACCGTCATGTCCTTGTAGAAGCCGGTCAGGCTGGTGTCCTCGATCGGCGCGACCGTGGCGCCGGGCGGTGGTGATGTCGACATTGGTGTTCCTCCCGGCCCCGTCCACAGGGGCGGGGCGCAGGCGGGCAGCATGTCGCCGCGCTGTGCGGGCTTCTATCGCGAAACCGGCGCCGTTCCGCGCGCCGCCCGGCGGGTTTGTCGGAAAAGCGGCGTCAGCCGCGCCGCGCGGCGCGGTAGCGCGCCGGGCTCGCCCCGGTGGCGGCGCGGAAGGCGGCGCCGAAATGCGATTGCGAGGCGAAGCCGAGCGAGAGGGCGATATCCACCAGCGGCCGGTCGCTCTCCGCCAGCAGGGCACGCGCCGCCTGCAGCCGCTGCTCCAGGATGAAGCGGTGCGGCGTCTGCCCGCTGGCGCGGCGGAAGGCGCGGGTGAAGGCGGAGGGGCTGAGCCCCGCCTCCGCCGCCAGCTCGGCGATGCCGAGCGGCGCCGCCGGGTCGGCCAGCACCCGCTCGCGCAGCCGGGACGGCAAGGCGTGGTGCGGCAGCATCTCGGCGGCGCGGGGCGGCGGCAGGGCGGCGTGGCGCTCGGTCAGGTGCAGCGCCACGGTATAGGCCAGCTGTTCGGCCAGCAGGGGCCCCGGCGGGCGCTGCCGGTCGCTGGCCTCGACCAGCCGGCAGGCGGCGGCGGTCAGGAAGGGGTCCTCGGTCTCCCAGGCCAGGTCGGTCAGCGAGACGGGGCGGTCATGGCCCTGCGCCGCGGCGGCCTCGCGCAGCAGCGCCTCGCCCAGATAGAACAGCACCAGCTTGCCGCGCCCGGGCTCCGGCACCGCGTCGACGATGACGTTGCGCCCCGGCTGGCCGATGCGGAAACGGCCGAAGCGCACCGGCGCGTCGCGCCGCGTGCGGCCATCCTCGATCAGCACATGGCGGCGGACATTGTAGAGGGTGATGGCGACGGTGGAGACCGGCAGCCGCCCGTAATCATAGAGATGCGGCCGCGTCACCTCGCTGATCGCGACCGTCAGGCCGCAGCGCGACCACAGGTCGATCAGCGCCGACTGGCGGCAGCCGGTGACGTGCTCGGCATGCTGGAGGGGGTTCAGGCTCATGGGCGGCGACCGGGGCGGAGGCGGCGATTGTCCCGCCGGCGCGGCGCGGGCGCAAGCATGGCCGCTACTCCTCCCCATCCAGCGGCGAGGCCAGGCGGGTCGGCAGCAGCTCACCGCCCTCGCGCAGCACCGGATAGGCGGCGGCCTCCACCAGATGCGCGTTCACCCGCTTCAGGTCGCGGATCAGATCGAGCGGCAGCGCGCCGGGATCGGCCGGCGCGCTGCCGGCGGGCTGGTGCAGCCCGGCGAAATGCGCCTGCACCGCGCGGCGCTCGATGTCGCGGAAACGCGCCTTCTCGCCGGCCAGCAGCCGGGCCGCGCGCAGATCCTCGGTCAGCAGCAGCGAGGCCGCCTGGCCGAGATTGCTCTGCAGCCGGTCGATCAGCGCCAGCAGCGCGGCGCGCTGCGCCGGCGGCGGCGCCAGGCCGCGCTTCAGGCGCTTGGCCGCCTCCGCCATCAGGTCGCGGTCCACCACATCGCCCGCCTGCTCCAGATGCGTGGCGAAGAGCAGGATGCGCTCGGCGCGGCGGCGCTCGGCCGGCTCCAGCGCGGCGCCGTCCAGCGCGGTCAGGTAGTCCCGGATGGCGGCGTTCAGCCGGTCCAGCACATCATCCATGCGGCGCGTCTCGGGGATCACGCCGCGATCGTCGCGGGCGAAGGCGTCGCGCATGCCCTGCAGCATCTCCTGCAGCACATCGGCCAGGCGCAGCGCCTCGCGCGCCGCGAGGCCGATGGCGATGGCCGGCGTTTCCAGCGCGGCGCGGTCGAGATGGCGCGGGCGCGACGGATCCTCCTGCTCCAGCCGCGCCGGCAGCAGGCGCCGCAGCAGCCGCGCATAGGCCGGCAGCAGCGGCAGGAAGACCAGGCCGAGCAGCAGGTTGAAGCCGGTATGCGCATCCGCCAGCGCCCGCGCCGGGTCGGGCTGCAGGGCGGCGAGCCCCTGCGCCAGCCAGGGCAGGGCGGGCAGCGCCGCCAGGCAGCCCAGGGCGCGGATCAGCAGATTGCCCATCGGCACGCGGCGCGCGGCCGGGTCGGCGGCGCCGGCGCCCTCCAGCACCGGGTTCAGCGCGGTGCCGAGATTGGCGCCCAGCACCAGCGCCAGCGCCACCGGCAGGGCGACCACGCCATGGGTGGCCAGCGACATCACCAGCAGCACCACGGCGACGCTGGAATGCGCCGCCCAGCTCAGCGCGGCGCCGATCAGCAGCGCCACCAGCGGCTCGCCCTGCAGCGCGGCGAGCGCGCCGCGCAGCCCGGGCTGGCTGCCGATCGGCGCCAGCAGGCCCAGCATCTGGTGCAGCGCCATCAGCATCAGCCCGAGGCCGATGGCGACGCGGCCGAGATCGCGCCGGCGGCTGGCCGTGCTGCGGCGGAACAGCAGGAAGCCCAGCAGCACCAGCAGCGGCGCCAGCCGCGCCACGTCGAAGGAGAGCAGCTGCACGATCAGCGTGGTGCCGATATTGGCGCCCAGCATCACCGCCAGGGCCGGCACCAGCGCGACGCTGCCGCCGGCGGCGAAGCCGGTGACCATCAGCCCGGTGGCCGTGCTGCTCTGCAACAGGGTGGTGACGCCGATGCCGGCCAGGAAGGCGCGCGGCCGGTTGCCCAGCGCCCGCGCCAGGAAGCCGCGCAGCTGCGGCCCGAAGGCGCGCTGCAGCCCGGTCTGCACCATGCGCACGCCCCAGAGCAGCAGCGCCACGGTGCCCGCCAGGTCCAGCAGGGTCAGGATGACCGCCATGTCGCGCCCCTCCATGCCAAAGCGGAGAAGTGTGACACTTTCATGACAGGTGGCGAGGCCCAATCGGGCCGCGGCGGATGAAACAACCGCAAGGCGGCGTCCAGGCCGGCCCTCAGCCGGCGGGGGGCAGGCCCCCCAGGCGGCGCACCGCCGCCTCGCAATCGCGCGCCACCTGGCGCCAGCCTTCCTTGCACTCGGCGACCGTATCGAAGCGCAGCGGCGCGCCGATCGACAGGCGCAGCCTGCCCGGCCGCGGCAGGGCGCGGGTGGCCGGCCAGGCGGCGTAGGCGCCCTCCAGATAGCAAGGCACCACCGGGATCGGCGTGCCGGCCACCAGCGCGCCGATGCCGGGCTGGAAGGGCGCCATGGCGCCGTCGCGGCTGCGCGTGCCCTCGGGGAACAGGATGAAGACCAGCCGGTCCTCGGCCAGGCGCTGGCGCAGCAGGTCGATCTCGCCGGCGCGGGTGCGGCGGCGCCAGACCGGCAGCGCGTTCACCGCATAGGCGGCGAAGGTGGCCGCGCCGGCCGAGGCGAAGAACACATCGCCGGCGGCCAGGGCGTAGCAGCGCCGGGCCAGCGGCGTGGGCAGGGCGGCGGCCAGGCTCAGCGCGTCCAGATGGCTGCTGTGGTTGCCGATCAGCAGGAAGGGCCCCTCGGCGGGCAGGTGCTCGCGCCCCGCGATCTCCAGCCGGTGGGCGCAGCGCAGCCAGAGCCGGCTGGCGCGGCGCCACAGCCCCTGCAGCAGCGCCCCCGTGATGCCGGCCTCCCGCCCCTGGCTGCGCAGCCGCTGCAGCGGGGTCAGCCCGGCATCGCGGGCGGGGCGCAGCTCCCAATCCATGGCTCAGCCCCCGGTCAGCAGGCGGGTGGGGCCGGTGCCTTGCAGCCCGACCAGGTAGTTGACGAAATGGAACACCGCCGGGGAGACCAGCAGCAGGCTGTTGTAGCGGTCCAGGATGCCGCCATGGCCCGGCAGCAGCGTGCCCATATCCTTGATGCCGATATCGCGCTTGATCGAGGACAGCATCAAATCGCCGCACTGGCCCGCGGCGCTGATCAGCAGGCCGAGCAGCGCCAGCTTCGGCAGGCTCTCCAGCTTCGTGCCGGCGAAGATGTGGCTGCCGAGGACCATCACCAGCAGGGTGCTGACCAGCAGCGCGCCGACCGCGCCGGAGATGGTCTTGTTCGGGCTGGTCTGCGGCAGCAGCTTCGGCCCGCCGATCAGCTTGCCGCAGGTGAAGGCGGCGACATCGTTCAGCGCCACCACCGCCAGCAGCATCAGCACCAGCGGCCGGTAGCCCGGGTCGTTCGCCATGTAGCCGAGATGGCCGAGGCCGAGCCCGAACAGCATGAAGGCCACCAGCGACAGCGCCACGCGCTGCACATAGCCGGAAGGCCGGTCGAGCGGGATGGAGACGACCAGGATCGCCACCGCCGTCAGCGGGCCGAGCGCCACGAACAGCCCGTACCATTGGTCGAGGGCGGCGAAATTCACCAGCAGCAGGCCGATGACCACCACGCCCACCATGGCGTATTCGCGGAACAGCCCGGTGGCGCGGTCGAATTCCCGCAGGCAGGCGAGGCCGAGCAGCGTCACCGCCGCGATGGTCCAGACGCGACCGGCCAGGACGGGGCCGAACATCAGCGGCAGCAGCACCACCCAGGAGCCGAGCCGCAGCCACAGCTCCCGCCGCAGCGCCGGGCTGCCGCGGCCGAGCAGGGTCAGCGCCCCGATCACCGCCGCCGCCAGCGCCACCACGCCGAGGGTGGCGAGCGTGATCCACAGCGTCACCGGATGGGCGAAGGCGGTGCTCATGCCCGGGCCCCCGCGCGCAGGGCCGCCGCGATGCCGGAGAGGCGCCGCAGGGCGGTGAGCAGAGAGAGCAGGGCGATGGCGGCCAGCACCAGGGTGACCAGCGGCCAGCCCGCCACCGCCTCCCAGCTGGGTGGCACCAGGGCGCACCACAGGGCGAGGGCGGTGCACAGCGCCATGCGCTGCTGCTTGGCCATCGGCCCGCGGAAATCCGACGGCGCGCCGGCCGCCTTGCCGACCGCCCGCACATAGGCAGTGGCCATCGCCGCCAGCGCCGCCGCATAGCCCAGCCAGGGCAGCCCGCCCGCCGCATAGCCGAGCCCGACCAGCACGGCGCTGTCGGAGACCCGGTCCGGCACCTCGTTGAACAGCTCGCCCACCGGCGAGGCGATGCCGCGGCCGATCGCCACCATGCCGTCGAACAGATTGGCCAGCAGCCGCAGCTGCATCAGCGCCGCGCCGGCCAGCCAGAACAGCCAGGCCTGGGCGGGGAGTGACGCGGTCAGCACGAAGCAGAGCCCGGCCAGCAGCCCGCAGGCCATGCCTGCGACGGAAATGCCATTGGGCGAGGCGCGGCGCCGCACCAGCCATTCCGCCACCCGGCCTGACAGGGCCAAATTGCGCGCCGCGATCGGCCGGCGGTCTCCGGCATGCTGCATGGGGTTTGTCCTGCGCAGATCTGTAACAATGGCTATGGCATGGCCGAGGCGCGCCAGCCAGCCGCGCGCATCCCCCGCGCCCGGCCAGGAAACCCTTGCAGGACAGAGGCTTGCCGGGCGTGCTGCGGCGGGCGAGCGGTCACCTTTGCGCCAGCACGGGCCGAGAATCAGTCCAGCAGCCGCACCGGCGCGCCGGCCTTCCAGGCAGCGATGGCCTCGACCATGTCGCGGAAGAAGACCCGGTAGGTGCCCTCGGTGACGTAGCCGAGATGCGGGCTGAGCACGACATTGTCGAGGCCGCGCAGCGGGTGGTCCGCCGGCAGCGGCTCCTGGTCATAGACGTCGAGCCCGGCGGCGGCGATGCGCCGGCTGCGCAGCGCCTCGATCAGCGCCGCCTCCTGCACCAGCGGGCCGCGGGAGGTGTTGATCAGCACCGCATCCGGCCGCATCAGCGCGAATTCGGCCGGGCCCACCAGGCCGCGGCTGCGCTCCGACAGCACCAGATGCAGGCTGAGGATCTCCGCCCCGCGGAACAGCGCCTCCCGCCCCACCTGGCGCACGCCGAGCTCGGCGCAGCGCGCGGCGGTCAGGTTCTCGCTCCAGGCGATGACCTCCATGCCAAACGCCCGGCCCAGCTCCGCCATCCGCCCGCCGAGCCGGCCGAGCCCGGCCAGCCCCAGCACCCGCCCATGCAGGGTGCGGCCGACACTGCCCTGCCACAGCCCCTGGCGCATCCGCGCTTCCTCGCCCGGCAAATGGCGCAGCGCGTTCAGCATCAGGGCCAGCGCCAGCTCGGTGGTGGCGTGGTAGGATTCGCCGCCGCCCGTGTGGCAGACGGTGATGCCCCGGGCGCGCGCCGCCGCGACATCCAGGCTGGGGTTGCGCGCGCCGGTGGTGACGATCAGCCGCAGCCTCGGCAGCCGGGCCAGCAGCGCCGCCGGCATCGGCATGCGCTCGCGCATCAGCCCCAGCACCTCATACTCCGCCAGCGCCGCGGCGGCCGCCTCCAGCGGCAGCGCGGCCAGTGGGCGGTCGAGGAAGTCGATCCTCGCTTCCTCCCCCAGCGCCGACCAATCGGCCATCCCGCGGGCGACCTGCTGATAGTCGTCGAGCACGGCGATGCGCATCTCTCGTCTCCCTTGCCGGCGCCCAGGGTGGCGAAGCCCCGGCTTTCGCGAAAGGGGCCTGCGCGAAAGGGGGCCGGCGCGGAAGGGAAGCGCATGGCAGGTGATGCCGGGGCCCGGCGGTGCTATGGGATGCGGCATGCTCGGATCCGTGCCAGCCCAGGTCTGGATCCGCTCCTACGGGGCGGAGTCCAGCGTCCATCTGCATGATTTCGCCCAGCTCGTGCTGCCGCTGGAAGGCGCCGTGTCGATGGATATCGGCGGGCGGGAGGCGGTGCTGAGCCCGGGCCTGGCCGGCTTCGTCGACCGCGCGACGCGGCATGAGCAGGCCAGCCGGCAGGCCAACCGGGTGCTGGTGGTCGATTTCGACCCCGCCTGCCTGGGCCCGGACGGCGCCGAGCGGCTGGCCGCGCGCCCGGGGTGCGCCCGCTGGGCCGCGAGGCCGCCAGCCTGATCGGCTATATGGGCCTGTCGCTGTCGCGCGACCGGGCGCGGCCGGAGACGGTGGCGCAATGGATGCCGCTGCTGCTGGACGCGCTCTCCGGCGGCGGCGCCGCGCCCGGCGCCCGGCTGGCCGGGCTGCTGGCGGCGCTGGAGGCCGAGCCCTTCGCACCCTGGACCGCCGCCGGCATGGCGGCGCGCGCCGGGCTCAGCGTCAGCCGCCTGCACGCGCTGTTCCGCGCCGAGCTGGACAGCACGCCGCGCGCCTGGCTGGCCGGGCTGCGCCTCGGCCGGGTGCGCGAATGGCTGGCCGGCTCCCGCCTGTCCATCGCCGAGATCGCCCATCGCGGCGGCTATGCCGACCAGAGCGCCCTGACGCGGGCGATGCGCCGGGCGACGGGGCTGACCCCGGCCGCCTATCGCCGCCAGGCGCAGGAGTCCGGGCCCAAACCGCGCGAGGGCTGAGCAAGACCGCCGCGGCGGGATCGGCTATGGCCTCGGCCGGGAGGGACGCATGGCGGATCAGCGACGGACGGTGGCGGGCATTGCCTGCGGCATGGCGGCGGGCGCGCTCTGGGGGCTGGTCTTCCTGGCGCCGGAGCTGGCGCGGCAGTTCAGCCCGCTCGAGCTGACCATCGGCCGCTATGCCTGCTACGGGCTGATCTCGGCGGTGCTGCTGCTGCCGCGCTGGCGCGCCCTGGCCGGCCGGCTCGGCCGGCGCGAATGGCTGGCGCTGGCCTGGCTCGCCCTCACCGGCAACACCCTCTACTACATCCTGCTCTCCAGCGCGGTGCAGCTGGGCGGAATCGCCATGACCTCGCTGGTGATCGGCTTCCTGCCCGTCGCCGTCACCGTGATCGGCAGCCGCGACCAGGGGGCGGTGCCGCTGCGCCGGCTGGCGGCCTCGCTGCTGCTCTGCGTGGCGGGCGCCGTCTGCATCGGCTGGCAGGCCCTGGCCATCCCCGAGGGGTCCTCCCTGGCGGTCCAGGCGACGGGCCTGCTCTGCGCCATCGGCGCGCTGCTCTCCTGGACCACCTATGCGGTCGGCAACAGCCGCTGGCTGGCCCGGCTCGGCCATGTCTCGGCGCATGATTGGAGCCTGCTGACCGGCATCGTCACCGGGGCGCAGGCGCTGCTGCTGGTGCCGCTGGCGATCGGCGCCCATGCCGCGCCGCCGGGCGGCGCGCCCTGGCTGCATCTGCTGGCGGTCTCGGCCGGGGTGGCGGTGCTGGCCTCGATCCTGGGCAATGCGCTGTGGAACCGCATGAGCCGGCTGCTGCCGCTGACCCTGGTCGGGCAGATGATCCTGTTCGAGACGCTGTTCGCCCTGCTCTACGGCTTCCTTTGGGAGCGGCGCCTGCCGACGCCGCTCGAGGTGCTGGCCTTCGTGCTGGTGACGCTGAGCGTCGTGCTCTGCGTTACCGCGCATCGCCGGCCGGCGCCGCGGCGGGCGGCCCGCGCCGTGGTCTGAGGGCCCGGGCCGCCGGCTGCCTCACGCCATGCCGGGCAGCCGGTCGAGATGCTTGTCCAGGGTGATCGGATAGTCCCGCACCCGCACCCCCGTGGCGTTGTAGACGGCATTGGCGATGGCGGCGGCGACGCCGCACAGCCCGAGCTCGCCCACCCCCTTGGCCTTCATCGGCGAGGAGACCGGATCCGTCTCGTCGAGGAAGACCACCTCCTGATGCGGGATGTCGGCATGCACCGGCACCTCATAGCCCGCCAGGTCGTGGTTGACGAAGAAGCCGCGGCGCCGGTCCACCGCCAGCTCCTCCATCAGCGCGCCGCCCACTCCCATGGTCATGGCGCCGATCACCTGGCTGCGCGCCGTCTTCGGGTTCAGGATGCGCCCGGCGGCGCAGACCGCCAGCATGCGGCGGATGCGCGTCTCGCCGGTGGCGGCATCCACCGCCACCTCGACGAAATGCCCGGCGAAGGTGGATTGCTGGTAGCGCTTGGCGAGATCGCCGAATTCGATGCTGTCCTCGGCCACCAGGCCGTCCGGGCCAGCCGCCTGCGCCAGCGGCACGCTGCGGTTGCCGGCGCGCACCTGCCCTTCGGCGAAGACCGCCTCGGCGGAGTTGAAGCCCAGCCTCCGCGCCACCGCCTCGCGCAGCCGGATGCCGGCGGCGTAGACGCCGGCGGTGGCGCTGTTGGCGCCCCATTGCCCGCCCGAGCCGGCCGAGGCCGGGAAGCCGGAATCGCCCAGCCGGACGGTGACCTTGTCGATGCCGACGCCCATCATCTCCGCCGCCGTCTGCGCGATGATGGTGTAGCTGCCGGTGCCGATATCGGTCATGTCGGTCTCGACCGTGACCTCGCCCCGGCTGTCGAGCCGCAGCCGCGCGCCGGAGCGCATCACCAGATTGTTGCGGAAGCCCGCCGCGACGCCCAGGCCGGTCAGCCAGCGCCCCTGGCGCGCCTGGCCCGGCCGCGGGTTGCGCCGGGCCCAGCCGAAGCGCTCGGCCCCCTGGCGCAGGCATTCGGCCAGCTGGCGCTGGGAGAAGGGGCGCCGCGGGTCGTTCGGATCCACCTGGGTGTCGTTGAGGATGCGGAACGCCACCGGGTCCATCCCCAGCTTCTCCGCCATCTCGTCCATGGCGATCTCCAGCGCCATCAGCCCCGGCGCCTCGCCGGGGGCGCGCATGGCATTGCCCTCCGGCAGGTCCAGCACCGCCAGGCGCAGCTGCGTCAGCCGGTTGGCGCCGGCATAGAGCAGCCGGGTCTGGTCGACCGCGGTCTCCGGCCCGCCCTCCTTCTGGTCGCCGGACCAGCTCTCATGGCCGATCGCGGTGATGCGGCCATCCTGGCCCGCCCCGATGCGGATGCGCTGGATGGTGGCGGGGCGGTGCGTGGTGTTGTTGGCCATCAGCGGCCGCTGCAGCGCCACCTTCACCGGCCGCCGCGCCGCCCGCGCGCCGAGTGCGGCCAGCAGCGCATCGGCGCGCAGGAACAGCTTGCCGCCGAAGCCGCCGCCGATGAAGGGCGAGATCAGCCGCACCTTCTCGCGCGGCATCCGCAGCGTCCGGGCCAGATCCCCGGCGCCCCATTCGATCATCTGGTTGGAGGTCCAGAGCACCAGCCGGTCCCCCTCCCAGGCGGCGATGGAGGCGTGCGGCTCCATCATCGCATGGCTCTGGTCGGGCGTGGTGTAGGTGGCGTCGAGCTGCACCGGCGCCCGGGCGAAGGCGCCCTCGAAATCGCCGGTGGCGCTGGCCGATTGCGGGACCTTCGCCGCATCGTCGCGCGCCGCCGCCAGGTCGAAGGCGCCCTCGGCTTCGGCATAGTCGACGCGCAGCAGCTGCGCCGCGGCGCGCGCCTGCTCGAAGCGTTCGGCCACCACGAGGGCGATGGCCTGGTGGTAATGCTCCACCTCCGGCCCGCCCAGCAGCCGGGCGGTGTTGCGCGAGCCCTTGCCGAGCGCGCCGGCATTCTCATGCGTCACGATGGCGAGCACGCCGGGCGCGGCGCGGGCGGCGGCCAGGTCGAAGCCGCGGATGCGCCCCTTGGCGATGCCGGCGCCGACCACGACGCCATAGGCCGCATCCGGCACCGCCTCGTGCTGCTCATAGGCATAGGGCGCGCGCCCCGTGGTCTTCAGCGGGCCGTCGATGCGGTCGAGCGGCTGGCCGATGACGCGCAGCTGGTCGATCGGGTTGGTGGTGGCGGGGGTGTCGAACTTCATGGCGCTCAGCTCCTCGCCTCGGCCAGCACGGCGGCCAGGGTGCGTTCCGCCAGCTTCACCTTGAAGGCATTGTCCTCGGTGGGCCTGGCACCGGCCAGGATCGCGGCCATGGCGGGCCCGGCGCCGCGCCGCAGCTCGGCCTCCGCCGCCTCGACGCGCCAGGGCCGGTGCGCCACGCCGCCCAGCGCCACCCGCCCCGTGCCGTCGCGCTGCAGGATGACGCCGACCGAGACCAGGGCGAAGGCGTAGGACGCCCGGTCGCGCACCTTGCGGTAGATCTGCACGCCGCCCACCGGCGGCGGCAGCGTCACGGCGGTGATCAGCTCGCCCGTCTCCAGCGCCGTCTCGCGCTGCGGCGTGTCGCCGGGCAGGCGGTGGAATTCGGCGACCGGGATGGCGCGTGTCGTGCCATCCGGCTTCACCGTCTCCACCACCGCGTCCAGCGCGCGCAGCGCCACCGCCATGTCGGAGGGGTTGGTGGCGATGCAGTGCTCGCTCTGGCCGATGACCGCGAGCTGGCGGCTGTAGCCGCCGATCGCCGCGCAGCCGCTGCCGGGCTGGCGTTTGTTGCAGGGCTGGTTGGTGTCGTAGAAATAGGGGCAGCGCGTGCGCTGCAGCAGGTTGCCCGCCGTGGTCGCCTTGTTGCGCAGCTGGCCCGAGGCGCCGGCCAGCAGGGCGCGGGAGAGCAGGGCGTAGTCGCGCCGCACCCGCGCATCGGCGGCCAGGTCGGTGTTGCGCACCAGCGCGCCGATGCGCAGCCCGCCTTCCGGCGTGGCCTCGATGCGGTCGAGGGCGAGGCCGTTGACGTCGATCAGATGCTCCGGCGTCTCGATCTGCAGCTTCATCAGGTCGAGGAGATTGGTGCCGCCGGCGATGAATTTCGCGCCCGGATGGCGCGCCGCGGCGGCCGCGGCCGCCGCGGGGGAGGCGGCGCGCTCATAGGTGAAGGGCTTCATGCCGGGCGCTCCGCGACCTCGGTGATCGCATCGACGATGTTGGAATAGGCGCCGCAGCGGCAGAGATTGCCGCTCATCCGCTCGCGGATCTCCTCCGCCGTCACGCGCGGCGCGGCGTCGAGCTCGGCGGTGGCGTGGCTCGGGATGCCGGCCCTGATCTCCTCCAGCACGGCGACGGCGGAGCAGATCTGCCCCGGCGTGCAATAGCCGCACTGGTAGCCATCATGCTTCACGAAGGCCGCCTGCATCGGGTGCAGCCGGTCCGGCTGGCCCAGCCCCTCGATGGTGGTGATCGCGTCGCCCTCATGCATCACCGCGAGGCTCAGGCAGGCATTGATGCGCCGTCCGCCCACCATCACCGTGCAGGCGCCGCACTGGCCATGGTCGCAGCCCTTCTTGCTGCCGGTCAGCCGCAGATGCTCGCGCAGCGCGTCGAGCAGGGTGGTGCGGGTATCGAGCGACAGGCTGTGCCGCACGCCATTGACGGTGAAGCTGACATCCATGGGGGGTGCTCCCGTGCTGGCAGGGTCGGGGGTGGCCGGGATGGGCTGCGCCTGCGACGGCGCCGACGCCGCCGCGGCGGCGGAGGCCGTGGCGCCGATCACCAGGTCGCGCCTGGTCGCTGCGAAGTCAGGGTTTCGCATCAGATCCTCCATCGATTGTGCCCGGAAGCCTCGACACTCGGCCTTCGCATCCCTCTTCAATGCCGCGCGGCCGCGACGGTTGGCGGGCAATGCCGATCGGCCGCCCGGGGCGCTGGGCAGCACGGTCCCGGCCGGGTAACGCCTGCCGCCCCGCTGGAGGGGGCGGGGCCGGGCGGCGGGGGGGCCGGAGGGCAGGACGGGCAGGGCAGGGGCAGGAGCCGCGCTTCGCCGGGCGGGTTGGAAGCCCCGCTCCGGAAGGGCGGCACCGCGTTTGGCGCCGCAGCCCCGCTGCGGCCCTATGCTCGGCAGCGCCCGGCGCTGGCGCAAAGGTGACGCTTTCTCCATCTTGTCCGCCGCCCCGGCGCTCCCGACATCAGGCGCATGATCGACGCCAAGACCCTGCTCGACCGCTTCCTCAGCCCCGGCGCGCCCGGCCAGGGGCAAGCCCCGGCGCCGCGCCCCGGCGGGGCCTCGCCCTGGCTGAATCCCGGCCAGCCCGCCAGCGGCGCGGCGGGCGGCCTCGGCGCCGGGCTGGGCGGCATGGCCGAGGCGGCGCGCCAGGCGGCGCAGCAGGCGCTCGGCGGCCGGGGCGGCGGCGGGCTCGGCAGCATGGGCGGCTTCGCCGCCGGCGGGGCGGCGGGCGGCGTGCTCGGCCTGCTGCTGGGCGGCAAGAAGAAGAAAAAGGGCGGCTTCGGCGGCGTGCTGAGCCATGGCGCCGCCGCGATGCTGGGCGCGCTGGCCAGCCGCGCCTATGAGAACTGGCGCAGCGGGCAGAACCCGGCCTCCGCCCCGGTGGCGACGCCGCAGGAGGCGGCCCGGGTCGAGCCGCGCTACCTGCCGCCGGCCGCCCCCGCCGCCGATGGCCAGCCCTTCGAGCTGGCGCTGGTGCGCGCCATGATCGCCGCCGCCAAGGCGGATGGGCATATCGATGCCGCGGAGCATCAGCGCATCTTCGCCCGGGTCGAGGCGATGGGGCTGGATGCCGAGGGCAAGGCCTTCGTCTTCGACGCGCTCTCCGCCGCGATCGGCCCCGGCGAGATCGCCGCCAGCGCCCGCACCGAGGAACAGGCGGCGGAGCTGTATCTGGTCTCCCGCCTGGCGGTGGATCCGGACCAGCCGGAGGAGCGCGCCTATCTGCAGGCGCTGGCGCAGCGGCTGAAGCTGCCGCCCGGCCTGGCCGAGCATCTGGACCGCCAGGCCGATGCGGCGGGGGACGGCACCGCCGGCTGAGCCGGCGATCCGCAAACGGCGCCGGAACCGTTTTCGCCCTCCCCGGTTAAGGCCAGGGTCCGCCGCGCGTGCGGCGGACCGGGCCATGGGGGTGGCAGCGTATGTCCGGTTGCGTTCCAGGAGTGTCCGGCCAGCGCCCGCGGCGCGGGCTGTGGCTGGCCGCGCTGCTGCCGGCGGTGCTGGCGCTGGCCGGCTGCAAGCGTGAGCAGCGCCAGGCGCGGCAGGATCCGCCCCTCGCCGCCGCGCTGGACCAGGTGGCGCTGCTGCCCGGCGGCATTGGCGGCCGCCCGCCCGAGGTGCTGGTGGCGCTCGGCGACCCGTTCCGCCGCAATGCCTACCAGCTGGCCGAGGGCAAGCGGCTGTTCGAGGGCTTCGGCTGCCAGTCCTGCCATGCCGAGGGCCAGGGCGTGGCCGGGCGCGGCCCGGCGCTGCTGGATGGCTGGTGGCAATACGGGGCGGATCTGGCCAGCCTCTATGCCAGCATCCGCGATGGCCGCCCCGGCGGCATGCCCGCCTTCCGCGAGCGGCTGACGCCGCCGCAGATCTGGCAGCTGGCCGGCTATGTGCAGCTGCTGGGCGGCTACCGGGTGGAGGCGGCGGCCCCCGGCCGCAGCGACCGGCCGCAGACCCGCCCGGCGGAGAACCGCGCCCCCGCCGCCAGCTTTCCGCTGCGCCCGTGACGCGGCGCGGCCTCGCCCTGCTGGCGCCGATCCCGCTCTGCGGCGGCTGCACCACCCTGCCCGGCGCGCTGGACCCGGCCGGCCCGATGGCCGAGGGGCTGGCGCGGCTGTTCCATGGCTTCACCCTGCTGCTGGGCGGCATCTGGCTGGCCGTGCTGCTGGTGCTGGCCGCCGGGCTGTGGTGGCGCCGCCGCCATCCGGCCGGGCCGCAGGCCGGGCGCCGCGCCGGGCTGTCGGTGGCGCTGGCGACCGGGGCCACGGCGCTCACCGTCATCGGCCTCTCGGTGGCGAGCTACCTGGCCACCCGCCCGCTGCATGCCAGCGCCGAGCCGCCGCTGGTGGTCACGCTGCGCGGCCTGCAATGGTGGTGGGAGATCCGCTACCCCGACCCCGAGGGCGGCCCTGAGATCGTCACCGCCAATGAGCTGCGCCTGCCGGTCGGCCGCCCGGTGCAGCTGCGGCTGGAGGCGGCGGATGTCATCCATTCCTTCTGGGTGCCGGCGCTGGCCGGCAAGCAGGACATGATCCCCGGCCGCGACAACACCCTGCTGCTGACGGCCCGCGCGCCCGGCCGCCATCGCGGCCAATGCGCCGAATTCTGCGGGCTGCAGCACGCCCATATGGCGCTGCTGGTGGTGGCCGAGCCGGCGCCGGATTTCGCCGCCTGGCTGGCGGCGCAGCGCGCCCCCGCCGCGCCGCCGCAGGAGGCCGAGGCGGCGCGCGGTCGGGCGCTGTTCGAGGCGCGGCCCTGCGCCGCCTGCCACACGGTGCGCGGCACCGCGGCGGCCGGGACGCTGGGGCCGGACCTGACGCATCTGGCCTCGCGCCAGGAGCTGGCGGCGGGGCGGCTGCCGCTGACACGCGGCGCGCTCGCCGCCTGGATCGCCGATCCGCAGACGCTGAAGCCCGGCAATCTGATGCCGCTGGTGCCGCTGGCGGCCGATGAGCTGCAGGCCGTCACCGCCTATCTGGCGGGGCTGCGATGAGCGCCGGGACGCCGCCGCCCGACGGCACGCTGCGCGACACCGGGCTGCAGCCCGCGCTGCTGGACGCCGCGCTGCGCCGGCTGTGGGACACGAGGCCCGGGCTGATCGGCGCCCTGGCCAGCGTCGACCACAAGGTGATCGGCCGGCGCTATCTCTACACCGCCTTCGCTTTCCTGGCGCTGGGCGGGGTGCTGGCGCTGCTGATGCGCTGGCAGCTGGCGCGGCCCGAGGCGCGGCTGCTGGATGCCGATCTGTACAACCAGGTCTTCACCGTGCACGGCACCAACATGATGTTCCTCTTCGCCGTGCCGGTGATGCAGGCGATGGGCTCCTATCTGGTGCCGCTGATGATCGGCACGCGCAACCTGGCCTTCCCGCGGCTGAACGCCTTCTCCTACTGGATGTACCTGATCGGCGGGCTGGTGCTGTGGGGCGCCTTCCTGCTGCGCATGGGGCCGGATGCCGGCTGGTTCGCCTATGTGCCGCTCTCCGGCCCCCAGTACTCGGCCGGCAAGCGCGTCGACATCTGGGCGCAGATGATCAGCTTCACCGAGATCTCGGCGCTGGCCATCGCCGTCGGCACCGTCGTCACCGTGCTGAAGCAGCGCGCGCCGGGCATGACGCTGGACCGCATCCCGCTCTTCGTCTGGTCGATGCTGGTCACCTCCTTCGTCATCATCCTGGCCATGCCGGCGGTGATGCTGGCCAGCACGGCGCTGATCCTCGACCGGCTGGTGGGCACGCATTTCTTCAACCCGGCCGAGGGCGGTGACGTGCTGCTGTGGCAGCACCTGTTCTGGTTCTTCGGCCATCCCGAGGTCTACATCATCTTCCTCCCCGCGGTCGGCATGATCTCCGCCATGCTGCCCGCCTTCACCCGCCGCCCGGTCTTCGGCTACCTGCCGCTGGTGCTGGCGCTGCTCGGCACGGGGGTGCTCTCCTTCGGCCTCTGGGTGCACCACATGTTCACCACCGGCCTGCCGCGCAGCGGGGAGGGCTTATTCACCGCCTCCTCCATGGCGATCGCGGTGCCGAGCGGGCTGCAGATCTTCTGCTGGCTGGCGACGATCTGCACCGGCCGGCCGGTCTGGCGCACGCCCTTCCTGTTCATCCTGGCCTTCTTCTTCACCTTCGTGCTCGGCGGCATGACCGGGGTGATGGTGGCCTCCGTGCCGCTCGACACCCAGCTGCATGACAGCTACTTCGTCGTGGCGCATTTCCACTATGTGCTGATCGGCGGTGCGGTCTTCCCGCTGCTCGGCGCGGTCTATTACTGGTACCCGAAATTCACCGGCCGGATGATGAGCGAGCGGCTGGGGCGCTGGGTGGTCGGGCTGCTGTTCCTGGGGTTCCAGCTCACCTTCTTCCCGATGCATCTGCTCGGGCTGATGGGCATGACGCGGCGCGTCTACACCTATCCGCCGGGGCTGGGCTGGGACGGGCTGAACCTCTTCGTCAGCCTGGCGGCGCTGCCGCTGGCCGCCGGCTTCCTGCTGTTTTTCGTCGATGCCTGGCGCAGCGCGCGGCATGGCGCGCCGGCGGGGGAGAATCCCTGGGGCGCGCCGGGGCTGGAATGGGCCACGCCCTCGCCGCCGCCGAGCTACAATTTCGCGCAGATGCCGGTGGTGCACAGCGCCGCGCCGCTCTGGGACCATCCGGGCGAGCTGCCGGTGGCCACCGGCCTGCGGCTGGACCGGCGGGAGCTGCTGATCACCAGCCCGGGGAGTGCCCGGCCCGAGGCGCGCGAGGCCTCGCCCCGGCCGTCGCTCTGGCCGCTGGTCGCGGCGCTCACCACCAGCGCCATGCTGCTGGGCTCGGTCTTCACCCCCTGGGCGGTGGTCTGGGGCGCGCTGCCGGTGGCGGTGGCGCTGGTCCTGTGGTTCTGGCCCGGCGGCAGCCCGGAGGATGAATCATGACGCCCCGCCCGGTGCTCGACCTCTCCCGCCTGCCGATGCATTGCCGCGGCAGCGGCAGCCCCAGCTGGTGGGGCACGCTGGCCTTCATGCTGATCGAGGGCACCGGCTTCGCGCTGATGGCGGCGATCCTGCTCTACCTGGCCAGCCTCTCCCCCGCCTGGCCGCCGCAGGGCGCGCCGCTGCCGCGGCCCGGCCCCGGCGCGCTGATGACGCTGCTGCTGCTGCTGAGCCTGGTTCCCAACCTGCTGCTGTCGCGCTGGGCGGCGCGGCACGACCTGCGCCGCGTGCGCCTCGGGCTGGTGGTGATGGCGCTGCTCGGCACGCTGGCGCTGGTGCCGCGGATCCACGAATTCGCCGCGCTCGGCGTGTCCTGGGACGACAGCGCCTATGGCTCGGCGCTGTGGATGATGCTCGGCCTGCACACGACCCATGTGCTGACCGATCTGGTGGAAACCTTCGTGCTGGCGGCGTTGATGTTCACCCGCCATGCGGAGAATCCGCGCCGCTTCGACGATGTGCGCGACGGTGCGCTGTACTGGAATTTCGTCGTGCTGACCTGGCCGCCGATCTTCCTGCTGATCTACGGGCTGCCCCGGCTGTGAGGGCGCCGCCGCTCTGGCTGGCCCTGGCCGGCCTGGCGCTGCCGCCGGCGCTGTGGTCGCTGAACACCCAGCTCGGCCAGATCCTGCCCTATGCCGAATGCGGCCTGTCCTGGCGGCCGGGGGCCTGGCTCTCGGCGCTGTTCACCGCCTTGTCTCTGGGCGGCGCCTGGCTCGCCTGGCGCGGCGCCGGGCAGCGCACAGGCAGCACCGCGCTGCTGCTGCGCCTCGGCGCCGGGCTTGGCCTGATGCTGGCGCTCGCTTTGCTGCTGCAGGGCCTCTCGGCGCTGCTGCTGACCGGGTGCGAGCGATGATCGCCCGCGCCGCCACCCCCTGGGCGCTGCTGCTGCTGGCGCCCGGCCTGGCGCTGGCGCATGGCGCCGACCCGCATGGCGACACGCCGCGCTGGAGCTTCGACCCGGTCATCATGTTGCCGCTGCTGCTGGCGGGCACGCTCTACGCCGCCGGCTGCGCGCGGCTGTGGCACCATCGCGGCGCCGGGCGCGGCATCGGCGCCGGCGCGGTGGCCTGCTACGCGCTGGGCTGGCTGGCGCTGCTGCTGGCGCTGTGCTCGCCGCTGCATTGGTGGGGCGAGCATCTCTTCACCGCGCATATGATCGAGCATGAAGTGCTCATGGTGCTGGCGGCGCCGCTGCTGGTGCTGGGCGGGCCGGCGGCGGCGGCGCTCTGGGCCTTTCCGCATGGAACGCGGCAGCGCCTGCTGCGCGGGCTGCGCCGCGCCGGGGCGGGGCGCCTGCTGCGCCGGCTGACCGCGCCGGGCCTGGCCACGCTGCTGCACGCCGTCGCCATCTGGCTGTGGCACTGGCCGCCGCTGTTCGACGCCACCGTCACCGACACGGCCCTGCACCGCGCCCAGCATCTGAGCTTCCTGGCCGCCGCGCTGCTGTTCTGGTGGGCGGTGCTGCGCCGGGCGCATCCGGCGCTGGGCGCGCTGCATCTGCTGGCCACCATGCTGCACACCGGGCTGCTCGGCGCGCTGCTGACCTTCGCGCCGCGTGTGCTCTATGCGCAGCAGACGCAGCAGGCGGCGCTCTGGGGGCTGACGCCGCTGGAGGACCAGCAGATCGCCGGGCTGGTGATGTGGGCGCCGGGCGGCATCGCCTATGTCATCGCCGCGCTGGCGCTGCTGGCGCGCTGGATCCGCCGCAGCGGCGCGGCGCAGAGGGAGGCCGTGCATGGCACGGCCTAGACGCCTCGGCTGGGCGCTGGCGGCGCTGCTGCTGGCGGCGGGCGGCCTGGCCTGGCCGCTCTACGCCGCGCGGCAGGAGCGGATCGGGATCGCCCGCGCCATCACCGGCGGCGAGCCGTCGCGCGCGCCCCCGCTGCTGATCCGCCATGGCTGCGGCGGCTGCCACAGCATCCCCGGCGTGCCGGGCGCCGATGGCCGTGTCGCCGCGCCGCTCGACGGGCTGCGCCAGCGTGTCTATCTCGGCGGGGTGCTGCCCAACACGGCGGAGAATCTGATGGCCTGGATCACCGACCCGCGCCGCTTCGCCCCCAACACCGCCATGCCCGCCAATGCGCTGCGCGAGGCCGAGGCGCGCGACATCGCCGCCTTCCTCTACAGCCGCTAGCGCCGCCGCTCAGGGCGGTGTCGTCGGGCGCGGCGGCAGGGCGCGGATATAGTCGGCGATGGCGGCGCGATCCTCCTCCGGCAGCGCGGCCAGGTTGGTCACCACCTCCGCCATGCTGGCGCCGAGCCGCCTGCCATCCGGCGTCACGCCCTCGCCCAGCGCGCGCAGCAGCTCGGCGCGCGACCAGTGGCCGATGCCGGTGGGGGTGATGTTGGGGGCATAGCCGGTGCCCTCGGGATCGGGGCCGCCGGCATAGCGCGTGGCCTGATCCACCGCGCCGGCCAGGTTGCGGCCGGAATGGCATTCGGCGCAATGCATCAGCGCCTCCGCCAGGTAGCGCCCGCGATTCCACGCCGCGTCGCGCGCCGGGTCGGGCAGGATCGGGCTGCGGTCGAGATAGAGCAGCTTCCACAGCCCGATGGCGCGGCGCAGCCGGAAGGGCAGCGGCAGCTCATGCGGCGGCGGCCGGCCGGCCACCGGCGGCAGGCTGCGCAGATAGGCCCAGAGATCGGCGACATCCTGCGGCCGCATGCGCGCAAAGGCGACATAGGGCAGGGCCGGATAATAATGCTCGCCCCCGGGCGAGACACCGGCCATCAGCGCATTGGCCAGGTCGATGCCGCGCCAGCGGCCGATGCCATCCTCGGGATGCGGTGAGATATTGGGCGGGCGGAAATAGCCCACCGGCCCGGCCAGCCGCATGCCGCCGCCGAGGCGCAGCCGCTCCTCCTGCCCGGGGCTGGCATGGCAGGAGGCGCAATCCCCGGCGGCGAAGACCAGGCGCCCGCGCGCCGCGTCGCCGCCCTCGAAGCGCGCCGCCTCGGCCTCGGCGAAGGCGGGGCGCGGGGCGGAGAGCATCCAGGCCGCGCCGGCGCCGAGCCCGGCCAGCAGCAGCGCCCCCGCCAGCAGCCAGCGCCCGCGCATCGCCCGCCGCCCGCGCGGTCAGCCCGCCACGCGCTCCACCCGCACGGGGATGGATTTGGCGGCCGGCACATGGCTTTCGCGCGCATGGTGCCAGAGCGGCAGCAGCGGGTTGCATTCCGGGTAGTAGCCGGCGGCGCTGCCCTCCGGCAGGTCGTATTCCACCGCCTGGAGGTTGCGCACGCGCCGCTCCACCCCGTCATCGGCGACGGTGGCGAGGTCGACGCGGTCGCCCTCCTGCAGCCCCAGCCGCCGCATGTCGGCGGCGCTCAGCATCACCACCTCGCGGCTGCCGCTGATGCCGCGGAAACGGTCGTCATAGCCATAGATGGTGGTGTTGAACTGGTCGTTGCTGCGCACCGTCATCAGCGCCAGCGTGCCCTCGACCTGCGGCATGTCCGGATTGCCGTCCAGGCTGCGCAGCGTCAGGAAATTCGCCTTGCCCGTTTCGGTCTTCCAGACGCGCTCGCGCGCCGGGTTGGCGCGGTGGAAACCGCCCGGCTCGCGCATGCGGCGGCTGTAGTCATGATACCATTCCGGGTGGGTCTCGGCGATCAGCGCGCGGATGCGCTCGTAATCGGCGACCCAGCCATCCCAGTCCAGCTTCGGGTTCGGCGCCAGCATCGCTTTCGCCAGCCCGGCAATGATGGCGGGTTCGGAGCGCAGTTCGGAACTCGCCGGCTCGCGGATGCCGCGCGAGGGATGGATGCAGGAGGTGCTGTCCTCCATCGAGGTGATCTGCGGCCCGCTTGCCTGGCGGTCGATCTCGATGCGGCTGAGGCAGGGCAGCAGATAGGCGCGGCGTCCATGCACCAGATGGCTGCGGTTGAGCTTGGTGGTGATCATCACCGTCAGCCGCAGCCTGCGCCAGGCCGGCACCAGCAGCCCGTGCTCGGGCAGGGAGCGCACCAGATTGCCGCCCAGCTGCAGCACGGCGCGCGCCTTGCCCTCGATGATGCGGCCCGCGGCCTCGACGACATCGGTGCCCTTCTCGCGCGGCGGCGCGAAATCGAACATTTCTTCGAGTTTGTCGAGCGGGGCGAGCTCCGGCTTCTCGGTGATCCAGACGGCGCGCTGGCCCTGCACGTTGGAATGGCCGCGCACCGGGCAGATGCCGGCACCGGGCTTGCCCATCTGGCCGCGCATCAGCAACAGGGAGACCAGCATGCGCACCGTCTCCACCCCCGCGCGGTGCTGCGTCAGCCCCATGCCATAAACGCCCAGCACCCGCTCCGCCTTGGCGTATTCGTGCGCCAGGATCTCGATGGCGCTGCGCTTCAGGCCGGAATGCTGTTCGATCTCCGCCCAGTCCTTGCTGCGCAGCGCGTCGGCGAAGGCCTCGAAACCCTTTGTGTGCTCGGCGATGAAGGCGTGGTCCAGCACGGGGCTTCCACCCTCGCGCTTCGCCGCGTCCTCCATCTCCAGCAGCGTCTTGCAGAGGCCGGCGATCAGCGCCAGATCGCCGCCCGGGCGCGGCTGCAGCAGGTGGCGGGCGATCCGCGTCGGCGTGCCGGCGGTCATCTGCACCGGGTTCTGCGGATTGGTGAAGCGCTCCAGCCCGCGCTCGCGCAGCGGGTTGATCACCACGATGGGCACGCCGCGGCGCGACGCCTCATCCAGCTGGTGCAGCATGCGCGGGCTGTTGGTGGGCGTGTTCTGCCCGAAGATCATGATGAAATCGGTCTGCTCGAAATCCTCGAGCGTGACGGTGCCGACCGGCACGCCGATCGACTGCGGCAGCGCGACCGAGGTGCTCTCATGGCACATATTCGAGGAATCGGGCAGGTTGTTGGTGCCATAGGCGCGCGCCATCAGCTGCCACAGATAGGAGGCCTCGTTGCTGGCGCGGCCGGAGGCGTAGAAGATCGCCTCGTCCGGCTGCATGGCGCGCAATTCCGCGCCGATCTCGGCGAAGGCCTTCTGCCAGGAGACGGGGACGTAGCGGTCGGTGGTCTCGTCCCAGCGCATCGGCTCGGTCAGGCGGCCGGCCTGTTCCAGCGCGTGGTCGGACCAGCCCTCCAGCTCCGTCACCGTGTGGCGGGCGAAGAAATCGGGGGCGACACGCTCGCTGGTCAAATCCCAGGCGGTGGCCTTGGCGCCGTTTTCGCAGAATTCGAAGAGATGCGGCGGCGACGGCTTGGCCCATGCGCAGGAGACGCACATGAAGCCGCCTTCCTTGTTCTGCTGCCGCATGGCGAGCGCGGTGCTGGCGGAATTGCCCTCCCGCCGTAGGATGTTGCCCAGCGAGCGCACCGAGCCCCAGCCGCCGGAGGGGCCATGATAATCCTCGTGCCGCAGCTTCTCCGCCATGATCCGCCCTTTCCGCCACGCCATCGATGGGGCTGAAACTGGCGTGAGGGGCGGCGGGTTGCCTTGGCGCCGGGCGGGGCAGCCCCGCGCCGGGCCAAGCCCCCGCCGGGCACCTGCCCGGTCAGGTCTCGGCAGGGCGCGGCATCACCGCGCCCGGGCGAGGTTCAGTAGGCGGCTTCGTACATCGCCAGGATCTGCGCCTGGCTGAGATCGCGCGGATTGTTGTCGAGCAGCCGGCGGATGGCATGCGCCTCCGCCGCTATGGCCGGCAGGTCGTCGCGCGGCACGCCGAGCGCGCCCAGCCGCATCTCGATGCCGAGCTGCGCGCAGAAGCGGTGCGTCGCCTCGCGCACCGTGCTCTCCTCGCTGCTGGCGGGCAGGCCCAGCGCGTCGAGCACCAGCGCGGTCTTCTCCGCCATCACCGGGGCGTTGAAAGCCAGGGTGTGCGGGAAGATCACGGCGCAGGCCAGGCCGTGCGGGATGTTGTGGCGGGTACCCAGCGGATAGGCCACCGCATGGCCCGCCGTGGTGTTCACCGGGCCGAGGCAGAAGCCGCCATAGAGCGAGGCCAGGGCCAGGCCGGCGCGCGCCTCGCGGTCGCTGCCATCGGCGACGGCGCGGGCCAGGAAGCGGCCGACCAGGCGGATGCCCTCCAGCGCGTAGAGATCGATCACCGGATGCGCCTTGCGGCTGGTGAAGGCCTCGACGCAATGCGCCATGGCGTCGACGCCGGTCGCTGCCGTCACCGCCGGCGGCACGGTCAGCGTCAGATCCGGGTCCAGCAGGGCGATGTCGGCCAGCATATGCGGGCTCTGCACCGCGATCTTGTTGCGCGTCGCCGGATCGGTCACCAAAGCGCGGGTGCCGCCCTCGCTGCCGGTGCCGGCGGTGGTCGGCACCTGGGCCAGCAGCGCCTTGCGGCCGGCGACCTTGTCGGGGCCGGCCACGTCCTGGATGGACTGGCCGCTGCCGGGCAGCACCGCCACCAGCTTGGCCAGATCCATGGCGCTGCCGCCGCCGAAGCCCACCACCAGCTCGGGCCGCACCGCCTCGGCCATGGCGATGGCCTTTTCCAGATTCGGCACATCCGGCTCGGGCTTCACCTCGCCGAAGACCTGCACCTCGCCCGGCAGGTCGAGCAGCGCCACCCGCCCGGCATTGAAGGCATCGGCGATGACGAGGCTGCGGGTGACGCCGCGGGCGCGGGCCCATTGGCCCAGCTTCGGCGCCAGGCCGCCGCCCAGCTCGAGCAGGGGCGGGCGGGCGATCTGCAGGGGGCTGGCGAGGTCGGTCATGCGGAGCATCCTGAAGGGCGGGCAGGCAGAGCTGCCATGGGCAGGAGCGGCCGGGAAGGGGTCTCGCCCGCCCGGCCGGGGTCGGCTCAGTCGGCGCTGGCGCCGGAGGATTTCACCAGCGCCTGCCACATCGGCCGCTCGCGCGCCGCGCGCTCGGCGGCCT